>CAIUGU010000234.1 GCA_903898785.1 uncultured Pseudomonadota bacterium | reverse complement strand
TCGATGTCGCGGCGTTGCGCCGCCGGTATCCGTGGCTGATGACGTTCGAGGACTATCTCGTCGCCGCCGGGTGGGGCGGCAAGAGCCCCTAGCCCAGTTTGCCGACCTCGGCCTCGAGCAGGCTCCAGCCGCGCGGGCCGATCTTTTCCTTCCAGTTCGCGTACAGCCCGGACAACCGCCGGCGGAACGCTGCCTGATCCACGTCATGGAAGGTGATGCCGCGCGCGGTCAGCGTGGACTTGAGCCCGTCGTTGAAGGCCTGCTGCTCCGCGCGTTGCCGCTGCACGTACAGCGTGGCATTGCGAGTGACGATATTGCGGAGGTCTTCCGGCAGGCGGGTCCACGTCGGGCGATGCGCCATCAGGTTGAAGCCGGACCAGATGTGGTTGGTCATGCTGATGTGCTTCGTCACCTGGTACAGCTTGAAGCCCTCGATCACCGCGAGCGGATTTTCCTGTGCATCGACGCGGCCGGATTGCATGGCCTCCAGGATCTGGTTGGCCGTGGTGGTGACCGGGTTGGCGCCAAAGGCCCGGAACGTGTCCGCGATCACCTGGCCGGGCGGGACCCGCATGCGGATGCCGGCAAAGTCTTCCGGCTTGACCAGCGCGCGTTCGATGCTGGCCACCTGGCGCATGCCGTTGTCGAAGCTGCCGACCGGGAATAAATGGATGCCCTTGTCTTCCAGCGAGGTCGCGATCAGGCGGCCGAACCGGCCGTCCATGGTCTTGTGCGCCTGTGCTGCCGAGCTGAACGCGAACGGCAACTGCTGGGCCTCCGCAATGGGGCTCACCTGGCCGAGAATGCCTCCCATCAGCGTGAAGAACGCGATCTCGCCCGACAGCAGCATCTTGAGCGCGTCCTGGTCGCCGCCCGGGATGCCGTTGTTTTCCGCGTAGACGCGCGCGACGAGGCGACCCTTCGTCTCGCGTGCGATGGCATCCCACATGGCAACGAGGTTGCGATGCAAGGGCGTATCCACCGCCTGGTTGTGGTACTGCGCGAAGCTGAAGTCCGCTGCACGCGCCCGCGACGCGATGATCGCCGGCGCGGCGACGGCGGCAGTCAGGAAGGATCGGCGTGTCCAGGAGGTGTCCGTCATGATGGGCAGCAAGAGAGGAGGGGGCGACAAGCTTACGCCTCGCGAGCCTCCGGCGGACAGGGGGCGATTGGCGCACGCCCCACGCGACCGATGGTGGTGGAACGGTCTGCTGACGTCGCAACGGACAGTTGCGTTGCATCATCGATGCGCGACTCGCGTCCAGCCGGATGATGTCGGCCGACGCAACTGCACTGCGGAGGGACGATTACGCTAGTATCGCGATTCCTGTTCATGGGACGGCCAAGGAGAACGCGATGACACGCGTCCGCAAGCTGGTCCTGCTGGCGATGGCGAGTCTGGCGACATCCCTGCTCGTCGGCGCCCGCGCAGCGCCGCTGCTCGAACAAGAACACGCAAGGGGGATGTGATGGGACATATCGCGACATGGCTAAAGGGGGCTGCCGTCGTTGCAGCCGTTCATCTGGTGGCAGTCGGGTCAGTCACGGCGGCCGAGCCGCGGCCGGCCAACGCGGCCAACGAATGGCGCACTTACGGGGGCAACCTTGCGAGCTGGCGGTATCGGCCGTTCACGCAGATCAATCGCGAGAACTTCAAGGACCTCGAGGTCGCGTGGCGCTTCAAGACGGATGCGCTCGGGCCGCAGGCGGAGTTCAACCTGCAGTCCACGCCGTTGATGGTCGATGGCGTGCTCTACACGACCGCCGGCACCCGTCGCTCGGTGGTCGCGCTCGACGCTGCCACCGGCGAGCTGCTGTGGGTTCATCGTGAAGACGAAGGCAAGCGGGGTGCAGCGGCCCCGCGGCGCCTCTCGGGCCGTGGCCTCGCCTACTGGAGCGACGGCAAGGAGAGCCGCATCCTCTATGTCACGCCCGGCTACAGGATGGTGGCGCTGGATGCGAAGACCGGCGTCCCCGTGCGGGGCTTCGGCACCAACGGCGTCGTGGACCTGAAGCAGAACATGGACCAGGACATCGATCTCGAGACCGGCGAGATCGGCCTGCATTCCGCGCCTGTCATCGCGAAGGACGTCATCGTGATCGGGGCTGCACACCTGCCGGGCAGCGTGCCGAAGAGCCGCATCCACGAGAAGGGCTACATCCGCGGCTTCGACGTGCGCACCGGCAAGCGCCTGTGGATCTTCCACACGATTCCGAAGAAGGGCCAGGTCGGCTACGAGACCTGGGAAGACGGGTCGGCCGAGTACACGGGCAACGTCGGCGTGTGGGCGCAGATGTCGATCGACGAGGAACTCGGGCTCGTCTACCTGCCTGTCGAGCTGCCGACCGGCGACTACTACGGCGGCCATCGTCCGGGTGCCGGGCTGTTCGGCGAGAGCATCGTCGCGCTCGACCTCAAGACCGGCAAGCGCAAGTGGCACTACCAGCTCGTCCACCACGGCGTCTGGGACTTCGACATCCCCGCGGCACCCGTGCTGGCGGATATCACCGTCGAAGGTCGCAAGATCAAGGCGCTGGCGCAGCCCACCAAGCAGAACTGGCTCTACGTGCTCGACCGCGAGACCGGCAAGCCTGTGTGGCCGATCGAAGAGCGGCCCGTGCCGATGGGCGATGTGCCGGGCGAGAAGTATTCACCGACGCAGCCGTTCGTGACCAAGCCGAAGGCGTTCGACCTGCAAGGCATCTCGAACGACGACCTGATCGATTTCACGCCGGAGCTGCGTGCCGAAGCGCTGAAGGTCGTGTCGCGCTACAAGATGGGCCCGCTGTTCACGCCGCCGCCGGTGAGCAAGTGGGAAGGTCCGCTTGGGCTGCTGATGGTGCCATCGTCGACCGGCGGGGTGAACTGGCCGGGCGGTGCGTTCGATCCGGAGACGAACCGATTCTTCGTGTACTCGTTCCGCAGTTCGTCGGTGATCGGCCTGGTGCCGGGCCCGAAGCCGGAAGAGTTCGCGTACGTCAATGGTCTCGCCCGCGATCCCGCGATCGCGGCCCCGGCGGCGGCGCCCGTCGTGGGCGCTTCGTCGGGCGAGGCAGCTGGGGCCAATGTCACCGTGCAGGGCCTGCCATTGCTCAAGCCCCCGTACGGAACGATCTCGGCGATCGACCTCAACCAGGGCGAGATCGTGTGGCAGGTGGCCCATGGCGAAACGCCCGATGCGGTAAAGAATCATCCGGCGCTGAAAGGACTCACCATCCCGCGCACCGGCCGCGCCAACGGACGCACGGGCGTATTGGTGATGGGGCCGCTCGTCGTCTCGGGCGAACCCGGGTTCGGCACGACGCCGGGCGGCCGTCGCGGGTCGATGCTGCGCGCCTACGACAAGATGACGGGCACGGAAGTCGGCGCCGTGTACATGCCGGCTCCGCAGACCGGATCGCCGATGACGTACATGCTGAACGGCAAGCAGTACCTCATCGTCCCGATCTCGGGGGCGGGCTATAGCGGAGAGTTCGTCGCGTTCGCGCTGCCGGGCGGGGGAGCTCGTTAGCGCTTGTTGAACAGCTCGAGGAGCGCCGCCACTTCGGCGTGGATGGCGCCCTTCAGCGTGGTTTCGAGGACCGGGGCCCATTCGGACGAGTGGGGCGCGGGCAACGGAACGCCCGACTCGCGTGACTTCGCGAGGTCGGCGGCATCGACGGCACCGATGTGCAGCAGCGCAGACGGCACGCCGGCCAGGCCGTACTCGGCGAAGTCTTCAGAGGTCATCTTCTGCGGCATCTCGACGACCTTCGCTTGCCCAAGCTCGCGGCGCAGCGCCGTGACGAGCCGGGTGATCAGCGCGGGATCGTTGTAGACCATCGCATTGCCGCGCTCGGGTGCGTCGACGCGCGGCTCCTTTGGGGCGTTCGCTGCGATGGCTTCGCCGCGGACCACACGACGGATGGCGGCCAGTGTCTTCGTGCGCACCGCTTCCGAGTACGTGCGCACCGACAGCAGCAGCCGCACTTCATCCGGAATCACGTTGCCTTGCGTGCCGCCCTGGATGGCGCCGACCGTGATGACGACCGGGTCCACGGGATTGTTCTCGCGCGACACGATCGTCTGCAACGCGAGCACGATGCGCGATGCGAGCACGACCGGGTCGACGGTGTTGTGCGGCATGGCGGAGTGGCCGCCGCGACCGTAGACGGTGATCGTCACGGCATCGGACATCGCGCGGAACAGGCCGGCGCGATAGCCGACGGTGCCGGCGGGCATCGTGTCATCGTCATGCAGCGACAGCGCGTAGTCCGGTTTCGGGAACCGCGTGAACAGCCCGTCGGCAAGCATCGCCCGCGCGCCGCTCAAGGATTCCTCTGCAGGCTGCCCGACCATCATCAGCGTGCCGCGCCAGCGCGAGCGGTTCTGCGCCATCACCGTGGCGGTCCCGAGCCACGCGGTCATGTGCAGGTCGTGCCCGCAGGCGTGCATCACGGGAACGGACTGGCCGCTGGCATTCTGCGCGGTCACGGTGCTCGCGAACGGCAGGCCGGTCTTCTCCGCTACCGGCAGCGCGTCGATCTCCGTCCGCATCATCACGGTGGGGCCTGTGCCGTTCCTGAGGAGTGCGACGAGTCCGGTGCGGCCGACACCCGTCGTGACCTCGAAGCCGAGGGCCCGCAGCTTCTCTGCCAGCAGGGCGGCCGTGCGGGTCTCCTGGAACGCGAGCTCCGGATTCCGGTGCAGGTCGATGTAGACGTCCCGCAAACCCGGATACAGCGCGTCGATCTGTGCAACGGGCACGGCGGTCTGCGGCGCCCTTCCCTGGGCCTGCGCGACCGAGACGGCCAAGACTGGCAACAGCAATCCCAAGGCGAACCCGCGAACGTTCATGCGACGACTCCAGACGGACGGGAGCTGCGACGGCCCCGACAAGGATCGACATTCTAAGGGAGGCGGGCGACAGTGCGCTTGCAGACGTTGCCTCGCACCCGGGCTCGCGATGGCCGCACGGGCTGGCCAGCAACTTGCGTGGTGCAGGACCGTACCGCTATACCCGACTGCGGGCCGACGATCACGCCCCATCCGGGTGCGGCCAGCCGCAGCGGCTAGCGCGGTCCTTGCCCGGCTGTACGCCGCAATCGTCGCGAGGCAACCCTGCGCTACGCAGGATTGCGCGGGCTCGTTTCCAGCGAGCTGACGAACGCATCCAGTTGCCGCTGGTGCCGACCAGCGCGGATCTCACGCTCGTTCAGGACGAGCGTGGCGACCGGCGGCTGGCCGCACAGTTCCGCCATGGCTTGCACGACCTTTGCGCCGCCGGAGCCGCCCTGCGTGCAGAAGAACGCGACGCGGCGGAACTGGCCAAGGTGTCGCGTGAGGTAGGCGCGAACCGGGGCGGACATGTTGCTCGCCCACACGGGCGAGCCGATCACGACGAGGTCGTAGAGGGCAGGATCGTGCTTGGGGGCGTCGATTTCGCCAATGCGCCTGGCCAGGGCCTCGCGGGCGCTGCGGAGGTATCCCAGCAGTCCCCTGCGGCCCCGGCTTTCGCGTATTTCCTCGCATTCCGCCTGCGCCCTGGCCGTGATTTCGCCGGCGACCTTCCGCGTGGTGCCGGTCCGGGAGAAATAGACCACCAATGTCCTGGACACAGTCGCCTCCCTCAGAAGTCGTATTCCAGCGCGACCCGCAGCGCCTCGATGCCCGTGTTGGGATCGCGGTAGCCGCCATTGCTGATGTGCAGGAGTCCAAGGCCCGCCTTCGTTCGAGTGCTCGAGTGATAGGTTGCGTCGAAAGTGGTCTTCCAGTTCATGTGGCCGCTGGCTGTCTCCCGGTCGAGGCCGCGGATCCCGGAATACGAAGGATAGACGGACAGCGTCACGTCCTTGTCGACGCGCGTGGCGTCGGGCGTCGCGAAGAACCACCCTCCGGCGAGAATGATCAGGATTGCGGTGGGGCTGTCGAACATGCGGGCTACCTCGCGCCGCCCTTGACCACTCGCGGCGGCTGCTCGATCTGCGTGGGATAACGGCGATGGTACTCGTCCATCGTCATCTCGTTGATCTCGTCCATCGTGGGCATGCCGTGGACGCGCTTCCACGTCACGAGCGTGTAGCGATGACCCGCAGTCACCGGGTTCACGCCATGGATGTAGTTGTGGTCTGCGGGAAAGCAGACCAGCGTGCCCGCCTGCGGCTTGATGACGAGATCGAGGCCCGGAAACACCAGTTCGCCACCCGTGAAGTCGTCATTGAGGAAGCAGACGACCGAGAGGTCGCGATCCAGTGACTTCTCCCACAGGTCGAGTCCCGAGTCGTCCTTGAACAGCGTCTCGGCATCCACGTGCGGGATGTAATGGCCGCCGGTCCCGTAGTGCAGCACCTGCGGCGGTTCCCGGTCGCGTACGCGCACCGCGTAGAACGGATCGATGAACGCCTGTACGCCTGCGTCGATGATGCCGTCGAGCCGTGCGATGACGTCGGCCGGCAACTGCACTTCCTGGGTATCGCGGATCTGTTTGTTGATCACCCATTCGACGACGCCGGCCTCGGCCTCGCCTTCGAAGTCAGAGACCAGCGAGTCGGTCATCTGCGCTTGCCGGATCTGCTCGTTGAGGAGCTGCAGTTCGTCCCGATCGATGGCGTCCCGCTGGATCAGGACGTTGTCGCGCAGCGTCGTCACGGCACGCCCATTTCCCTGAGCAATGCGTCAGCCTTGTCGACGACTTGCAGCTGCCACAGGACATAGCGCAGGTCGACGGCGATGGTGCGCGTGGTGGCGGGGTTGAAGTCCCAGTCGGACAGCACCGCATCGAGCGTGCCGTCGAACGCGAGGCCAACGAGCTCACCGCGGGCGTTGAGTACCGGCGAGCCGGAATTGCCGCCGGTGATGTCCAGCGTCGACAGGAAGTTGACGGGGACGGAGCCCAGCTGCGGGTCCTCGTAGGCGCCGAATACGCCAGCCTTGATCGCAGCGAGCTGGTTGTCGGGTGCGTCGAACTCGCCGGTGCCCGTGTGCTTGGCGGCGATACCCCTCAGGGACGTAAAGGCCGTCCACGCAACGCCGTCCGCATTGCCTGCGGTTCGCCCGGCGACCTTGCCGTAGGTGATGCGCAACGTGCCGTTCGCGTCCGGGTACACGGGCTCGCCCCTCGAATCCTTCCACGCGATGAGCGCCCGCATGTAGTTCGCGTAGGCCCGCTGCAGCTTGCCGTCCAGCTCGTCGTCCTGGTCTTCACGGACGCGGTCGTCGTCGTACAACGCAACGGCTGCGCGGATGAACGTGTCGTTGCTGCGCTTGAAGGCGTCGACATCCCGCTCGAGCCAGGCGAGGCGGTCCTCGGCAATGCCCAGTCGGCTGCCCTGGTACAGAGCAGTGAGGCGCGAGTCGATGTCGGCGGGCGTCATGCCGCGACGCACCCCGAGCGCGGCGAGGAACGCCTTGTTCTGCTGCTCGGCCGGCAGCGCGAGATAGTCGTTCAGGAAATGCGCGGCGAGCGCCTTGTCCACCTGCTCGTCGTAGCGGCGGTCGACGGCTTCGAGGCCCTGGCGGATGCGTGGCCAGTTGCGCGACTGGAAGGCGGGCTTGCGGGCGCTGTCCGCAGGCTTCTGCTTTTCGTTGGCAAGGCGATACAGCGTGCGGGAGGCCCCGAGCAGGCGCGGCGTCGACGGTCCCAGCAGGAACTCCCGGCGCGCCACTGCCTGACGCTCGGCGATCACGGCCTCCACCGCCTCGATGTCGCCGGCAAACCGCTGCGTGCGTTCCGCGTCGGCCTGGACCCACGCCTTCAGCTCGCGCAGCTCCTGCTGCTTGCGGTCGAGCAGGTCCGTCTGCCGGTAGCTCGCGATCATGCCCTGGCGGTTCTTCAGCGTGTTGTGCAGCGACGCCACCGTGCTTGCGTACTTGAGCGCCGCCGCATCGCGACCCTTCGTGGCGTTGTCGATGACGGCGAGCTGCGTGGTCGCAAGGCCGACGAACTCGGGATAGGCGCGCTCGAACGTGTAGCCGACTTCCGAGGCGAGGCGGTGGCGGTTGGTGCGTCCCGGATAGCCCGCGACCATCACGAAGTCGCCTTCCTTGATGCCGGCCGGCGCGAGCTTCAGGTGCAGCCGGGGACGGTACGGCACGTTGTCGCGGCTGAAGTCGGCCGGCTTGCCGTCCTTGCCGACATAGGCGCGATAGAACGTGAAATCGCCGGTATGGCGCGGCCACATCCAGTTGTCGGTGTCGCCGCCGAACTTGCCCACGCCCTCGGGCGGCGCGTGCACGAGCCGGACGTCGCGGATCTCGAGTTGCCTGACCAGCCGGTACTCGAGGCCGCCGTGGAACGCGACCACGTTGCAGCGATGTCCCTTGTCCCGCTCGCACTCGGCGACGAGCTGCTTCTCGTGGTCCTCGATGGCCAGCGTGCGCGCCCGGCCCGCGAGACGCGCAGTGCGGCGATCGATGACCCGGTCGGTCACGTCGGTCGTGGCCACCGTCACGAAGATGCGGCTCCCGGGCGCGGCCGGGAGTTCGTCGGCCTGTGCCTTCGCATGGAAGCCGAGCGTGAGCAGGTTGCGCTCCGACGTGGAGTTGTACTGGATGCTGCCGTACGCGCAGTGATGGTTCGTCACGACGAGTCCGGCATCCGATGCGAACGATCCCGTGCAGCCGCCGAGGCTGACGACGGCGCCGAGCGGATAGTCCTCGAGGCGCGAGAGCTGCGTGGCGTCGAGCTCGAGCCCGGCTGAACGCAGCGGGCCCGCCAGTTGCGGCAACTGCGATGGCGTCCACATGCCTTCGTCGGCCAGGGCAGGGGCGCAAAGCGAAGACAACAGCAGCAGGGCGAAGCGCGGGTTCATGGCGGTGTCAAGAATAGACCGGATCGGGCGTGGTTGGGTTGGTCAGGGCGCTACGGCATCACCGGCGGATGGTAGGCCACGGTGGTGCCGAGCAGCCACAGCAGGAACAGCACCAGCGGCACATGCACGACGAACTGCATGAACGTGAAGCCGATCAGGTCGCGCGCCTTGAGGCCGAGCACGCCGAGCAGCGGCAGCATCCAGAACGGGTTGATCAGGTTCGGCAGCGCTTCCGCCGCGTTGTAGATCTGCACGGCCCAGCCGAGCGGATACTGGACGTCGATGGCGGCCTGCATGACATACGGCGCCTCGATGAGCCACTTGCCGCCGCCCGAGGGAATGAACATGCCGACGAGGGCCGAGTAACCGCCCATCACCCACGCGAACGTGCCGCTCGTGGTGACCTGCCCGAACGCGTGGGTCAGGACCGTGACGACGGAGACGCCGTCGGCATTGGTGGCGTTGGTCAGGATGGTGGCGGTCGCGCCATACAGCGGGAACTGGATCAGCACGCCGGCGACGCCAGGGATCGCGCGCGAGACGGCATCCAGGAACCGCCTCGGCCGCCATTGCAGCAGCAGGCCGAGGATCAGGAAGAGCAGGTTGTAGGTGTTCAGGTTGGCCACCGCCGTGATCGCGCCCTTGGCCGAGAACTCGAGCCACAGCCAGCCGGCGCCGAGCAGCGCGAGAAACACATTCAGCGCCGGGCTGTATTCCAGCCAGTCGCCGGGGCGGCTGCGCGGCGGCAACTCGTATTTCCGTTGATCCAGCACGACGCCGAGATCCGACGCGGTTCTTGCGCGGGCGGGCACCGGTGCCGTTGCCCACGCGATCCACGTGCTGACGATGACGAGCAGCACGGTAAGCACCAGCGACTGCCACAGAAAGATGGTTTCGCTGAACGGGATGACGCCGCTGATGGCGAGCAGCGAGGGCGGCATGCTCGCGGGGTTGGCCTGCAACTGCGCGGCGGACGACGAGAGTCCCATGGCCCACGTGGCGCCGAGGCCGAGATACGCCGCCGCGCCGGCCGCTCGATAGTCCATCGCCAAGCCTTCGCGTCGTACCAGCGCGCGTACGAGCAGGCTGCCGAGGATCAGGCTCAGTCCCCAGTGGATCAGCGACACGAGCATGCTGAACGTCGCGACGAAGGCGACCGCCCCGCGTCCCGTGCGGGGCAGCGCCGCGAGGCGCGTCACCAGTTTTTCCACCGGCGGGGAGTCGGCAGTGACGTAGCCGCCGATGATGATGAAGCTCATCTGCAGCGTGAACGGGATCAGGCTCCAGAAGCCGTTGCCGAACTCCTGCACGACAGCCACCGGCCGGCTGCCGATCAGCAGCGCGGCGGCCGCGACCAGTGCGACGGCCAGCACCGCAAAGACATAGGGGTCCGGGAACCAGCGTTCCGATACGTCGCAACTGCGTAAGCTGAGCCGGCGCAGGAACGAATCGTCGGTGTCCCGTGGATGCATGCTTGAAGAGCCTCTCGTTGACCTATGCGCGCTCGCGACGGTGGGCCCCGTATTGGGCTGGATCCGGGTACATCAGCGCGCGAGGTAGCCGAGCGTTGCCGGCGTGAACGGCTGCGCCGGCCGGCCGATGAGCGCGTCGAGCTCGCCCGAGGCGGCCGCGTTGCCCTCGACCAGCATCGTCAACTGGTCCCGGGTCACCGGGAAGAACGGCAGCCAGTCGAGGAACGTGGCAGCGAGCCGCATCAGCCCGACGGGCATCGGCACGATCGCCTTGCCCGGCTTTCCTGCCGCGACGGCGATGCGGCGCAGGATCCCGGTCCACGACAATACCTCCGGTCCGCCGAGGACGTAAGTCCTGCCGATCGTCTCAGGGCGCCCCAGCGCCTGCGTGAACGCATCGGCTACGTCGCGCGCGTGCACGGGCGACATGACGATCGTGTTGGCTCGCGGACTACCGGAATAGAACCCGACGGCAGGCAGCGGCGGCGCGATCATCTGGCGGCAGAGCTGCGTGGCGAACTCCGTGGTGCCGCGCGGGTCGCCGAAGATGACGGATGGCCGGAACACGGTGACGTCGAGGCCGCTTTGCTGCGCGCACTGCTCTGCCAGGAATTTCGTCTCCTGGTAGGGCGTGCCAAGCGCCTTGACGCCGTTGGCGCTCATCAGCAGCAGCCTCCTGACCCCCAGCTTGCGGGCGGCATCGACGACGCGCACGAGTCCGTCCAGTTGCAGCGCCTTGAACGTGATGCCGCGACCGGGGGCTTGCCTAAGAATGCCGATGCTGTAGACCGCCGCGTCGCACCCTTGCAGCGTCGCGTCGATCGCTGCCGCCGAACCGATGTCGCCCGTGACGAGCGTGCAGCGCGCGGCCTCACGCACCTTTGCCTTGCTGCCTTCGCGAACGAGCACGACGGGTTCGTGGCCGGCCGCGAGTAGCGCATCGACCAGATACCCGCCAAAGAATCCGGTGCCGCCGAATAGTGCGATCCTCATGGCATCGATTGTAGGCCAAAAGCCGGTACTCGGAGTATTGTCCAGTGCATGGGGAGCCTCGATAGCCGTCGTGCGCCACTCGCTGCTTTCTGCCCGAAGGCCAAATTGATGGATGAGTACATGCAGGCCGCGTTGGAGGAAGCCCGGCGGGGAGGGCAGGAGGGTGGGATTCCCATCGGCTCCGTGATCGTCGACACGGGACGCATCATTGGCCGCGGGCACAACCGGCGCGTCCAGCAGGGCAGCGCGATCCTGCACGCCGAGATGGATGCCTTCGAGAATGCGGGTCGCCAGGCCGCCGATGTCTACGGCAGGTCGGTGCTCTACACGACGCTGTCGCCGTGTTCGATGTGCAGCGGGGCGATCCTCTTGTACGGCATTCGCAAGGTGGTGGTGGGCGAGAACCGGACCTTCATGGGCGAGGAGGCGCTGCTCCGCGCCCGCGGGGTCGACGTCGTGGTGCTCCAGGATGCCAGCTGCATCGAATTGATGCGGCAGTTCATCAGCGCAAACCCGGCGCTGTGGCACGAGGATATCGGCGTTCCATCCCGACCGGGTCCCGCGCGACGGCGGTGAGGGCGCTACCTGGGACGCGGGTCGTCGAGGTCCACGGGGCGGCGGTCCAGCAGTTTGCGGCCCGTGAACATGGCTGAAACGATGGCGCCCCCTTCGCGAATCTCGGTGTAGAGGACGCCGGCGATGTGGATCAGCACCAGCACCAGAAGGACATAGAAGCCCCAGCCGTGAGCCGCCACAACAGGTGACCGGAAGGCGCGCATTTCCTTCCATGCGTCAGGGTCGATGCCGGTCTGGACATAGGGCACCAGCGTCGCTGGATCGATGCCGGGCGCTGCAATCCAGCCCGTTATCCAGGGCCCCAGTGGGGGGTAGTAGATGTCAGTACCAGCCAGTACCAGCCCGCTGAGTGCCTGTAGCGTCAGCACCAGCAACAGCGCCGTCACCATGAGCCGCGCGATGGGATTGTGCCCGAGGTACCGGGGCGCGTCGGGGCTGGACATGGCACCAAGGTAAGCTCCCATCGAAGGTCCTGTGCGCTGCATTCCAGGCAGCAACGCTCGCCAGCGAGCGAAGGGGGAGCCGATGAAGGCCCAGACCAGGCGCCAGGCGAGATTCACCGCGAGCAGATAG
>CAIUGU010000233.1 GCA_903898785.1 uncultured Pseudomonadota bacterium | reverse complement strand
GCGTTCCTCGCGAACTCGGGTTTCGATCCGAACACGATGCCTGCCTTCTTCGAGACGCTGGGACGCCGCGCAGGCGCAGGCGAAGGCATGATCCCCGAGATGCTGCGTACCCACCCGGTCAGCACCACCCGCATCTCGGAAACGCGCAGCCGTGCGCAGCAGTACCAGGGAGGCCCCTACAACCCGGACAGCTTGGGGTATGCCCTCACCCGGGAACGCATGCGCGTGCTGGCGACGCCGGCCGGCAAGACGGCACTCGACTATTACGCGGCGATCATCACCAATGAAGCCGATGCGTCGCCCGCCCAACGCTATGGCAAGGGCCTCGCCTTGATGACCGCCGGCCGCGCCGAGGTGGCCGTACCGATCTTCGCGGCGCTGCTTGAATCCGACCAGACGGTCATCCAGTACCACACTGCGCTCGGCCAGGCGCTGCAGCAGGCCGGCAACGACAAGGCGGCGCTTGCAACGTTGGACCGCGCACGCAACCTCTTCCCTCGCAACGTGCCTGTCACGGTGCGGTATGCCGAATCCCTGATGCAGCAAGGCGACTCCCCCCGCGCGCACCAGGTGCTGCTGGACCTCTTCAACAACGTGCCCCCGACGCCGGAGCAGGCGCGGCTGATTGCGCGCGCCGCCAACGCGGCCGGCGACGTGGCGGACTCTTACTACTACATGGCCGAGTACCACCTGATGGGCGGCGACCTGCCGCTGGCCATCAACCAGCTGAAGATGGCGCTGGACGTGCCTGAACTGACGTCCGTGCAGCGGGCGAAGTTCCAGGCGCGCATGGAGGAAGTCCAGGCAGCACTGCCCAAACGCCAACGAGGCAGGATGAGCAGCAGCAGTGGCGGCGGGCCGCGACAGGAACGCCTCGGCGAGTGAACTGCTAGAATCTGCACGTCCTCTTCCACGACGAGACGTGTTGATGCTTCAGAACGGACTCCGGACCCGCATGCTGGCGTTGGTTGCCTTGGGATTGGCACTCTCCGGCTGTGCCACCGCACCCGGCCGGACGACGGCAGAGGATCCCTGGGAAGGCCTGAACCGCGGCATCTACCGCTTCAACGACGTGGCCGATCGCGCCACGCTGAAACCGGTTGCGAAGGCGTATGTAAGGATTACACCCCACTGGATGCAGACCGGCGTCCGCAATTTCTTCGCCAACCTGGGCTACCCGACCACGATCCTGAATCAGCTGTTGCAAGGCAAGGCGGGTCTGGCCCTGCAGGATACGGGGAGGCTGGTGATCAACACGGTGGCCGGTGTCGGCGGCTTGATTGATGCCGCTTCCATCGGGGGCCTCACCGCCAACGAGGAAGACTTCGGCCAGACGCTCGCCGTGTGGGGCGTCCCCTCCGGTCCCTACGTCACGCTACCTTTCCTGGGCCCTTCGAGCCTGCGTGACGCACCGTCGCGAATCGCGGATTACTTCACGGGCGTGTCGCGCTACGTCGACGTGCAATGGGAAGCGGAATGGTCTGCGAGGGCGCTGGAAGTCGTCGGCTTCCGGGCGGACCTTTTGCCGGTCGAGGCGCAGATCGAGAACGTGTTCGACCGTTACGCCTTCATGCGGGATGCGTGGGCGCAGCGCCGCGAGTACATGATTTTCGACGGCAGCCCACCGGAACCGACCTTCGACGACGAACCGCTGGATGAAGGCGACGTGGCCCCCGCAGCACCGTAGGCGACCGGCTAGGCGGACAAGGGCAGGAAGCCGTCGATCTCGCTGATCTGCGCGAGCGAGCGCAACTGGGCGGGCACGCGCGTGAAGCGCACCGTCTTGCCGGACCGAGCGGCCAGCTTCAGCCACTCGATGAGCAGGGCAAGCCCTGCGCTGTCGCTCTGCGTGACGCCGGACAGATCCACCTCGAACTGCTGGCCTGCGCCGGCAAACAGCGCCCCGCTCGACGCCAGCAGGCCCCGTACCGTCTCGAAGCCGAGTTCGCCGACCACGGCAAAGTGATCGGGATCGGCCTGGCGCAGCTCCGCAGTGGCAGTCATCGCACCATCACCGGGCCGGCGTGCCGGGCTTGGCAGGCTGGGCTGGCTGACCGGACTCAAGGCGCGCGATCACCGCCTCCAGTCCCTTCTGGTTGACCTCGGCACCGATGTCCTTCTGGAACGACAGCACGTACGAGATGCCTTCGATCGTGACGTCCCAGGCCTTCCAGCCCGTGGGCGTCAGCCGCATCGAGTAGTTGACCGGGATCGGCTTGCCGCTGCCCGTGTTGACACGCGTTTCGACCGTCGCCGTATTCGCCTTCGGATCGCCCCTGAACGGCAGCACTTCGAGCTGGTTCGGCGTGAACTCCACCAGCGCATTGCCGTACGTCTGCAGCATGAACTTGTAGAACGCGTCGATGAAGCGCCGGCGCTGCTCGGGCGTGGCCGTCCGCCAGTGGACCGCCAGTACGCGCTGTGCCGCTGTCTGCGTGTCGAAGTGCGGCAGCAGCGTCTCGTCGATCAGCTTGCGCAACGCCACCGGGTCGTTCTTCAGCTCCTCACGACGAGTCTGCAGTTCCTTCAGCAGTTGCTGGGCCACGCCGTTGATCAGGTCGCGGGGATTCTGCGTCGTCGCAGCGGCAGCGGCCGGTTCCGCCGCCTGGCTGCCCAACGGCGCGAATGCGACCACTGCGCCGAGCACCGCGAGCGCCACGATGCGCATCGGACCGTGTCGAACCTGGACCTTGGTCATGAGCCCTACTCCTTCGCGTCCCCGGAAGCCGCTTCGGCGGGCCGGGACGACATGCTTGCCATGAAACGGTTGATCAGGTTCTCGAGTACCAGTGCGTCCTGCACGAATTCGATCTTGCTGCCGTCCTCGAGGAAGCCGTCTGCACCGCCGGGCGCGATCCCCACGTACTGGCCGCCCAGCAGGCCGGACGTCAGGATGGCCGCATTGCTGTCCTCGGGTATCCGGTCATACGCCGCGTCGAAGCGCAGCGTGACCTTGGCCTTGTAGGCGGTCTGGTCGTAGGCAATCGACTCGACGCGCCCGACCGTCACGCCGGACATGGACACCGGCGCGCCCGCCTTCAGGCCGCCGATGTTCTCGAACATCGCTTCGACCCGGTAGTTGGACCCGGTGCCGAGCGAAAACTCCCTGCTGGTGATCTGCGTCACCATGAACAGCAGGGCGGCGAACCCGAGCAGGACGAACAGGCCGGTGGAAATTTCGGTGGCGCTGGACTGACGCATGCGGTTACCTCAGCTCTGGTCTCACAGCATCACCGCCGTGAGCATGAAATCCAGGATCAATGTCAGCACGGCGGAGATCACCACCGTACGGGTCGTTGCGCGGCCGACACCTTCCGCCGTGGGCTGGGCCGTGTAGCCCTCGTGCACGGCGATCAGGCTGCAGGCCACGCCGAAAACGCAGCTCTTCAGGATGCCTTCGTTGATGTCGCCGGCCTCGACGCTCGCGATCATCTGCGACCAGAACGAGCCGGGATCGACCCCCAGCTGCTGCACGCCGACGAGATGCACTCCGTAAATACCGATCGAGATGAAGATGGCACTGAGCAGCGGCATCGCGATCACGCCGCCGATGAAGCGCGGGGCGACGACGCGTCGGATCGGGTCCACTGCCATCATCTCCATCGCCGACAGCTGGTCGGTGGCGCGCATCAGGCCGATCTCGGAAGCGAGCGCAGTCCCTGCCCTGCCCGCAAACAACAGCGCCGTGACGACGGGCCCGAGTTCCTTGATGAGCCCGAGCGCCGCGGCCGTCCCCAGCGAATCCTCCGAGCCGAAGCGCTGCAGCAGATCGTAGCCCTGCAGACCGAGCACCGCACCGACGAACAGGCCGCAGGTCATGATGATGACAAGCGACAGCGCGCCGGCATTGTGGATCTGGGCAATGACATACCCGGGCTTCAGCAGCGCGGCGGGCACCTGCCCGAGGACGCGCACGAAGAAGATCGACAGCGCACCGACCGATGCCACGAAGTTCCTGAGCGATGCCAGCAATTCATGCACGAGGCGCATTCAGTCGCCTCCGGAGAGCAGCTGCTCGCGATAGTCGGGCGCCGGATAATGGAAAGCAACGGGGCCGTCCGGCAGGCCGTTCATGAACTGCCGCACCAGTTCGGTGTTGCTCTCCTTGAGCGCCTTCGGATTGCCCGACGCGACCACCTTGCCTGCGGACAGGATGTAGCTCACGTCGGCGATCGTCGCGATCTCGTCGACGTCGTGCGACACCACGATGCTCGTCAGCCCCAGTGCATCGTTCGTCTGCTTGACGAGCCGCAGGATCACGCCGAGGGAAATCGGGTCGAGGCCCGCAAAGGGCTCGTCGTAGATCAGCAGCGCCGGATCCATCGCCATGGCGCGCGCCAGCGCGACGCGTCGCCCCATGCCGCCCGACAGTTCGGACGGATACAGGG
>CAIUGU010000232.1 GCA_903898785.1 uncultured Pseudomonadota bacterium | reverse complement strand
GTGCGTCCCGTGGACGCAAAGAACCCGGAGCCTGGCCGTCGCGAAAACCTCGAGCACATGCTCGACCTGATCGACAACACGCAGAATTACGGTCCCGCCAAGGACCTGCTGCAATTCCACGAATTCCCGATCACGGGCTTCAGGTTCGAATGGGATCGCGCCGACGTGCTCAGGACTGCGATCGAGCTGCCGGGGCCGGAGAGCGAGGCGCTGTCGAAGAAAGCGCAGCAGTACGGCTGCTACATCGTGTTCGGCTCGTACGTGCGAGACGACAGGGACTGGCCGAACCACATCCTCTCGATCACGACGATGCTGGGGCCCGACGGAAAGATCGTTGCGAAACACTGGAAGGCCCGCAACATCATGGGGGTCTTCACCGCGGGACGGCAGCCGATCGAGCTGATGACCTCGACGATCTACAACTGCCTCGACCGGTACACCGAGATGTACGGACCGGACGAAGTCATACCGGTGACGCGCACACCGTGGGGAAACTTCTGCACGTCGTCGGTGCAGCGCGAGCCGGAGCTGTTCCGCGCGATGACGCTGAAGGGCGGCGAGATCTTCCTGCGCACGGCCACCGGAGGCTTCACGCCGGCCGACATCCAGGCCTGCGCGATGTACAACGGCGTCTACGCCACGATCTGCAACAACTCGATCTCTCCCGGCAACCGGGGCATCTGGGAGAACGCGGGCGGCGGCGGCAGCGCAGTCTACGACGCGCGCGGCGAGATCATTGCCAGGGCCGAGTCGGGTGCCGAGCAGCAGGTGGATGCAACGATCCCGATCGGGGCCTACCGGGCCCGGCACAGGATTCCGGAGATTTCCTGGCCGCTCTACGCGCCCGTCTACGCGAAGTATGTGAACAACTTCCCGCCGAGCCTGTTCACGAAGCACCTGCCTCCGACGCTTCCCGACGCGGCGCGGTTCCTGCGGGACCCCAAGAACAGGAACTGGAAATGACCGGCTGGCGGATCGCGGCAAAGTGCGCCGGTGATCAGCGCGGCCGGCATGATCACTCCTCGTTCGTCCTACCAGGCACCGACGTTCGGCATGCTCTGCCAAGGGTCCTGCGGCGGCAGTGACCCGCCCTTCTGCAGCAGCTCGACGGAGATATTGTCCGGCGAACGCACGAATGCCATGCGACCGTCGCGGGGCGGCCGGTTGATCGTGACACCGTGTTCCATCAGCCGACGGCAGGCGGCGTAGATGTCGTCCACCTCGTAGGCGAGATGTCCGAATGCCCGGCCGATGCCGTACTGCTCGGGATCCCAGTTGTGCGTGAGTTCGACCTGCGCCGATTCGTCCCCGGGCGCAGCCAGGAACACCAGCGTGAAACGGCCCTGGGAGTTCTCGTAACGGCGGACCTCCCGCAGGCCGAGCGCGTCGCAATAGAAGCGGAGCGACTGGCCGATGTCGCTGACGCGAACCATGGTGTGCAGGTATTTCATCTTCTCTCGCCGCGTGAGCCGGACAGGCTTTGCCATGGATATGTTAAGGCTTTGATCGCGCAAAACCTCGTTCCGGATTCGCAGGGCTTGATCCGCAGGCCCACCGCGTAGCAATCTGCCCGCCCCGTAACCACGCAGGCTCTGCCAATGCCCCGACGCCTTGCCCCGTTCCTTAGCCTGATGCTGCTGGCGATTGCCGGCGGCCATTCGACAGCCGCCGCCGGCGCGAGCTTCGAGGGCCTCTTGCCGTCCACGGGCCTCGAGTTCAACGTCGTCGGGAGCGCGGATGCCCCGGTCACGATCATCGAGTTCAGCGACCTTCAGTGTCACCACTGCGCGCGCAACGCACTGAACACGTTTCCGGAGATCAAGCGCAACTACATCGACACCGGCAAAGTGCGCTATGTGGCACGGGATTTCCCGCTTGCCATGCATCCGTTCGCCATGCCGGCCGCCATCGCGGCGCGCTGCGCCGGCGAGCAGGGCAAGTTCTGGGAATACCGGCACGCGGTGTTCGACCGCCAGAACGAGCTCGCCAACGCGCCATTCGATGCGCTGGCTGCGGAACTGGAGCTCGACGTGCCCCGGTTCGCCGCGTGCCGGAAGGACGGCGCGCAGGAGGCCGCGGTGCGCAAGGATGTAGCTCTGGCTGGATCGAACCGCGTCGCTTCGACGCCGACGTTCCTGCTCGGCCGGGTCGTGAACGGCAAGCTGGAGGGCCAGGGGTTCGCCGGCGCCAAGCCCTACGCAGAATTCGCGGCCCGCATCGACGCCCTGCTCGCCGCGGGCAAGTGACGCAGGCGGCGCCGGGAGCAGCCCCGCCGTTCGGCGCAGCAGCCCGATTCTGGCTGCACCTGGGCCTCGTGTCGTTCGGAGGCCCTGCAGGACAGATCGCCGT
>CAIUGU010000231.1 GCA_903898785.1 uncultured Pseudomonadota bacterium | reverse complement strand
CCGGCCATGGATCCGAGAGGGCCCGAGATCAGGTGAAGTTCGTCCTGGATGATGAGTCCCGGAGGCGCACGCCCGTCGAGACCGAACAGTGTTCCCAGCCTTTCCTGCCGGGGCAGCTGGGCGAACTTGTCGATCGTGCCGATCAGCAGCGATGGCGGGGTCGCGTACATGATCTCGTCGATCACGACGACCGGCAGCGACCTCCCGTGTGTTTCGCAAGCTGCATTACGACAGCGTATCTCGAGAACGCTGGCATTTGCCGGCATTGAATAACACGAGACCGGAAGATCATCGCCGCAGACAGGACAGTTGAGGAGCTGCCTTGGCGTTGACCGCGGCGCCTGGCCGGTCCGCTCCTGGGCAAGCGCCGTCCTTGCATCTTCCACTTTGTTGGGGGTCGCGTCGTTACCGACATAGAGCCCGATCGTGATCGGCGCCGCGCCCAGGTCGCCACGTTCAAGACGGATCGCATCACATGCAGAGATCAGCGCTGCGGCGCGCTGGAATTGCTGCACGGTGAGCAGGCGGAGCGTGTAGCGCATAAGGACGTCGACGCCGCCGCGGGAGCGCCTGCCATCATCGACCAGCCGCCGCAGAAAAATCTCGAATGCGGCGAGACCGAGATATGCCTCTGTCTTGCCTCCACCTGTCGGGAACCAGAGCAGGTCAACGCAGTCGCGGTCGACGTCTTCGGACTCCGCGAGGCCGGGAATGACGAGAAGGATCCACGCAAGCTGGAACGGATGCCAGACGAGCGGGCGGCGACGGTCCCCTTTCGAGAGAAACCGTGACTGGCGGTCCATGGCGACGTTCGCCAGAACGAAGGCGCGCCAGGCATGCGGGGAACGCTCGAGAACCCCGATACCGGCTTCGATGCGTCGCGCCGCCTGCAGACAGCGATTGCTGTTGATCTGCGCGGCCGCTCTCAGGTCGCCGTCGAACATCGCGATCTGCGAGGTTACGTTTTGCTGGACCCAGTCTGCATAGCAGGCTGCGAAAGCGCGAAGCGCGGGCAGGATTTCGGCAGAGGCGGCCTCCCGGCCAAGCCATGCAGCCTCGAATGCCTTAGGAAAGCCGGTCCTGAAGGCGCGCAGGTCAGCGTGCCCGGCAGGGCTCATGTTCCTGACCGAAGACACAGGCATCCAGGTGGTTCGCACCTGTGTAGCGCGACCTGCGTTGTCCGCGGTCCACATAGCCGAGATGCCATGTCCAACCGCGAACTCGACGGCGTCACGGTATAGCAGTGCGGACACGAGGCCATCCTCGTCTCCCGCGCCGCCAGTTGTCGCCGGTCGTGGACGTATAGCACCGGAACCGTCATGCTGCGTTGCGGTTGCTATGATCTCCGACTGGAACAGGCATAACTCGTCGCGCGCCTGCCCTTCCCTTTCCTCGCGCCTGTTGATCAGCGTCAGGGTGAGGACCTGCTGGTCACCCCGGATGCGCCGGCGGATATGCAGGCACACGGCGGGATCTTCCACCGAGGCGCCATCAACCTGCCAGAATGTTTCGCGCCATGTGGCCTCTTCGCCCGGGGCGATATCGAGACGATAGCCGAGCTCGTGCCGCGTCCACGGACGTGGTCCACGAACAACCTGCCCGTCCGGGGCCGGCGCCCGCACGTAACGGGCTGTTGTCCCAAGCGAAACCGAGACAGCAACGTGCCGGTCGGTCGCAAATGTGATGCCGATCGAGCAGGGCCGTATCGCCCTGTACCCCGGCACGCCGTTGTCAGCATCGCCGTCTTCATTCGCTTGCACGCCTGCAAGACTTTCGTCTTCTGACGCAGCCTCTGACGCGTCGATCCGGGCGCCTTCGGGCCACAGAATTCCTGTGAGATATGT
>CAIUGU010000230.1 GCA_903898785.1 uncultured Pseudomonadota bacterium | reverse complement strand
CGGCATACGCGTCGCCCAGCCGTTTCATGTCGCGTCCATCCGCTCAGCAGAGCCCAACCGGTCTACCAGGAATCGCGGTCCGGGAGGGTTCACCCTGGTGCTCTCGAGACGGGCTGCGATCTGGCGGATCGCCATCGCTGCCGCACTGTGCGGTGCTGCCGTCAAGAGCGTTTCCCTCCGTCGCGTCGCCACGAGGGCCGCGTTTTCGTGAGGCACCACACCCGCCAACGTCAAGGGCAGACCGAGGAACCGGGTCGCGACCTCGGCCAAACGGTGGTAGACCGCTTCACCGCGCTTCACATCCGTCGCATCATTGACGACAACATCGATATTCCGGCTACCGAAGTCCTGGTGCATCACCTTGATCAAGCCGTAGGCATCTGCGAGAGATGCCGGTTCATCGCGCACCACGACGACGATACTATCGGCCAATCGGGCGAGCGTCGTGACCTGGGTGCCGATACCTGCGCCAGTATCGATCACCATGTAATCCGGCGCAGGTGTCAGGCCGTCGATGGCCTGGATGACTCGGGTCATCTCTGAGATTGTGAGCTCGGCCATCCCGCGGTTGCCGGAGGCGCCAGGGAGGATCTTCACACCGGCAGGCCCGTCGAGCAGCGTCTGCGCGATCGTGCAACGACCGGCGAGCGCGTCCGAGAGGTCGAGCTCTGGTTGCATCCCTAACAACACATGGACATTGGCCAACCCGAGATCGCCATCGAACAGCAGCACCGAACGACCGCTCATCGCGAGCGCTACAGCGACATTCAAGCTCAAAAACGTCTTCCCGACCCCGCCCTTGCCGCTAGAGAAGGCGATGAGGCGGGTCGATGGTGCGGGACTGGCGCTCATTCAACACCCGAGGTCGGCATGTTCAGCGCCAGTTCGAAAGCGTTACGCAATGGCTGATGGACCGCCGACATCACAGCACGCGTCAACGGACGGGTGACGTCATCCGAGTCAGACAGTCCCGCAAGGGACAGCCCTCGCTCGGCCATCGCAGCCAGCAGACCGATCGGCACTTCAGTGGACGACCAATGCGTGAGGATGACGCCCGCGATCGGCCCGATATCGTCGAACCAACGCAACGCAGCATTGCGGTTGCTGTAGGCAGGAATGCACAAGTACAGGTCGTGCTCCGACAGACCCGCTGGCATCGACGGGATCCCATCCCGCAGGTCGCCACCCGCATCTATAACGAGTGATCCCGGCGCGACGACACCCCAGTTCGACTCGATCTTCGCGGCATCGGCCATCGCGAAGAACCTGTCCCGTGCGCCGATGCGAGGGTCGCGTGCGGCGCTGACCACCGGCGGCATGCCACCCGTCGACGCGATCAACAACACCGTCTGCATCGCAACCGTGGTCTTGCCGACCGCCGCCGGTCCGACCAGCACCGCGGGGCGTGCACCGAGCCGCTCGCCTGCAGCATCCGGCAAAAGATCTGCGAGAAGACGGGCAGCCATGGACGAAGCATCGACGCCGGCGTCGATCAGACGGCCTGAATAGGCTGCGGAGACCCCTTGCTCGAGAAGCGCCATCCTCTGATCTGCGCCGCGAGGTATAACGCCGCCCGTCGCCAGCAGCCGCTCGAGCGCGAGGAACTCCTTGCGTATCAGGCCGACCAGCGAAGCTCCATCAGCACCGCTTTCAGCGGGCTTCGCTTCGGGTCGAGAGAAAGTCGGCTCACGGTGGCGCTCCGCCCGTGCGTTGAGGGGACGCTGCTGCATCTGCTCGTGCAGCGCAGCTACGAATCCCGTGTCCGCCGCGGTATCGCCCGACGCATCCTCGTCGTCAATGCCCGTCGTATCCGTGCACAACAGCAACTCGTGCATGTCTCCGACCTGACTGGAGGAGAGCAACAGCACATCAGGACCATACAGCTTGCGTGAACGCTCGCTGGCCTCACTGAATGTCCCTGCAACCACCCGTTCGATACGCATGAAAGATCTCCGTTATGCCGCTGCGCTTTGACGCGCCTGCACTGTGATACTGGTGGTCACCCGTAGGTTCGTGTCCTCTGGGAGCTCCGAATACGAGAGGACAGACAGACCCGGGATACGCGGTCGAAGGATCCGCGACAACCACGGGCGCAACGTCGGCGAAGTGACGAGGATCGCCGGCCGATCCGAATTCATCTCATCCTGTGCTGCGCTGCCCACCGAACGCAGCAAACCCTCGGCGAGCTCGGGCTCGACCGGGATATTGCCGCCTTGTCCACGACGGACCGTGGCGTGGAGCACCTGCTCGAGTTCGGGATTCAACGTCATCACCGCCAGCTCATCGCCGT
>CAIUGU010000229.1 GCA_903898785.1 uncultured Pseudomonadota bacterium | reverse complement strand
GAAGCAATCACCACCGGGATTGCTTCGTCGCTTCGCTCCTCGCAATGACAGTTCGGGGGACAACACCCGAAACCTCTCCCCGTCATTGCGAGCGTAGCGAAGCAATCTAATGCGCATATTTCTACCGCACGACAAGCTCTCCGAAGTGATCACCTTGGAGATTGCTTCGTCGCTTTGCTCCCTGCAATGACAGCTCGGGGGACAACACCCGTAACCCTTCCCCGTCAGTGCGAGCGTAGCGAAGCAATCCAATTCGCATACGCGCCCGCTGTGGATCGACGACTAAAAAGTGCGTGATACGATGCGCCGCTTCAAGCACCCGAGATCGCCAAGGAGCAGATGCCCATGAGCAGCCAAACGTCTCCCAAACGCCGTCCCAACGTGATCGTCATCCTGGCCGACGACATGGGCTACGGGGATCCGTCAACCTATGGCAACGAACTGGTCGAGACGAAGAACATCGACAGCATCGGTCGCGATGGCGTGACGTTCACCTCGGGTTACAGCACAGCACCGCTGTGCAGCCCGTCGCGCGCGGGCCTGGTCACCGGCCGCTACCAGCAGCGCTTCGGCTTCGAGCAGCAGGTGTCCTCCGGAGCCTATCCCGAGCGTCGCGAGGCGCGCCTGCAGGACGGCAGCCTCGCGCCGCTGCAGGGCGATGCGGAGTTCCTGCGCCGCGGCATCCCGGTGAGCGAGAAGAACATCGGCGAAGTCTTCAAGGCGGCGGGCTACACCACCGGCGTCATCGGCAAATGGCACCTCGGGCATGGCCAGGAATTCCTGCCACAGAACCGCGGCTTCGACCACTCGGTCGTGTTCCAGGGCAACACCAGCCTGCAGTACACCAAACTCGACGACCCGGACGTCATCAGCCTGAAGGTGGACTTCCACGACGAAGGCAAGGACATTGCCTGGACGCGCCACGGCCTGAACCAGATCCGCTGCAACGGCGATATCGTCGATGTCGATCAGTTCCTGATGTTCTATTTCCGCGACCGGGCGCTCGATTTCATCGACACGAACAAGGACCAGCCGTTCATGCTGTACTACCCGATGAACTGCCCGGTCCCGCCGCTGCAGGTGCCCAAGGTCTACTTCGACCGGCTGCGCGACACCATCCCCAACATCAATAAGCGCGGCTACAACGCGATGCTGCTGGTGCAGGACGAAGTCGTCGGCTCCATCCTGGCGAAGCTGCGCGAACACGGCCTCGACAACGACACATTCGTGGTGTTCGTGAGCGACAACGGCAGCTCGACCAGCCGCCCGGGCAACAACGGCCCATTCTCCGGCGGCAAGTACACCACCTACGAAGGCGGCATCCGCATGCCGTACATGATCAAGTGGCCCGGTCATGTCCCCGCGGGTCTCGTGTACGAGGAACCGGTCAGCACACTTGACATCCTGCCGACCGCCGCGGCCGCCTGCGGCGTATCGACGAAGACCTCGCAACCGCTGGATGGCGTGAACCTGCTCCCGTTCCTCACCAACAACGCGACCGGCAAGCCGCACGAGGTGCTCTACTGGAAGCTCTGCGACAACGGCGCGGTACGCAAGGGTCGCTGGAAGCTCTATCTCGACCTGTGGAAGGGCTTCGCCAAGCTGTTCGACCTGGAGAAGGATCCGGCGGAAAAGAACGACCTTTCCGCTGCCGAACCGAAGATCTTTGAAGAAATGAAGGCGCTGTACGAAGCGTGGGACAAGAGCCTGCCGCCGCGCAGCTGGACGAACATCTCTCCGGTGTTCAAAAAATAGGCGGCATGGCCAACAGCAGAATCTTTGCTGCCCAGCGTCTCCAGATCGACTCCACTTCACCGATCGGCCGACGTACGCAGCGACCGTAGCGGTAGAAACCGGGGAAGTTGGGCTTCACCGGGTGCATTGATTGCGACGCGGAGAAATCCGATACGACAGGGCCAATGCCCCCCCTAAAGCAGCGAGAAAGGCCTGCGACAGCGTCATTGCGGGCGCAGCGAAGCAATCTCCGGCAATTGCCACCTCACCACAATTTCCCGGCGTCCACCTGGACATCTGCATGTTAGATTTGCCTCTGCCCAGCACGTGACCCGTCAAACCCACAAAATGAAACTCTCCTGCATCGTCAACGGCAACCCCGTCGACGCCGACGTCCCTCCCCGCACCCTGCTGTCCGATTTCCTGCGCCATGAGTTGCGTCTCACCGGCACCAACGTAGGTTGCGAGATGGGCGTCTGCGGCGCGTGCACAGTGAGCGTGGACGGGGAGCCGGCGCGGTCCTGCCTGATGTTTGCGGTGCAGGCGGACGGGTGCAGTGTCCGCACGGTGGAGTCGCTTGCCACCGACGGCAAGCTGAGCCGGCTGCAGCAGACCTTTTCCGACCACCATGCGCTGCAATGCGGCTACTGCACGCCGGGCATTCTGATGACGCTCGACACGCTGATGCAGAAGAACGCCCTGCCCTCGGACGAAAAGTCGGTTCGCGAAGCGATCTCGGGAAACATCTGTCGCTGCACCGGATACCAGAACATTGTGGATGCAGTCATGGCTCTGTCCAAATGAAGCCAGCCGTTTTCGATATGGTCCGTCCGGCCACGCTGGACGAGGCGCTTTGCCTGCTCGCTGCGCACCACGAGGACGCACGGGTCATCGCCGGCGGCCAGACACTGGTGCCGGCGATGAATTTCCGGCTCGCCACACCCGGATTGCTGATCGATCTCAACCGGGTGAGCGAACTCGCCACTATCCGCCTCGACGGCAGTCAGCTTCGCATCGGTGCGATGACCCGCCAGGCGGCGCTGCTGACGAACCTGCTTGTCGCAAAGCACGTGCCGCTGCTCGGAATTGCGGTGCCGCATATCGGCCATATCCAGACGCGCAGCCG
>CAIUGU010000228.1 GCA_903898785.1 uncultured Pseudomonadota bacterium | reverse complement strand
CGTCGAGCGACAGCAGCACGCCCGCGTCCTTCAGGGCCTCGTTGTACTTCATCATCGCCTCGACAGCCTTCGGATCGGGCATCGTGCCGGCGGCAGCCTGTTCGTAGCCTTTGGGGATCATCAGCATCATGAAGCGCATGGGGTTTCCTTGTGGGGGGGTAAGAGGGCGCCGCTCCGCGGCTGTGTACCTTAGTCGAATCGCCTGCGGCTGATTCGACATGGTGCTCTGTCTTGCTTCAGAGAGCCGGCCCCCGGCCGGGGTGAACGTTGGGTCCTCCTGCTCGTACTGTCAGCCATACGGCATTCGAGGGTGCCTGCCACGAGCTGACAGCAGGTGGGCACGCCGGGTCTGCGCTCCGCACCCCACGCATCTTCAGCGCCGACGTTCAGGTGCAAAGTGTCTTCGATATGGCACCTGTGGCGAGTGATCGGGACTGGACCCAACGTACACCCCGTCCGTGTGCCGGCTCGGAACAAAGCGCCGCTTCCACTGCCAGCCTTAGTCGGAATGCTTTGCGGCAGCACCGTATAACGTTCGTGGCAGTTGGCAAGTTATCAAGCGCACTGGCCCAGTCCTTTCAGCTAGTTGTCGGCGGCGAAGCATGCTATACGGTGAAAATGACGTGTTCAAACACTGCAGTTCGGCCGTATAGATGGAGTTAGCCGGACAATCATGATGATGATTCCTTATCGCCTCCTGCAAATGCGACGCTCCTACGCTGTCACTGCGCTGACCCTGGTAATGCTGTCATCACCCGTGTCTGCTCAGACTCCACGCGCCGACGTGGCCGTTGAAGACATCGTGATCCTGCGTTCGCTTCGGCTGTCGCGCATCACGCCGACAGACTTCTGCGCGCCATCGCGCACCGGGTTCTCACCGGCGACATCAGAGGATCGCCACGATTTCAAGGCGGTCACCACGGACGCAGCCTCTGGCAAAGTCACGAACGCCAGTGGCGCCAGCGTCGGCACGCTCCACTCGTGTCTCAGCCCGACATCGGACCCACTGATCGCGAGTTTCTACGCGGAGGGTAAGGTCGGAGGGGTTTCACTCGTCGGCCGTGGGCAGTGTCGTACAACGAAGCGCGACTTTCCTGAAACTGGAATCTCGGTGTTCACCTGCCAACTTGACCTCACGGGACTACCTTCTGCCTACGTCGGAGGTCAGCTGACAACGAACACGCTCGTATCGCGCACCATGCTCGGAGCGGAGACGGACCCATCGGGCTACATGCAGATGTCTATCGCCACGGTCCGTCTGTGGAAGACAGCGATAGGGGCACCGAGTGCCGGCTAACAGCAAAAAGGAGCCGACGCGCCGGACCGGCTGTGCGATCACGGCGCTGCGGCGCGCGGCTCATTTTGAACGTCGACTACCAGGTTTCCGATGACCGTCGCAGCCCTTTGCCTCTCACCCAGGAGATCTTCCTCAATGAGTGAGGTGGGCGCGATTGAGGTGGTGGCGGGGGCCGGAATCGTGGGAGATCACAACTTCGGCGCGAAGCAGCGCTATCCGGGTCAGAACCTCACGCTCATCGAGGCCGAGGAGGTTGAGGCCTTCAACGCCAGAGTCGGCAAGAATCTCGTCGCGACGGATCCTCGTCGCAACGTCGTTACTCGCGGCGTGCGCCTGAATGACCTCGTCGGCAAGACATTCGCGATCGGGACGGCGACGCTTCGCGGAGTCGAGCTTTGTGAACCCTGCGGGAAGCTGGCGGGATATCTGGCTGGACCCGATATGCGCAAGGCAGACTTCATTCGAGAGTTCGCCCACCGATGTGGACTTCGAGCTGACGTGGTGGAGTCAGGCACCATCCGCGTCGGAGGTCGACTTGTGCTGAAGGGTTAGATTAGCTTCGGTCCCGGGCCGGCATACGGCCATTACTCGGCAAGAGTGACTTTTCCGGCGCCGCGCGCTTAAATCGAGAGTAATGCGTGCTGTGGGTTCTGCATCCGCAACAAAGAACATGCCTTCCTGTACCAGGACTCAAATGCAAATGGGGGAGAGATTAATGACTGAGTCGAAGATCCTGAAGCCACGAATGGTGCTGGCCTGCTTGTTCGCTGCCGCGGCGACCACGTTGCTGATCGCGCCGGCTGCATTTGCACAGCGGACAGTGCCCTTCAATGGCAACAATCCGGTCGCTCCGCAAGGCATCTCCAATCGACCGCTGGCGGCGGGGCCGTTCAACTACGCGACTGCGGAGGGGCAGGACATCCGCGTCGTGGTTGTTGCGAAGGGGCTTTCGTTTCCGTTCGGGCTGGCCTTCCTGCCGGATGGGACGTTGCTTGTCACCGAGCGCACCGGAGCGCTGCGTGTGATTCGGGATGGCAAGCTGGATCCGACCCCCGTCAAGGGCGGACCGGAATCGGTCTGGGCGGTGGCGTCCGGTGAACCAGGCACGATCCACGGCTACATGAACATCGCGGTGCATCCGCAGTTTGCGCAGAACAAGCTCATCTACTTGAGCTACACGAAGCCGCTTGCTGATGGCAAGAACACTGCCGCGGTGGCGCGCGCCCGCTGGACCGGGACCGCGCTTGCGGACGTGAAGGACGTCTTTGTTGCCAACTTGCGCGGCGCATCCATGCCCATCGCATTCGGCAGTGACGGCATGCTCTACATCGCGCCGAGCGGCGGTGACGCGCAGGCGCCCGATAGCTATGGTGGCAAGGTTCTCCGGGTCCGCGACGATGGCACCGTGCCGGCCGACAATCCGTTCGTTGGCAAGGCCGGCTACAAGCCCGAGATCTTCTCGCTCGGCCATCGCAACAGCTTGGGCCTTGCCGTGCACCCGGTGACCGGCGAGATGTGGCAGAGCGAGAACGGTCCGAACGGCGGCGACGAACTGAACATCATCCGTGCCGGCAAGAACTATGGTTGGCCGATCGTCAGCTACGGCCGCACGTATCCCGGTCCCTGGCAGGTGAAGAACGGCGCACCGTCGCATGAAGGCTATGAACCGCCAGTCGTGTTCTGGATGCCGGCGATTGCCGTGGCCGGATTCGCGTTCTACACGGGGGACAAGCTGCCGAAGTGGAAGGGCGACATGTTTGTCGGTGGCCTGCGGACCGGCGAGATCCCGGGGACGGGACGCCTTGACCGCATCCTTTTCAACGAGAACATGCAGGAGCTGCGCCGCGAGACGCTTCTCGCTGATCTGGGTCGCCGGATCCGCGATGTGAAGCAGGGCCCCGATGGGTTGCTGTATGCGGTGACGGAAGATGCAGTGGGTGCCGTGCTGCGCATCGAACCGCGGTAACAAGCCGTCTGAGCCGCCGCGACTCCCGTGTGGGGAGTCCGGGAGAGTCAGTATGAGGGTGGCATCAGGATCGGCCTGACTCTTGCTGCTCCATCCGGGACATGCGCGACAGCGCGGCTCGATCGTGGGTGGGGGTGATCTTGATGAGCGACGACCAGGACCAGAGCGGCACCTACCCTCCGATCGAGATCGCGCGAAAGGTCGAACGGTTGGGTGTTGCGAAGGCGCATGCCGATGCGCTTACGTACTTCGTCCTGGCCGTGCTGGCCGGGGCGTTCATTTCGCTCGGCGCGCTGTTCTTTGTCGTGGTGGTGACCGACTCTGCCCTGGGCTTCGGCGTCACGCGCTTGCTGGGCGGCTTGAGCTTCAGTCTCGGACTGATCCTCGTCGTGGTGGCCGGTGCCGAACTGTTCACGGGCAACAATCTCATCGCGATGGCCTGGGCCAGCAGGTTGATTGGGGCTCGCGAGGTGCTGCGAAGCTGGTTGCTCGCCTACGTGGGCAACGTGGTCGGCTGCCTGGGAACGGTGATGTTGGTCGTGTGGAGTAACGTTGCGAGCCTCGGGGGTGGGGCCGTCGGCAAGACGGCGATCGGCATCGCTCACGCCAAGGCCGGACTTTCCGTCACCGAGGCCTTCACTCGCGGCATCCTGTGCAATGCGCTGGTCTGCCTTGCCGTGTGGCTCGCCATCGGAGCGCGTAGCGTCACCGACAAGATCCTGGCCATTGTCTTTCCCATTACTGCCTTCGTCGCCATCGGGTTCGAGCACTCGATCGCGAACTGGTTCTTGCTGCCATACGGCTGGGTGCTGGGCGGACCGGGCGACGTCTCGATCGACGGTGCATTGTGGAATCTCGCTGCGGCGACGGCGGGCAATCTCCTGGGCGGGACGCTGCTGGTCGCCGGGGTCTATTGGGTTGCCTACCTGCGCGGAGAGTCTCTACGGAAGCGGCAGTCTCCCTGAGCCGGATTGGCCAGGGGGGAGCGCACGGCTATTCTGTGGGACATGCACCCGGACAGATTCGACACTTGACCAGGCACTTACCAGGCAATGCAGGACCACCCTACCGAGACCATCTACGTCCAGTTGCTCAACGTCGATCGGAGTCTGTGGGTGCCGGTGCAGGCGAGTCGCAGGGCGGATGGCACGTACCAGATCCTGTCGAAGAACGACGATCCGGCGTCGGAACAATGGCAGTTCTCGTCAGGGGCGCTGGTTCGGTGTGAGAATAGGCAACTCGGCGAGGGTATGCGCCTCGTGGCGGTCGAGTCGGTTCGGCCCGTGGCATTGAGTGTCGTCCGCTAGAACAATAGATCGGCGATAGGGGATCGGAAATGCGAGCAATGACAATCGGCGCGGCGCTGCTGACTTGCGTGTCTGTCCATGCCGCGGAGCCAGTACCGGTCGAGCAGGATCCCCACCACAAGATCGTGTTCGGCGATCAGGCGCTCCGCGTGCTGGAGGTCCGGGTGCCGGAGGCTCAGGAGACGCTCGATCACATGCATCGTTACGATATCGCTACGGTGTGCATCGACTGCGCGCAGACGAGGACGCGTCTGCCCGGCCAGCCCTATGGCGAGATCCGTCCGCGCAAGGCCGGGGGTTTCCTGATCGCGGAGTACGCGGGAAAGCCTGCGGCGCACGCGGTCAAGAATGTGGGAACGGGGCTCTATCGCCTGGTGGGCGTTGAGAACGTCCGCTTGTCCGGCTGGACGACCGCCTCTCCGGTCGCCGGGCAAGCCGGCACCGAACTCGCTCAGGAATCACGCGCGTTCCGTGTCTACGATGTCCAGATCGAGCCGGGCAAGGCACTGACCGAGCACACGCACACTTCGCCCACGGTCGTCGTGCTGGACCAGGGCGATGTGACCCATGGGACCGGACAAGTCTCGAAGCACCTCGCAAAGCCGGGCGATTGGATCCTGGTGCCGGCGGGGAACAGCCATACGATCAGCGCGCAGGGGGCTGGAGCAGCCCACCTCGTCGAGATCGAGGTTCGCTGAGTGCGTGGCGCCGGGTCTTGACAATGGTGGGCGCGTTTCCGGACGCGGCACACTCGGGAAGCGGAATCGGTCGGCGGGGGGGAATGAGATGCGTGCAGTCATGATCAGCGTGGCGTTGATGCTTTGCGCATCGGCGAATGCGCAACAGATCATCCCTGTCTACCAGGAGCCGCACCACAAGTTCGTCTACTCGGACCCGGCCTTCAAAGTACTGGAAGTCGTGATACCCGAAGGCGGCGAGACCTTCGACCATTCTCACCAGCTGGACGTTGCAACAGTCTGCATCGAATGCGCGGACTCGAAGATTCGCGAGCCGGGCAAGCCCTGGGGATCCCGTCGTGTCCGCCAGGTGGGTGGTTTCAACGTTACAGAGTACGTGGGTAGACCCGGGGCGCACGCGATTCAGAATGTCGGTACGGGAAACTTTCGGCTGATCGGTGTAGAGAACCAGCACACATCCGGCTGGTCGACGGCCAAGCCGCTCGATGGCCAGCCAGGGACGACGCTCAGCATGGAGTCGCAATCGTTCCGCATCTATGACGTCCGGCTTGAACCCGGCGCGATTCCTGCAAGACATGTCCACACGTTACCCGTCGTGGTTGTCCTCGATGCGGGTGATGTGATGGCGGGCGCCGGCACTTCGCAGGCTTCCAAGCGCCTCGCGAAGCCGGGCGAATGGATCGTGGTCCCTGCCGGCACAACGCATATGCTGAGTGCACAAGGCAACAAGGCCGCCCACCTCGTCGAGTTCGAAGTCCGCTGAGGCCGCGATTCGATCGTTCCGTTTCCGCACCTGAGGCGATTGCCACCTGATCGTGCCGCGGAGTTCCCTCAAAGTCGCAGCCATGCGGCTTCGTTGCGATCTGGCGCAGCGAGAAGCCAACCTCGCGCGTGCCGGCGAGCTGGTCAGCCGGGCAGTAGCAGACGGAGCACGTTGGTCTTGCTTCCGGAGCTGACGCCTGGCGGTTACGACCTGACAGAGGCCATCTGGGACTCGGCAGAGTGCATGAGCGGTCCAAGTGTGGAGTGGCTGAAGTCCACGGCGGCTCGTCACGGCATCCATCTCGGCATGAGCTTTCTGGAAGCGGACGGGCAGGACTTCTTCAACAGCTTTGTCCTCGCCACTCCGCAGGGAAAGATCGCCGGGAGGGTCCGCAAGAATCCCCCGGCTTCGGCGGAAGCCTACTTCTTTCGTGCTGGCGGTGACGCTCATTTCATCGACACTGACATCGGTCGACTGGGCGTCAGCATCTGCTATGAGGCGTTGCTGTACGAGCGGTTGAACGAGCACTTCGTCAACCGGGTGGATCTGCTGCTGATGCCGCTGTCGGCGGGCACGCCGACCCCCACCTTTCCGCTGCGCAAGCGAGAAGGCGCCGCCTTCGAGGAGAACATCAGGGCATTGCCCTTGGCGAGGTCACGCTCGACCCGGCCCTCAAGGCACGCGGGTTGCCACCTCCTCATGGGCGTTGGGCGCTGCTGGTGCCCTGGTTCAGCTTCTTCTATCCCATGGCTGCGTTCTTCGGTGCCCGGGCTTATGCCCGCAACCGGAGGCGGGTTCGCAAGGCCGAAACAATCACCTTGTCTTCGAAGCAGCGTGTCTGAGTCGCGGCCCGTGTTGCGCATGAACCAGTTTCGGGAATAGGCTTCCGCTCGTCTATGACTACACATGGCTCGGCACTGGCCACTGGGATTGCGCTGCTCGCTTGGGCAGGTACCTCGCTTGCAGCCGAACCATCGGCGAAGGACCAGGTGTGGGCGGCCGAAGTCGCTTTCGCAAAGACGATGGCCGAGCGCGACCTCGTTGCCTTTGGCGAGTTCATCGCCGATGAGGCAGTGTTCTTCTCCGGGACGAAGGCGACACATGGCAAGGCCAACGTAGTCGATTCCTGGAAGCCGTTCTTCGTGGAGAAGGAAGCGCCCTTCTCGTGGATGCCGGATCAGGTCGAAGTGCTGGCCTCCGGCACGTTGGCCTTGAGCACCGGCCCTGTCCGCGATCCGTCGGTCAAGGTCATCGCGAGGTTCAATTCGATCTGGCGGCTTGAAGCGGGCCGTTGGCGCGTTGTTTTCGACAAAGGCAGTCCACCTGCTCCTGGCCCGGAGTAACCCCATGACACGCCAGCCAGCAGATTGGCGCCGAGGACAGGATCACGAGCGAAGCCTCCCGTCGCGCGGCCTTTTCCACCATGGCGTTCCTGTCGCTGGGCGTGGCCGGGTACGCGGCGTTCGTCTATGGAGTGCTGCCGCCAGGCAGTCTCGTGCACTCCGACATGAAGGTCACTTACAACACCCATGCCACCGGCATCTATACGCATGTGTTCGGCGCGCTGTTCGCGTTGCTGCTCGGGCCCTGGCAATTCTCGATGCGGCTGCGTGCGTCGCGCCCTCTCCTGCATCGCTGGATGGGGCGGCTCTATCTCGGAATCGGCGTACTGCTCGGCGGCATCGCCGGCTTGTACATGGCCTTTCATGCCTTCGGTGGCATCGTTGCGCGAACCGGCTTCGGGCTGCTTGCGGTGCTCTGGCTTTCCACGGGCCTGCTTGCCTATCTTGCCATCCGTGCCGGCGACGTGGCGTCGCATCGTCGCTGGATGGTCCGCAATTTCGCGCTGACGTTCGCGGCCGTGACATTGCGACTGTGGCTGCCCGGCTCCGTCGCGTCCGGTATCGCGTTCGAGGTGGCCTATCCCGTCATCGCGTGGGCCTGCTGGGTGCCGAATCTCGTCGTGGCCGAACTGGCGTTCAATCGTGATCGCGTTGCCGCGTGACGGAAGCAGGCGGAGTTGGCTATTGTCCGCAGGGACAAAGGGCTCACGCATCGCGGGATAACACCATGACAACTCGACTCTCGCCCATCGTGGCCGCGTTCGCTGCCTTGCTGCTTTTCGTCAGCGCGGCGGAAGCGCAGGCGCCGGCTGCCGTGCCGGAGAACGTCAGTCCCCTGTACGTCGCCACCTATATCGACGTGCGACCCGCTGCGCGCGAGGAGGCCGCTGCGCTGCTCAGGGCCCATCGCGAGGCCACCCGCACCGAGGCGGGAAATCTGCGGGCGCTGGTGGTCCGCAGCCTCTATCGCCCGGGTCAGTTTGTCATGCTCACAACGTGGGCCGATCAGAAGGCCTGGGACGCGCACCTGGCAACGGCTGCCGCAGTCGATGCGCGCGCCAAGCTCAATACGCTGCGCAGCGCACCGATGGATGACCGCCTGAACCGCACCTTGTCGGTCGGGCCGCTCGACGATCCCGGTGTGAGGGGTGCGGTCTATGCCGTGACCCATGTCGACGTCGTGCCGCAAGGACGCGACGATGCCGTCGCTATCCTGAAGGTACTGGCGGGGGCCAATCGACAGGCCAGCGGCAACCTGCGATACGAGGTGGTGCAGCAGGCCAACCGCCCCAATCACTTCACGGTCTTCGAGGTCTGGCGTTCACGATCCGCTTTTGACGCCAATATCGCGGCCCCGGCGCAACGCGAGTTCCGGGACAAGCTCGGAGTCATGACGGGTGCGCTGTACGATGAGCGCCTGTACGAGTTGCTGAAGTAGCGCCCGCGTCGGCGCAGCATCGCAGGGGTGCGGACGGGATCCTGGAGCCGGCCGCGAACAGAATAACGACAGACCGTGAGTCCGTAATGAACGTCTCCACTTCCATCGGGCGGCCCGACAGCCGCGTCTTCTTCGCGGTGATGTCGGGTGTGATGCTGCTGATCGTGTTGCTCGGATTCGGACGATCGCTGTACTTGCGGCCGTTCCTGAACTTGCCGGCCCTGCCGGCCGCCGTGTGGGTCCACGGCAGCATCCTGACAGCGTGGTACGTCGGCGCCTTCGCGCAGGCGACGCTGGTCACTTCTGGCCGCACCGATCTGCACCGCCGTCTCGGCTGGTGGGTTGCGGGTGTTGGCGCGGCGGTGATCGTGGTCGGTACGACGGTGACGTTGGCGTTCGTCGGTCGCCGCGCTGCCCTCGGCACCGACATCGAAGCCCGCATCCGCTTCTTTTCCGACATCGTGTGGGGCGACATCGCCGCGATCGTCGCATTCATCGTGTTCTTTGGCCTTGCGCTCGCGTGGCGCAAACGCCCCGATCTCCACAAGCGGCTGATGATCCTGGGGTCGCTCGCGCTGCTTGAGCCCGCGTTGTTTCGCATCTGGGGCTGGAAGATGTTTGCCGGCGTGGACCGCAACTGGGCGGCACTCGTTGTGCTCGTCGTGGCGGTGGTCCTGCTCGTACTTCACGATCTCTCGACGCGCAGGAAAGTCCTTGCCGTGACGCTGCTGGGCGCCGTGCTGCTGGTCGGATCGCGGATGCTGGCGCTGTTCGTCATTGCTCCCTCCGGAAGCGGGCTCGCCGCCATCAGGGCGCTGCTGTAATCCATCGACGATGCTGTCCACGCTCGCGACCATCTGGATCCTGCACTTTGCAGCGATGTTGACGCCCGGAGCGAACACCTTGCTGGTATCGCAGCTGGCCGCGAGTGGTGACAGCAACGGGGCGTACTATGCCGCCCTTGGCATCGGCGTCGGCGCATTGATCTGGTCCTCGGCCGCGGTGCTCGGGATCAGTGCGGTGTTCGCGGCGTTTCCGGCAATGCGCCTTGTGCTGCAGGTGATCGGTGCGTCCTACCTGCTATACATTGCTTACCTGCTATGGCAAGCCGGAGAGCCTGCTGTGGCGCCTGTGCGATCAGTGTCCGCGGCCCATGGCGTCCGTGCGGGCGTCATGACGAATCTGTCCAATCCGAAGTCGGCCGTGTTCTTCGGCAGCGTGTTTTCTGCGGCACTGCCTGCCCATGCCGATGCGGCGCTGTTCGTCGCTGTTGTCGTGCTGGTGGTCGTCAACGCGCTCTGGTGGCACTTGCTCCTCGCGTACCTGTTCTCGCGCAAGGCCGTACAAAGCGGGTACGCTGCGAAGCGCACCCTCTTCACCCGGCTCGCAGGTGCAGTGGTGGGTGGGCTGGGGTTGGCGCTGCTCCTTGCCTCGCTCCGGTCGGCCCGGCCGTAGTGGCCGCATTCTCGCCGGGACCGCGATTTCGCTACACTCGTGCCGGCATGACTCACGCCACGGGCACATATTACGATCGATTGTCGCGCTGGACGGCGGTTGCACGGCTTCTGGGCTATGGAGGCGGACGCGAAACGCTGACAGTGCATCGGTCGTTGGCCGATCCCGGTGCCGGCGGCAAGCCGACGCCGACGCGGTTGCATGACCTCCTGGTCGAGTTGCTGCCGCCACTCACGGCACCCCGCGTACTGGACGCAGGATGCGGCTTGGGCGGCACGTTGCTGCATCTGGCAGCGCGACTCGGCGGCACGTTGACTGGACTCACGCTGAGCGAGCAGCAGGCGCAGATCGGTCGCGCCGCAGCCGCGCGAGCCGGGCTCCAGGACCGGATCGACATCCAGGTGCGCTCCTACGACGCGCCCCCCGAGCAATCCTTCGACCTGATCGTCGCGATCGAATCCCTCGCGCACTCCCCGGATCCCGCGACAAGTGTCCGTGCGCTGGCCTCGAGACTGGCACCTGGCGGCATCATGGCCATCGTTGATGACAAGCCCGAGGCGGCGGCCCATGGCACGCGGGACCTCGAGCTGTTCAAGTCGGGCTGGCGCTTGCCGGTCCTCTGGGATTCCGACCGCTACCAGCAGGCCCTGCAAGCCTACGGACTCAAGCCCATCGCCAACCATGACCTGACGCCGCACGTTCGCCCCCGCACGCTGGGACAGATCCGGCGCCTTGAAGTGCTGAACCGCCTCGTCCATCGCCTCGTGCCGAGCGAAGGGTTCCGCGCCATGCTGGATTCGTATCACGGCGGACTCGCACTCGAGCGCCTCTACCGGCAGGCGCTGATGAAGTACCGCCTGCTGATCGCACAGCGGGTCTAGGGTGCCCAGGCGTTTGCCGTACACTTGAAGCCATGGATTCCACGTGGTTCCCCAGTCTCCTGGTTGTCGTCGTCACTGCCCTGACCGTGGCAGTCGTCGTGCTGGCCCATTACGAGGGGCTGGTCTGGCTTTCCGGCAGCCTTGCCAGACGCGCCACCACAGGCCGGCGCAAGGTACTGTACGGCGTGTACATGGTGCTGTGCCTGCACGTCGTCGAGATCTGGATTTTCGGCTTCGCGATTTGGCTGCTGCTCGCGGTGCCCGGGACAGGTCATATCTTCGGGCTCGAACAGGCAGGGTTCCTGGACGCGGTGTACCTGTCTGCGGCCACCTTCACGACGGTGGGCTTTGGCGACATCTCGCCCGGCGGTTCGATTCGCTTCCTGTCCGGTACCGAGGCGCTCACGGGCTTCGGCCTGATCACGTGGTCCGCGTCTTTCACCTACATCGAGATGGAGCAGTACTGGCGCCGCCGTTGAGGCCCGTTACCGCTTCGCTCAGTCCCGAGGATTCCAGATGCCCCTGCTCGCGGCCAGCGAACCCGCAGCGTATTCCGTGGTGCTCCCCAAAGGTCGGTCGCAGTTCGTACTGACCTGCGATCACGCCAGTCGCCAGATTCCGCAGGCATTGGGCACGCTCGGGCTTTCTCAGGAAGCCTTGTCGACGCATGTCGCGTGGGACATCGGTGCGGCCGGTGTCGCCCATCGCCTGTCTGCCTTGCTGGACGCGCCGCTCGTGTTGCAGGGCTATTCGCGTCTCGTCATCGATTGCAATCGCCCGCCCGGCGTGCCGAGTTCGATTCCTGCCTTGAGTGAAAAGACGTCCATTGCGGGCAATCTGGACCTGACCCCCGAGGCCATCGCCGAACGGCAGCAGGAGATCTTCGATCCCTACCATGCCGCGATCGGGTCGATCCTCGATGCGCGACTACGCGAGGGCAAGCCAACGCTGCTTGTTGCCGTCCACAGTTTCACGCCCGTGTATCACGACGTCGCGAGGCCCTGGCATACGGGGTTGATGTATCGGCACGACAGGCGGCTCGCGCAGGCGTTGCTCGGACTGCTGCGCGCAGACAGTGCCCTCTGCGTCGGCGACAACGAACCCTATGCCATAACCGACACGACTGACTACACCTTGCCCTTCCACGGCGAAGGCCGAGGTCTCGCTCATGTCGGGATCGAGATCCGCCAGGACCTCATCGGTCACGAGGCCGGGCAAGTCGAGTGGGCCGAGCGTCTCGCGAGGCTGCTGAGCCGTGCCGCCCAACTGCTTTAGCGAAGGCGGGGAGCGATGCCCGTGCAGGCGCCAGGCAGCGCGTGAAAAGAAAGGGCCGGTCATCTGACCGGCCCTGTTCACCTGCCTCGCCTGCGGCAGCGAGTGCGGCGTTACGGCAACTCGAACACCCACACTGACGAGCTGCGCACTGCGGGCAGCGAGATGTCCGGCGCCAGGGCCGGGAACGTCGCGGCATGCGAGCCACCATGGCCCACGACCACGGCAACGTACTGCTTGCCGTCGATCTCGTACGAGATCGGTGCCGAATTCGGCACGTCTGTCAGGCGGGCCTTCCACAGAGGCTGGCCGGTCGCGTCGTCATAAGCCTGGAACCAGCGGTCGAGGGCGCCCTGAAACACCACGCCACCGGCTGTTGCCAGCGTACCGCTCGTGAGGGGGGCGCGCTGCCGGTCCGTCCAGACGGTCTTGCCCGTGGCGACATTGACGGCCTGCAGGCGGCCATAGCGACCATCGCTGTCCGGACGCGGGCGGATGGCCCAGCGCACACCCGTCGACAACGAGCCGCGTTCGCCGGCGGGGACCGGGATCAGGTCCATGCAGGACTCCACCAGCGCCACATACATGATGCCGGTTTCGGGATTGATGGAACCCGGGATCCAGTTCTTCGCGCCACCCGCATGCGGGCAGACAAGCTTCTTCTGGCCGTCGCCGGGATACAGCGTCGGGTCCATCGTCTTCTTGCCGGTCTTCGGGTCGATCTTCGTGATGATGTTCTGCAGGCCGAGGTCGAACGACGACACATACTTGCCGGTATCCGCTTCGACCACGTCATACACAGCCTGCTTGCCGCCGGTGACGATCACCTTCTTCACCTGGCCGTTCACCGGCATGCGCACGATCTGCCGCTCAAATGCCCAGTCGAAGTCCCACTGGTCGTTCGCAACGTGCTGGTAGTGCCAGACGCGCTCGCCGGTATCGGGGTTCACTGCGATCGTGGCGTTGGTGAACAGCGCGTCGTTCGTGATGCCCTTCTTGTTGACCGGCTTCGCGAGGGGCCCGGTGTCATACGTGGGTGCCGGGCCGAAGAAGATCAGGTTCAGCTCGGGATCGTAGCTGCTCGCGGTCCAGATCGAGCCGCCGTTGCGCTTCTCGAGCGGCAGGTCGTTCCAGGAGTTGCCCCCCGGTTCGCCGGGACGCGCAATGCTCCAGAAGCGCCAGGCAGGTTTGCCCGTTTCCGCATCGAAGGCCTGCAGGTAGCCGCCACCCGGCGCGCGGGATACTACGCCCTGCATGACCTTGCCCTTGATGACCAGGGGTCCGCCGGTCACGCGCACGCCCTGCACGGCTTCACCGATGGGCTCGTCCCATACGACCTTGCCCGTCTTCATGTCGAGCGCAACCATGTGCAGGTCGGAAGTCGCGGTGTACACCTTGTCGCCGTAGATGGCGATGTTGCGCTTGAACGTGGGCTGGACGCCGTCCGGCAGCCGGCGGATGTAGTGCCACAGTTCGTCGCCCGTCTTCGCATCGAGCGCCTGGACGTGGTCGCCGTAGCTGTGGAGGAACATGACGCCGTCATGGACGAGCGGAGTGCCTTCGTTCGGGCCGGGCGGCAGCGAGAGGGACCACGCGACGCGCAGGTCCTTCACGTTGGCCTTCGTGATCTGCTTGAGGGGGCTGAAGCCGACGCCGTCCACTCCACGTCGCCATGTCAGCCAAGAAGCCGCAGGCGGATTCGCGAGCATCGAGTCGGTGACGGGGCCGGCCTTGAGCAACGGATTCGGAGGGGCAGGCCAGCGAGGCAACGCGACGCCGGGCGACAGTCCTCCGCTCGGGCCGCCGGCACGCAGCTGACCCTGCGGGCTCAGGTTCCACGGCATCTTGGCGACCTGGAGTGCGACTGCATCGGTGGGGAACGCCTGGGCGCTCGGTGCAAGGTCGTTGTTCTGCAGGATGTAGGCAAGCAGGTCGGCGTAGGTGGCTGCGCCGAGGGAGTTGGGTGCGGCCGACGGCATCGTGCGGCTCGTGTAATCGAAGAGCTCGAGCGCGGTCTTGCCGACCCAGCCGTCGCGGAAGCGATTACCCTTGAGCGACGGGCCGAACTCGCCATCGTCGAGGTTGGCGCCATGGCACAGCGCGCAGCTGGTGTTGTAGGCGGCCTTGCCGCGCTCGGCCTGCGCTGCCTTATAAGACGGCGCGCCTCCCTGTCCTTGTGCCAGCGCTGCGCCCGAAGCGCCAAGGGCCAGCAGAACCGTGGAAAGACGAGCGTGACTGAGCACGCGGTGAACGGCATTCGCCGGACGTTTCAATGAAGTACCCATGCCTGATGTGCCCCCGGAACAGTGGTTCTGAATTCTTGATGCGACGAGCCGTGGACTGCTCTCGGCAGTGCCTGTGGCGGGCATCCCTGATCGCAATCAGGGGGCGCTGGCCGCCTCGCCTGATTTTCCCATGATGCACTAGATTTCACCTGACGCAAAAGGCATCTGGGCCGCCGACCGCATCTCGCATAAATGAAAAGGGCGCTGCAGCGTGTGCTGCAGCGCCCTTCTTCGGCTCGAACCGGGCCTTGGGAGGCCAGGCTTAGCGGCGCGCCCCGGCAGGAGCGGGCGGATTGATCACCGCGCCGTCCCAGTGCTCGTAGAGCTTGCCGTCCTTGATGCGGAACGTGTCCCAGGCGAATGCTTCGTAGAAGTTGCCCGGTTCCTTGGTCGGATCCTGGCGGAACTGCTGCCGCATGATGAACACGAGGTCGCCCTCTGCCAGCACCTGGTACAGGGGATTGCCCTGCGGCGGGGCCGGGACCTTGGGATCCGGCGCAGGCGGCGGGTTCGCCATGTTGCGCGTCATCATGTCCTTGAAGCCCTGCTTGTAGTTGACGCCGGCTTCGTCGGCGGCCTTCTTGAAGACGGGGTTGTGCTGGATGTATTCGTCATGCAGCAGCGCATAGCGGTCATCCGCGGTGACGCCGGGCGCGAAGAACGCGCTGGCGATCTTCTTGTTCTCGGCGAGGCGCACTTCTTCCTGTGCTTTGTATTCGGCTACGGCGGCGTCGCGCGCAGCCTGCAGCGCCTGCTCGTCGGGGGCATTGCTGCAACCGGCAACCACGAAGGCGGTGCCAAGGGCCCAAGCGGCCATCTTGAGTGAACGCATTGAATGGATCTCCTGGTGAATTCGATTTATCTGGAAATCGGCGTCGGACTCTTAAGACGAAGAGGGCGTGCCGGTGCGGCACGCCCTCTTCAGTCGAATCGCAGGGCGATTACTTCTCTACGCGATACTTGTCGTGGCAGGCGCCGCAGGCCGAGCCGAGGTCGCCGAGGGCGGCCTTGGCCTTCGCTGCATCGCCGCCCTTGATGGCGGCCAGTGCTGCGGTGGCCTTCGTCGTCACGTCGCCGGCGAGCTTGTCGAAGTTCGCCTTTTCCTTCCAGATGTTCGGCGAAGACTCGTTCTTCTCGATCGTGGCGGCGCTGGTGTCGCGAGCCCAGGCATCGCTGACCATGCCGCTGAGCGCAAGGACGCGCTCGACGTTCTTTGTTGCCACGGCGGCGTCGTACGGAACGCGGTCGCGTGCCATGCCGGCCACGGGGCCCAGGTTGCCGGCGATGACAGTCATCAGGGCCTGACGATAGCCAGCGGCCTGCTGGTCGGGGTTCGGGCGGTTCTGGCCGAAGGCCATCGCCGTGAGCACGCAACCTGCAACTGCCAGACTGATCTTTGTCGTTTTATTCATTGGTTTGCTTTCCTCGCTGTATCTCGGATTAAAAAGTCCCAGCCACCTGCGTATTGTGCCCGACCAGTTGGCGCAATACATCTGCCTGCCCGGAGAGGTCGTCCCGCGCCTTGGCCGCGTCAACCGGCTTCAGCGCCAGAGCTGGGCGGCCTGCAGAAGTTCCCGGATGACCGATCGACAGTCTATTCGATGCCGAGCTCTTTCGAGATCAGCGCGGCGATGTCTGCGGGCGGATTCAGCGTACCGACCGCGCCGGTGCCGGGAGCGCCGGCCTCGATCCACCACTTGATGATCGCGATCTGGTCGGCCGAGAGCGGCGTCTTGCCTTCCTTCGGCATGTAATCGTCGGACGTCGGCGGCAGCATTACACGGGCATAGAGCTCGCTCTGCGTGAGGTCCTTCGGCACGACAGCCGGGAACATCTCGCCGCCCTCCATCAGGAGTTCATAGGTCGCGAAAGACAGGCTGCCCTTGCGCGTGTCCTCGCCATGGCAGCTGCCGCACCTGAGCTCAAGCATCGGGTGAATGACATCAGCGAAGACATCCGCCCCGGCAGCGCTCGTCGCTTTCTCCCGCACTTCCATGCCGGCGAGCCGCTTGAGCGGTGCCGGGGCGTACTCGACAAGGTAGGTCGAGCCGTGGGTCATGTTGCCGCCGTAGTGGCCCGTCATCGCCACGAGCACCACCATGATGATGCCGATCACCGGCTGCAGGGTCCGGTAGGTGGCCAGGCTCTTCACGCGGAAGATCCAGAGTGCAATGGACGCCAGGGCAACCACGATGCCGTAAATCCTGTGGCGTTCGAGAGATTCGCCCGTGAAGCCGCCTTCGCTGGCATGCATGAGGCCCATCGCAACCGTGATCACCGCCGTTACCGCTGCGGCGCCCCACAGGTAGTTGGCCGCTGCGGCCAACCCTGCGAACCGCGGCTTTCTCGCCAGGAATTCGAGGAGCACCACGGCATAGATGATGCCGATCGGCAGGTGGAGGGCGAGGACGTGGAAGCGGCCGAGGAAGTAGATGAAATCCATGGATGCATTCTATCCGGTTGTGGCCTGCCCAAGGTCCGTCGACGGCTTTCGTCCGCGGCAGGGGAGGCGGGCGAATGGCGGCGCAGCTTGCCACGGCTGCAGTCACAAGTCATGGCGTGAAAATACCGAAATTTCTGGCGAAGTCGTACGCTGCACTTGAGGGGGCGGCTAACCGGAATACCTCGAAGGGGTGGACGGGGATAGGCGCTCCGGGTCGAATGCGCCAGACCGAGCCCCAGCCCGCATCCGAAAGCGGCAATGCTGCAATGCGGCAACACAATCGCACCGCAGCAACCACACTTCTTAACGGACGGCTTCCAACATCCCCTATTGCCCGAGTAGGGAACTCAAGTATGCTTGCCTTCGTGCAGGACTCAATGTCGGGGTAGGGGGAAGTGACCGTGAGTGTTTCCAGAATTCTGATGGCGGTTGTGGGCGCAACGTTGTGCGCCGGCGTTGCCAATGCGCAGTCGGCGGGCAACGAGGCAGCGACCTACAAGGGCATGATCGACCAGTACTGCGTCGACTGCCACGACCCGATCGAGAATCGCGGCGGTCTCTCGCTCGACGATGTTGATTTCACCAAGGTGTCGCAGCACGCGGCCGTGTTCGAGAAAGTCATCACGAAGATGCGTGGTGCCTCGATGCCTCCTGTCGGCAAGGCGCGTCCGGATCCTGCAACCTACGACAAATTCGCGTCGTGGCTCGAGGGCGAGCTGGACAAGACAGCGGCGGCCAAGCCGAATCCGGGTCGTCCTGCGCTCTATCGCCTGAACCGCGAGGAATACAAGAACGTCATCCGCGACATGCTCGCGCTCAATGTCGACGTCAAGTCGCTCATGGCGCCGGACAATTCGAGCTACGGTTTCGACAACGTCGCCGACGTACTCAATATTTCGCCCGCCCTGCTCGAGGGCTACCTCTCGGCGGCGGACCGCATCAGCGCGATGGCGATCGGCGATCCCGACCTGCCGCGCGAAGACGCGGTCTATCGTGTCAACCAGCGCCTCTCGCAGAACGAGCATATCGAGGGCCTGCCCCTCGGTACTCGCGGTGGCCTTGCAATCGAACACTACTTCCCGCTCGACGGCACCTACGAGATCAGCACGACGTTCCTCAAGAACACGCTGGCCGTGATCCGCGGTCTTGAATTCCCGCACCAGTTCGAAATTTCCGTCGATGGCAAGCAGGTCAAGCTGATCACCATGGGCGGCACGTCCGACTACTCGCGATTGCTCGAGAACGCCGACGAAGTCCGCGCAGCCGTGGAAGAGCGCGCCCGCGTGCGCGTGCCGCTAACTGCGGGTACGCACCGCATTGTCCTGACCTTCCTGCAGAAGACCGGGGCAGTCGAAGTCGACCAGCTGCAACCTTTCGAATCGATCAACTTCGACCCGGTGTATATCGGCGGCATTCCTTCGGTTGAGGGTTCCTTGATCCGCGGACCGTTCGACGCAAAGGCAACCAGTGTCGAGACGCCCAGCCGCAAGGCGATCTTCAGCTGCACGCCGAAGAGCGCGCGGGACGAGGCCAAGTGCGCCGACCAGATCCTGGGAAAGATCGCCCGCACGGCTTACCGCCGTCCGGTGAACGATGCAGACATGAAGATCCTGCGTGATTTCTATGCGCGGGGGCGCCAGGCCAAGGGCACGTTCGAAGGCGGCATCCAGATGGGGTTGCGCCGTATCCTCTCGAGCCCCGACTTCATCTTCCGCATGGAGCGTGATCCACAGGGACTGTCTGCCGGAACGTCCTTCCGGATTACCGACCTCGAGCTCGCTTCCCGTCTCTCGTTCTTCCTCTGGAGTTCGGCTCCGGACGCAGAGCTCATCGACATTGCCGCCAAGGGCAAGTTGAGCGACAGCAAGGTGCTTGAGCAGCAGGTGCGGCGCATGTTGGCCGATCCCCGCTCGGAGTCCCTGGCAACGAACTTCGCGGCCCAGTGGCTGCGTCTGCGGAACCTGGATTCCCAGCAGCCTGACTCTTACATGTTCCCGAATTTCGACGAAGGCCTGCGCGAGGCATTCCGCACCGAAACGCTGATGTTCTTCGACAGCATCATGCGCGACGATCGCAGCGTCGTTGACCTGTTGACGGCCGACTACACGTTCGTGAACGAGAGGCTGGCGCGTCACTACGGCGTCAAGGGCGTCTACGGCAGCGATTTCCGCCGCGTGAAGCTCGACGACGTCGCTCGCCGCGGCCTGCTGGGCCAGGGCACCTTCCTGATGGTGACGGCGCTGCCCACCCGGACATCGCCCGTGAAGCGGGGTGCGTGGGTCCTCGAGAACCTGCTTTCGAATCCGCCTCCCACTCCTCCGGACAACGTGCCGGCGCTGAAGGAAAACGCAATCGACACGCTTGACCGCGAGCCGCTCCGCGCCAGGCTCGAGCGTCATCGCGCTGATCCGGGTTGCGCAGCCTGCCATAACATCATGGATCCGATCGGCTTCTCGCTCGAGGTCTTCGATGGCATCGGCATGAAGCGCTCCAAGGACGAAGGTGGCCTGCCGATCGATGCCTCCGGCAGCCTTGCCAGCGGCCAGCAGATCCAGGGCGTCAACGAACTGCGTGACGTTATCGCCAAGAACCCCGAGCGCTACATGAGCTCGTTTACCGAGAAGCTGCTGACTTACGCACTTGGACGCGGCCTTGAGTATTACGACATGCCGGTCGTGCGCGATATCGTGAAGACCGCCGAGCACGACAACTTCCGCTTCTCGACGGTGGTCATGGAAGTCGTGAAATCCATGCCGTTCCAGATGAAAATGTCGGCCGGGAAAGGCGAGCTGTCGGCCAGTGCCGCCAGCCAGCCAGCCAAGCCGGCGAAATGACCGTTTTTTCGATGATTTCAGAAAATAAAACCCAAGCCATTACCCTTACCCTGGGAGTCCGGACATGATCAACTTCAAGAAGTCACTGGATCGACGCACGTTCCTTCGCGGAAGCGGCGTTGCGGTAGCCCTGCCCTTCCTGGGCGCGATGGTGCCCTCGCTGACTGCGTTCGCGCAGACCGCTGCGAACCGTCCGCGCCGCATCGGCTTCGTCTACGTGCCGAACGGCCTGGTCATGACCGACAAGCTCGACCTGTGGACCCCCAAGAAGGCCGGCGCTGATTTCGACATGAGCTACGTGCTCGAGCCGCTCGCCAAGTACAAGGACCACCTGACGGTGGTCAGCGGCCTGCTCGGCGCAGACGGCTCCGGCCAGCACTCCGGTGCGTGCACCGCATGGCTCACGGATTCCTTCCCCAAGAAGACCCAGGGCGTCGACGTCGAAGCCGGCATCTCGCTGGACCAGGTTATCGCAAAGAAGATCGCCGGCAACACCGTGTTCCCGTCGATGCAGCTCGCGATCGAAGACACCACGAACCTCGTTGGTGCCTGCGATACGGGCTACAGCTGCTCGTACATGAACACGATCTCGTGGTCGGGCCCGAAGAGCCCGCTGCCCATGCAGGTCAATCCCCGCGTCGTGTTCGAGATGATGTTCGGCGGCACCGGCACGGCCGAACAGCGCCGCGCCCGCTTCCAGCAGAACCGCAGCATCCTCGACTCCGTGCTCGAAGAGACGCATCGGCTCGAAGCGCGCGTTGGTCCCCAGGACAAGGCCCGCGTTGCTGACTACCTGGACAACATCCGCGAGGTCGAGAAGCGCATCCAGCGCGCCGAGGCCCGCACGGGCGACCTCTCCAGTGCGAACGTTGCGTCGCCTTCGGGCATTCCCGACCAGTTCCCCGACCACGTGGAACTGATGTTCGATTTGCTGCACGTGGCCTACCAGACGGACCTGACGCGCGTCGCCACCTTCATGATGGCCCGCGAGCTCAGCTCCATCGCTTACCCGCAGATCGGCGTTCGCGAGCAGCACCACAGCATTTCGCACCATTCGAACAACCCGGAGTTCATGGAGAAGAAGGGCAAGATCGACCAGTACCATGCGCTGCTGTTCTCGAAGTTCGTCGACAAGATGGCTTCGACGCAGGACGGCGACGGCACGCTGCTCGACCACACCCTGCTCGTTTACGGCGCAGGCATGAGCAACGGCAACGAGCACCTCAAGAAGAGCCTGCCGTATGCCATCGTCAGCGGCTTCGTGAAGGGCAACCGCCACATCCAGATCGACAAGACGAAGGATCGTCCGATTGGCGAGCTGCTGATCGACATCGGCAACGCCATGGGCGTGGAGATGCAGCGCTTCGGCCGTAGCGAATCTCGCTCGGTAGGCCTGACGTACGGCATGAGCTGAGCTTCGCGGTAGTCTCGGGCCGGCAGCGAATACGCTGCCGGCCCCATTCCAAGCATCTGTAAGGGGCATTCGCATGCGTTCCAAACCCGTCGTTCTCGGCGTCCTCACCACACTTTCGTTGGCCCTCGCGGCCGCCACTGCCACCGCGCAGGTTGGCCAGTCCGGCGCCCCGGTTATGGCTGCCGTCAAGGCCCATGACGTGGCAGGCGTAGGCGCGTTGCTCAAGAAGGGCGCAAACGTGAATGCTCCCGATCTGGACGGCACGACGCCACTGATGATGGCTGTCCACGAACGCGATGCGGCAATGATCCAGGCGCTCCTCCAGGGCGGCGCTGACGTTGGCGCGACCAACCGCTACGGTGCGACCGCGCTCCATACGGCTGCGCGCAATGGCGATGCAAAGTCGGCGACGCTGCTCCTCAATGCGGGCGCCAATCCCGCAACGACGCTGCCCGAGGGCGAGACCGTGCTGATGGCGGCCGCGCGCACCGGCAATGTGGAGCTGATCAACGCACTGCTCGCCGGCGGCAACAAGGCCGGTGACATGAACAAGGCCGACCCGAACTACAAGGAAGGATGGAAGGGCCAGACCGCACTGATGTGGGCAGCTGCCGAGGGGCATGCCGTTGCGATCGATGCGTTGATCGCGGGCGGCGCCAATCCGAACGAGTTTTCTGCCGAGATCATCGTGCCGGAGGCGAACCCGGATCGCCGGGCCGGCGGCTTCGTGTATCCCAAGATCCCGAAGGGTCGCATGACAGCGCTGCATTTCGCTGCTCGTAATGGACACGTCAATGCGGCCGTGGCGCTCGTGAAGGGGAAGGCGGACCTCAATGCCGTCGATGCAGACGGCACGAACGCGTTGATCCTGTCGACGCTTAACGGACATCCGGACGTTGCCTACGCGCTGCTCGAGGCTGCCGCCGATCCCAAGATCGCGGACAAGTACGGCCGCACCGTACTGTTCAATGCGGTCGACATGAACACGCTCGACGCGAATTCGCGGCCCGCCCCGGTCGTGACCGGTGACAAGACGTATGTGGACGTCATCAAGCTTGCGATTGCCAAGGGTGCCGACGTCAATGCGACATTGAAGTCCACGCTCCCCATCTGGGTTGCCCAGGGCGGTAACCACAACGGCATCCTGCGTGAGGGTTCGACGGCCTTCCTGCGTGCGAGCATGTCCGCGGACCTCCCCGTCATGAACATCCTGCTGGCCGCGGGCGCCGATCACAAGCTGGCCACCGCGCCGGATGATCGTACTCCCGGCAGGCGCCTCGGCGAGATCTCGGGCAAGACCACGCCGCTGATGGCGGCCGCTGGCGTGGGCTGGCGCGAAGACATCAGCCGCGGTCGTGTTCCTGACGCGATCGAGGCGATCAAGTTGCTCGTCGCGAAGGGCGGAAACATCAACGAGGCCAATCAGGGCGGTGATACGCCGCTGACCGGTGCAGCCATGCGCAGCGAGCCCGCGCTGGTTGAATTCCTGCTGAGCATCGGTGCCGATCCGAAGCACAAGAATGCGCGTGGCCTGACGGCACTCGACATCGCCAACGGCAACTCCGACTACAGCATCCTGCCGAATCCGCTGGTTGCCGAGGTCATCAAGAAGCACGCGCCGACGGCGAAGCTCAGCGCTCGTTGACATAGGGATCAATGAGAGGGTTCAGCGAATGAGCCTCTCTTGAACTGCAAATAGGGCCGGCTGTGGGGACACAGGCCGGCCCTTTTCTTTGAACAAGAAACTGGGGGGGGAATCTCAGATGCGGTACAAACCGGTCGCAATCGCACTGCTCGCTACGCTCTCTCTGGCGTTTGCAGGCGCCAGCACCCATGCCCAGTCCGTCCGCACAGTGTCGGTACGCGACGCGGTGCAGGCCCACGACGTGGCCGGTCTCGGCTCGCTCTTGAAGAAGGGGGCCGACGTCAATGCCCCGGATCTGGACGGCACGACGCCTCTCATGGCTGCCGTGCACGAGCGCGATACGGCAATGATCAGGGCATTGCTTGCAGCTGGCGCCGAAGTCGATGCTACGAATCGTTACGGAGCGACGGCCCTGCATACAGCTGCCCGCAACGGCGACGCGCAGTCGGCGGCGCTCTTGCTCGACGCCGGCGCCAACCCCGCGACGGCACTGCCCGAAGGTGAAACAGCGCTGATGGCCGCCGCGCGAACCGGCAACGTCGAGTTGATCAAGGCTTTGCTCGCAGTGGGCAAAGGCAGGGCGGGCGATATGAACAGGGCCGACCCCAATTCCAAGGAGGGCTGGAAGGGGCAGACGGCACTGATGTGGGCAGCGGCCGAAGGCCATGCGGACGCGATCGCCGCACTGATTGAAGGGGGCGCAAACCCGAACGAGTTCTCTGCGGAGATCATCGTGCCGCAGCCCAACCCCGACCGGCGCTCAGGGGGCTTCGTCTACCCCAACATCCCGAAGGGACGCATGGTGGCTCTCCACTTTGCGGCTCGCAACGGCAAGCTCGACGCAGCCCTGGCGCTGCTCAAGGGCAAGGCGGACATCAACCTCGTTGACGCGGACGGATCCAATGCCGTCATTCTGGCGCTCCTCAACGGGCATCCGGACGTTGCCGTGGCCCTGCTTGAGGCGGGAGCGGATGCAAAGCTTGCGGACAAGTTCGGACGAACTGCCTTGTTCGTCGCCACGGACATGAACACCCGTGAAGCCGAAGCCCGTCCGGCACCGGTCGTGACAGGCGAGAAGACCTACGTCGATGTCATCAAGACGGCGCTGGCGAAAGGAGCTGACGTCAACGCGACCTTGAAGTCGGCGCTTCCCGCAATGATGGCGCAGAGCGGCTTCCGCAACGGCGTCCTCAGGGCCGGGGCGACATCGTTCCTGCGTGCCTCCATGTCCGCTGACCTCGAGGTCATGAAGACCCTGCTTGCTGCTGGTGCCGACCCATTGAAGGCCACGGACAAAGACGACGGCCCGGCCAAGCAGCCGTTCTTTGGCTTCAATACTGGAAGTACCACGCCATTGATGGCCGCCGCGGGTGTCGGTTGGCGTGGAGAGATCAGCCGTGGGCGCGTTACCGATGCGATCGAAGCGATCAAGCTCCTTCTCTCCAAGGGCGCGGACATCAATCAGGCAAACAACGCCGGCAACACACCGCTGATTGGTGCGGCAATACGGGGAGAGCCCGCGCTGGTCGAGTTCCTGCTGCAGAACGGAGCCAATCCGGCTGCCAAGAACGGAATCGACATGACGGCGATGGACGTTGCCATGGGCAATTCCGACAACAGCATGTTGCCGAATCCCCTGGTGGCGGAAGTACTGAAGAAGCATCGGCCGGCCGTGAAGCTCAGCGCG
>CAIUGU010000227.1 GCA_903898785.1 uncultured Pseudomonadota bacterium | reverse complement strand
TCCTGCCTACCTGCATGTGCTCGCCATGCCGCTGCACATGAAGATCTTCACGGCCGACGCGTTTCCGGTGAAAGTCCTCGGCCTCGTGCACCTGCGCAACGTGATCCGGCAGCGGCAGTCGATTCCGGTGGGTGAATCGCTGGAAGTCACCGCAGGCTTTGCCGAGAGCCGCGAGACCGACAGCGGCCAGGAATACGACATCTACACGCGCGCCTCGTCGCAGGGAGTGCAGGTGTGGGAAGAGATCAGCACGATGCTGGCGCGCCGACACACGCCCGGCAAGCGCCCGACGATCGATCGATTACCGACGGATGTCGATGCCGCGGAGCGGCGGCGTCCGATCCAGGTTGCCGGCGACACCGGCCGTCGGTATGCGTTCGTCAGCGGCGACGTCAATCCGATCCACCTGTGGGATTTCACGGCGGCACGCTTCGGCTTCAAGCAGGTGGTGGCGCACGGCATGTGGTCTCTGGCCCGCACGCTGGGCGAAGTGGCGGATGTGCTGCCCGCCGGCGCGATGCAGGTCGATACGCAGTTCAAGCTGCCGCTGTACTTGCCCGGCCATGCCGTGGTGACCAACTGGAAGCGCACGGACCAGAACGGTCCGTGGCTTGATCTGTGGCTGAGCGACGGGCGCAAGGGCCGCCCGCACCTCGCCATGCAGGTTCGCTGAGCGTTATTCCTTACCGCTCGATCGCGAGCGCGACGCCCATGCCGCCGCCGATGCAGAGGCTGGCGAGCCCCTTCCTGGCATCGCGACGGATCATCTCGTGCAGCAGCGTCACGAGGATGCGAGCGCCCGACGCACCGATCGGGTGACCGATCGCAATCGCACCGCCATTCACGTTGATCTTCGAGGTGTCCCAGCCCATCTCGCGGTTGACCGCGATGGCCTGGGCCGCAAACGCTTCGTTGATTTCCATCAGGTCCGGCGAGTCCTTGGTCCAGCCTGCCTTCTTGAGGCACAGCTGCGACGCGGGGACGGGCCCCATGCCCATGATCGTCGGATCAAGTCCTGCTGAAGAGTAGGCGGCGATGCGGGCGAGCGGCTTGAGGCCGAGTTCCTTCGCGGTGGCGGCGGACATCATCATGACGGCTGCCGCGCCATCATTGATGCCGGACGCATTGCCCGCGGTCACCGTGCCCCCCTTGTCGAACGCGGGGCGCAGGCCTGCGAGCTTCTCTGCCGTGGTACCGGCCTTCGGGTACTCGTCCGTATCGAACACGAGGGCCGGGCCCTTCTTCTGCGGGATCTCGAGCGGGATGATTTCATCCTTGAACCTGCCGGCCTTCTGCGCGGCTTCGGCCTTCTGCTGGCTGGCGGCGGCGAACGCGTCCTGGTCCTCGCGCGAGATGCCGTACTTCTTGGCGACGTTCTCCGCCGTCACGCCCATGTGGTACTGGTTGTATACGTCCCACAGGCCGTCCACGATCATCGAGTCGATGAGCTTGGCGTCGCCCATGCGGAAGCCGTCGCGGGAGCCGGGCAGCAGGTGCGGCGACAGGCTCATGTTCTCCTGGCCGCCGGCGATCACGATGCGCGCATCACCACACGCAATCGCCTGCGCCGCGAGATGGGTGGCCTTGAGGCCGGAGCCGCAGACCTTGTTGATCGTCATGCCTGGGATCATGTTCGGCAGGCCTGCCTTGATGACCGCCTGGCGTGCCGGGTTCTGGCCTGCGCCACCCGTGAGCACCTGGCCCAGGATCACTTCGGAAATGTCCTCGGCCTTCACGCCCGTCCTCGCAAGCAGGCCCTTGATGACATGCGCGCCCAGGTCGGCGGCCGGGATCTTGGCCAGCGCACCATTGAAGCTGCCTACAGCGGTACGCCCTGCGGCGACGATGACGATCTCGGTCATATTCGTTCTCCGTCGAAAATGAAAAAAGAGGGGGCTGGACCCTATGTCAGGCCGGCCACACGGAATGGAAGGGCGCGATGTCCGGCCCGGGCTTGTTGCCCATGGCGTCCGCACGCGTGCCGACAAACAGGATGCCGATGATGTGCTCGTTGGCGGCGAGCCCGAGCCCCGTCTTGAAGTGGTGGTTGTACGCCACGTCGCCGGTCTTCCACACGGCGGCATAGCCGAGCGCATGGGCAGCCAGCAGGATGTTCTGGGCGGCCGCACCGGCCGAGAGCAACTGCTCGACTTCCGGCACCTTCACGTTGGGCAGCATCGACAGCCTGGCGACCACGACCACGACCAGCGGCGCGCGCAGCGCCTTGTCCCGCTCACGGCCCAGGGCCTCGGGCGTGGCATGAGGGGATGCCAGCAGCGCAGTTTCCACGTACAGGTCGCCGAGCTTCTCCCGGCCTGCCCCGCGGATCGACAGGAACCGCCAGGGTTTCAACCGGCCATGGTCCGGCGCGCGCACGGCGGCTTTCAGGATCTGCTCGAACTCCGCGTCGGAAGGGGCCGGGTCCGTGAGCTTGACGCCGGACGAACGGGTCAGCAGGAGTTCCATTGCATCCATAGGGGAAAGCACCAGTATTCTTGGGGGAAGTGACGGCAATCGTAGCACGCGACGTCAAGTCGCTGCCGTCACTTCTGGCACTTGACCAGCGCGGCTTCGAGCCAGTCGAGGTCCACTTTCCCGAGGTGCTTCGCACACATCTTCTGCTGCGAGTCCAGAAGGACCGTATAGGGCAGCCCCGACGAGTGGTTGCCGGCCCGGTGCAGCAACTGCGCCTGCGACAGGGGTGCATATGCCTGCAAGTGCGACGAAGGATTGCGCTTCAGGAACCGGAGCGCGCTCGTCCGGTCGTCCACGGCGATCCCGAGGAACCCGATGTTCTTGTGCTCGATCGCCTGCGTGTTGAACACGCCGGCATCGGCCAGGCAGGCCGGGCAGTCGCTGCGCCAGTAATGGATGACTAGCGGCTTGCCGCGGAATTCTTCCAGATTGGCGAAACGGCTGCCGTCCACGAGGGGCAGTTCGAACGAGGCGAACGGCTGCTCGGTCCGCTGCGGCTCCGCGGCGAAGCCCGCGGGCTGCCACGCGGCCAGAATCACCGCCAGCGTGAAAGCCCCTCGGTTCACATCGTCACCTTGATCCCTGCATACCAGGTAGGGTCGAGGTAGGGTCCCCAGATCTGCGTGACGTCGAGCCGTCCGCCCGAGTCCACCCACAGGAAGCTGTCGTCCCGGGCCTGCGTGTAGTTCGTCAGGTTGCGCACGCCGATGTAGGGTGCGACCGTCGCCGACCATTGGTAGGACGCCCGCAGGTCGAGCGTCAGGAAGGACTTGCTGGTGGTGCGCTTCGGGGAGCCGTCGAGGTTGAATCGCGGATTGACGGCATACGCGTAGAAGCGGGCGAGGTCCTGCGGACCTGTCCAGGTTCCCTGGAGGTCGATGTCCCAGCGATTCTGGGAATGATCGACCGCGAACGTCACGCGGTAGTCAGGCCGCGAGAACAGCGTGCCGGCAAAATCCTCCGACCTGAAAACGTAGCGATACCTTTCGTAACCCAAGCTCACCGAATCCGCCGCCGTGACCTGCCACGTTCCCACGACATCGGCGTTCATCACGGTGTAAGTGCTTTGCGCAGGTTGCAGCAGGTAGCTGCCGGAGTTCGCCAGGTCGTCCACGAAAAGGGCCATGTCCTTGATGCGCGTGTAGTTCAACGACGCCGTCAGCGCCAGACGGTCGTCAGAGTAGTTCCACGCGTAGGAAACGTTGAATGACTTTTCCGGCTTGGCCCCGGTCCGATCCACCGCGGGAGCGCTCAGGATTGCATGATCCAGTTCGAAGAAGGACGTGGGCAGGCGGAACCCCGTGCCGACCGCAACGCGACTCGAAGTGGCATCGTTGTGGTGCCACAACGCGTTGGCCCGCGGCGTGACGACGCTGCCGAATACGTTGTTGCGGTCGTAGCGGACGCTGCCGTTGAGTTCGAGCTGTCCGTCGAGCAGGGCGCGATAGGCCTGCACGAACACGGCGGGGGTCCGGTAGACGTACGCGTCGGCATCGACCCGCTTCACGCCGAAGGTGGGGCTGCCCGAGTCCAGGCTCATCGATTCGCTGCCAAGGTCCTCGTACCGCAGGTTGACGCCGGTGGTCACGAGCGTTTCGCCCGCATTGAACTGCAGCGAGACCTCGCCGTAGCCCTGCAATTGCTTGCCGAAGTACTCCGCATCGAGGCCGTACCAGGAGTCCTGCTCGTGATTGGCGAGGCCGAAGGCGAGCCGCAGCCTGGCCGAATCGAACCGGCGCTCGGCCGTTGCGACGAGTTGCTGGCGCTTCGTGTACACGATCTGCGCGACGCCGAAGCGCCCGCCGTCATAGTCCGGCACCAGCAATCCGGTACTCGGGTCGATCCAGCTGTCGCGGTCGGGTGAGCCGTGGGGACCGGCGGAGAAGTTGAAGGGATTTCCCACCGTGTCGGCGCGCACGCCCGCATAGTCGTCGCTCAGGGGACCGCCCATGCGGCGCTCGTCGACGAAGTTGATGAGGGCCTTGGCCTTGAACCCCGCGAGATCGTCGGAGAACAGTCCGATGCCGCCCAGCGTGCGGTTGTACCCGGAGAACTGGGACACGCCGAGGCCGACGGTATCCACGGGGTCGTACCGGTCGTGCGTCGCCGTCAGGCTGTATGAATTGTCCTCCCCGAATGTCCTGGCGAAGTACACGGATCCCAGTCTCTGCCCGTAGCTGCCGCCGCGCCCTTCGACTTCGAGGGCGTCGAGTTTGGGTTCCTTGCTGACCAGGTTGACGCTGCCCGAGAGGGATTCCGGCGCGATCAGGCTGGTCCCGGCGCCGCGCGACACATCAATCCGCTCGAGACCGGTGAGTCCCAGCATGTCCTGGCCGTACGCATTCGACACCGAAGAGAAGATCGGCACGCCGTCCACCATCACCGTGGTGAAGCGCCCGGGCAGGTTGTTGAGCGAGATGCTGCGGGCGCTGCATACCGAACACTCGACCTGGGCATCGAGTCCGGGGCGGTGGGCGAGCAGTTCGTTGACGTTCGTCGCCCCCGTACGCTGCATCTCAGCGGCATCCAGCGACTCGGTCTTGACGATGTCCGCGAGCAGCGCGCCTTTCTGCGTGGGGATCACGCGGCCGCCGATGACGATGATCTCTTCCATCAGGTCATCGGCGGCCGATTCATCCTCTGTCGCCGGCTCCGGCGCCTGCTGGGCATGAGCGGCGGCGGAGGTCATCAGGATGCCGAGTACGGCCGTCATCAAGCGTCTGTTCACGGGTCTTCCTTAAGGTAGGAGGTGAATCCTCGTTAAGGAAATGGTCTCGCAGGGCACGGCGTTCAAGCATCCGTAGTGCTGCTTAGTGGATGGTACGTAGCCCTTAGTTAACGATCCGGGGCGGCGGCAATCTTAAGAGCCGTCGGAAAAAGCCAGCCGGCACAATCACTCCCCCTTAAGGCATTAACGTTGCCGGCAACGGTTTCACTTCAGCGAATGCAATCCGAACATGTTGCCTTCGGTGTCGATGCCAATCGAGATGAAGCCGTACTGCCCGATCGACATCTTTGGCCGGAAGACCTTGCCGCCGGCCGTCGCGAACCGCGCTTCCTCGATGGCGCAGTCCTCGCTGCGGAAGTACACGAGCGTGCTGCCACCCGAGGGCACGCCGTCCATCTTCACGAGCGAACCATTGCACCCGTGTGTGTTCATGTCGCCCGGGAACGACCACATGTCCATGTCGGATCCACCAAGTTTCTCGAGCTTGGTCGCCAGAACCTGCTCGTAGAATGCCTTGGCGCGGGGCATGTCCTGCACATAGATCTCGAACCAGATGACGGGGTTGCTGCTCATTGCATTGCTCCTTGGGTAAGGGTGTCAGGTCGGCGTTTCATTGGTGACCGCATACGCGCTGGCACGGACCAGTTCGAGCGGCCGGATTTCGTAAGACAGGCCGTACGCGAGGCAGGGGTTCTGCGCAGCGAGCTTCGCGGCCTCGTCCAGACTGTTGGCCACGATGAACCAGTAACCGCCCACGATCTCCCGCGTCTCGGCAAACGGTCCGTCCGTGATCTGATGCTTGGACACCAACTTGCCCTCGCGAGCGAGCCGTTGCCCCATTTTCATCCGGCCCTCGGCAATGCAGCGCTCGAGCCACACATAGAACTCGTCGATCGCTTGCTGGATCTTCTCGGGCGGCGCGTCCTTGTCCCACTGTCCGCGGGAGAGAACCAGGAATTCGGGTTTGGGCGGGGTCTTGTCGGTCATGGGGGGGGGTCTGTCTCTCAAGGTCGTAAGTCATGTAGTGCGCGTCCGGAGATGCCGTTACGTGTGAGGGTCTGTCGGCAAACACGAAGCCGAGTCCGGTGTACATCCTGATTGCCGCTTGATTGTCGACGCTCACGTTCAACCCGACGATCCGAAAGCCCCTGTCCGCGGCGATCCGCAGGAGTTCGCGAACCAGTTGCTGGCCGTAGCCCTGCCGACGCGCCATCGGTGCCACGATAATTCTCGCCAGATGCGCACGACCGTCCCCTTTGTCCGCGAGCTGCCCGAAGGCGACTACCGTTTCCTCGACCAGGCATATGGAGGTAGTCGAAGGCAGGTTCAGCTTTTCGACAAGGCCTGCCACCTCGAATGGAAACGGAAAGGCGGACCCTGCCCACAACGCACAGTCGTGGGCTGATCGAATCCACGATGCGAGGGTAGGCACGTCTTCGTCTGTGGCTTTGCGGAACATCGACGACCTTCTAGGGCTATGGGGAGGTATTCCGCGCGATCCGAAGTCATTCAGTCAGGGTCCGCACCATCACCAGGACCCGGTTGCCCTTGTAGGTCACCTGCTCGCACGCCTTCCAGCCAAGTCTGGCGTACAGGCCGCCATCAAGGCGTTCTGTCTGGAGAAAGAGTGCAGGGAATTGCCAGGCCTTGGCGATGTCGGCAATCTTCGTGACCAGCTGTGACGCGAGATGTTTTCCTCGGTGCGTCGGCCGGACAAAAACGCCGCCGAGCCAGTGTTCGCGCTCAGGGTAGATGTCCATTTCCCTGAACTTCAGCTGAGCGGCCCCAACGATGTCGTCGCCGTCCAAGGCGACTACCATCAGCGGCATACCTTCCGGGTTCAGATAGCTCCGTAGCCTAACTTCCGTTGCTGCCAATGTCTCCCCTGGAATGTAGTGACCCCAGTGGTCGAAGTACCAGCCGGCGATGGTGGCAACTGCGCTTGGAATTTCAGTAAGGCGGAGGAACTTCATTCAGGAAGAACTCCGAAATCGCGATGCGACTACCCCGGGAAGGTCTCTCAGATTGTGAATTGACAGAGGGAAAGCGGAGCTGCTGGGAGGACCACCGGGGTTGTAGCGTACAACGCGCATGCCCGCTACGCGGGCGGCTTCGATACCCACATCACTGTCCTCAACGACAACACACTGCTCAGGCGAATAGCCCATCTTCGCTGCGGCGTGAAGAAACAGGCCTGGTTCGGGTTTCCAGCTTCCGACGTCATAGGAGCTATACAGACGGTCATCGAAGAAGGGTGCCAATCCACTAATCTCCAAAGAATGACGGATCTTTGCGAGCGGGCCGCCTGAAGCGATGCATCTCGGATAGGCAAGCTCCCGCAGCATCTCAAGTGCACCCGGCATTGGCTTGAGGTTGGTCTCGAAGAGGGTGGCCACCCGCCTTCGATAACGGGGCTCGAAGTCAGCAGGGAAGGTGATGCCGTGGCGGGTGGCGAGATCGGTGAGGATCGTTGTGAATCGAGCGCCCCTGTAACGGCGGACCAATTCGTCAACGTCGTCGGGAATCGCCGGGACCAGATCCAAAAGAGCCTCGTTGCACAGCGACTCGCTGTCTACCAGCGTGCCATCGAGGTCGAAGATGAGGCACACGTCCATGGGTAGCGATACTCAGGATCTATTCAATGCGTTCACACCGCATACTCATATCGAGCGACAAAGTAAGGGCCGACTTGCCGATCGCTGTGATGCCTGAAGCCAAATCGTTCGTAAACCGCGCGTAGCTTAGGGCGGTTGGCGTCACAATCTAGTCTTAGGTAGCTCCGACCCACCAATCGGGTGCACTCAACGGCCCATTGCAGCATGGAGGCCGCGGTGGTTCCGCCGGCAGCACTTCTGCGGACCGCCAATCTGTGTACGAAAGCTGCCTGCCCCGGAGGCGAGTCTGGCCAGAAGAGTGGATCGTCAAGCTGGAACTTCACTGTCGCGACGTTCTGCCCAATACCACCGCCGAGAAAATACAGACCGTTGGCCACGTCAGGCGCGATTCTGTCCGCGCGCATCTCGTCTGCACTCCACAGGGGGTCTCCGCGCTCTGCTAACCAGCGGGCTGCTTCTAGAAGAATGCTGGAGACCACTTCGGTATCTTCGATCGCCGCTTTGCGGACTTTGAAGTCCATTGTGAGGCTATCCGATCGCTTCCGGTTCAATCGCGCCATGGCAGACGTGTACCACCGGTCCGGTCATGACCACATTGAAGTCCGGGTCGAGGCGGATCTGGATATCTCCGCCACGCATGTGCACCGTGATGTCCGAATCACAGAGTCCCAGCTTGTAAGCGACTGCCGCCGAAGCGCAGCTGCTGCTCCCCGAGGCATACGTGTAACCGGCCCCACGCTCCCAGATCTCAATCTGGATGTTCGCGCGGTCCAGGACGCGCATGAACTGGACGTTGGTCCGCTGGGGGAACAGGGGATGGGATTCCAGCAGCGGGCCGAACTTGCGCGCATCGGCTTCCGTGGGACGGTCAACGAGCACGACACAGTGAGGATTGCCCACGGTCGCGGCGGAGAATTTGAATGTCCGGCCTTCCAGGATGACGTCCTCCTGCAGCACGTCGCGCGGCGGTCCCGCTACCGGAATGTCCTTGCTGGTGAACCGAACCTGACCCATTTCAACGCGAACCTCCTTGCCCTCGACGAGGATCTCGGCCCGAACCACTCCGCCAAGCGTCTCGACTGAGAAGGGCGCCGCGGATACCAGCATCTCGTCCCACAGATGACGGCAAAAGATGCGTAGGCCGTTGCCGCTCTTCTCCGCTTCGCTCCCGTCCGGATTGAATATGCGAATCCTGAAATCAGCGACCGCCGAGGGCAGGGGACCGACCAACAGGCCGTCGCTGCCAATGCCCGTGCGGACGTCGCAGGCGAGCCTGGCAAGAACCGAGAGGTCAAAGGCCAGCGCGTCCGGCGGAACTACGATGTAGCTATTCCCCAGCGCGTGATACTTCGAGAACACAATCGAGGTCATTGATGGTCCGCGTCCGAAGCAGGTAACACCAATCTACACCAACTTAGTGACTGCTTCTCGCGGATGACGAGTTCGAGAGAGGCTCACTTCTCCTTGCTTGCTGTATCAACACCTCGACCGCAAGGCCATAGTCCATCCGCTCCCCGCGCCAGTGGGTCGTGGCAGAGTCGCATTGGACAATCGAGTTCCGGATCGACGTCCAATCTGCAGTGATGAGCGGTGGGTGGCTATCGAACGCCTGACCATCGGGCCGAACAAATCGCACCGCGCCATCGTGGAGTCGCTCGATGACAATCCCACCCTCATGCACAAGGCGGTGGTGGAAGCGGCACAAGCTCAACAGGTTGGACTGCCTGGTCTCGCCGCCGTCAGCCCAGTGGTGGATATGGTGGGCATCCACGAAGCGGGTATTGGCGCAGCCGGGAAATCGGCAGCCTTTGTCGCGTGCTTTCAGCGCTCGACGCAGGGCTGGGGGAATGGATCGGGTCTTGCGGCCGACGTTGAGGGGCTCGCCCTGGTCGTTCTCGACAGTCGTGACGACGCTGGCGTCGCAGGCAAGGCGGCGTGCGGTTTCGGCGGCGATTGAGGGGCCTTCCTCGATCTCGCAGCAGCCGGCATGTGCATGACGCAAGGTGTCCGCTGAGACATGGACGACGATCTGGTGCTTGTCGCCGCCATTCAATGCTTCTGCGCCATGAGCCAGGAAGCTCTCCGCTATCACGGCCAGCGCATCTGCGCGGCGCATCCTGGGAGTCGTTTCGTGCGGCGATTTAACAGTAGACGTTCCGGCCGGAACGTTCTCGTTCAGGTTGGACGTTCCAGCCGGAACGTCGCTCGTGTCCATTGCCGCCTGCAGAGCCTTCAATACCAGTGCACCCGACTCGGCGGGCAGGCGGGCCTTCATGACGAGCGAACCGTCGTCATCGTAGCGCCAGGAAAGAAAGCGATTAGCCTGCTGCGCCGCTTCGCGAGAGAGCTCCGCGGCTTCCTTGGCTCGACGGAAGTGGCGGACGACTTTCTCTACATGATCTGCCGTGCCGTGCAATGCGATGTTGAGCAGATAGGATTCTGTATTGCAGCAGGCCACGCGAGTGAGTTCACGAACCTTGCTATAGCTAAGCTGGCCGCGAGCCATGGCGCCTGCGATCAGAGGCAAGCCAGCCAACGCATGCGCCACGCGAACTTTCTCGCGCGCCACGCCCATTGCGATCCCGCACTTCCAGTTCAACCAGTGGGCACACGATTGGGTACCAGCGCCGACCCACCCCCTGCGCGTGTCGAATTCGGCCACCAGCTGCAGCCATCGATGGGTGGCTGCATTCAGATGACCGGTCAGCTCGGTGATCTCCGACTCGAGATCGGAGAGGGAGCGGGGTGCCGTGGGAAATCCTCCGTCCATGAGTTTCTCCTTGCGCCGTGATGGATCTTACGGGGCTGTTCAGATGTACAGTATTGTAGCCCTTGGCAAAGAGAATGGGTAGGCCGCGCACACTCGTTTCACGGAATTTCCTGGAGGCCCGAGTGTGGTCGCAGATTGCGCTTGTCGCACTGCATTTCTGAACGAATGCACCGGAAATGCAGAGTGAGTGGACCTGTGAACCCCGGTACTCTCCAGTCAATGCTGGCGACGCCCAAGGAGGGGTGGGGATGACGCCTAAGACCAGGCGAGTTGGAGTGGCGGCTCCATGATCGGACTCATGATCTTGGGGGCTGCGCTGTTGTGGTTCGCCATTGCCGTGGCCATCGGCATCGGAGTGCATCGCCTGTCCGGGCGGCGCTGGCTTCAGATCGCGACGGTGCTTTTCCTGGTCTGGTTGCCGTTCTGGGATGTCCTCCCGGGGTACTACCTGTATCAGAAGGCCGTTCGTGAAGTGGCTGGAGTCAGGATCCACCAGACCGCCAAGGCGGAGGGCTATCTGGACCTCACGCAAACGGACTGCAACAGCTGCTGGACCAATCTGCGCGATTCGGCATACAGCTATCTCGAAATCTATCGTACCGGCGCGACCGGGGTGCTCTACCGCTCCGAACAGGGGGCCGGGTACTACACGTATCGACTGCTGTCGCGGGACGACGAGCGGTGTCGCGTCTTTGATTCCTTGCCCAATGCCGATCCCATGCGCGTGTACTACAGTCTTGGGGAGCGTTGCCTTTACTGGAGCGTCAGGGCCAAGCCCACCAGCCGGTACGAAGTGTCGTCGGGTATCGACTACTACGGGAACTCGCAGCGGCTATGGCCGGTGGAGCTGGCTTGGAGAAGGGTGGTGGAGAGGACGTCACAAGTTCTCCTTGCTGAAAGCGTTCAGGTCCGATTCTTCAGTCGGATCAGTCGCCAGATAGGAGTGCCGTTTTGGGTGTACGTCGTAAGGCCCGATGGTCAACACATTGAAGTTCAAGTTGAGAAGATTCTGATGGCCGATTAGTGCAATCAATTTAAGAGGGATCTAGGATGACGAATTCAACAAGGACGTTGAAGGAAGTTTTCGATCAGGCGTTACTTGCAAGAGCTGCCTACGCCAGACTTGAAGGGGTGAGCTTCTCTAGCGGGGCTCTGCTGGTTGAGCGGCTCACGGAGACGTTAAACCCAGACGACCCGCCGATCATGTCTGCCGCGGCAGCGGTCTACGTGGCCAGTAACTTCGGTGTAGTGCACCACCAGGCCAATACCGAATCAGGCTATTCCGGTACGTTGTTCCGCCGTAGATTGGTCGACGCGGATGACCCTGCCGGCGGCTTCTCGCTCGCCATTCGCGGTACCGAACAGGGTAGCCTGGATGACTTCCGGGCCGACTACCTGCAGATCATGCTGACGGGTTCCGCCTGGAACCAGCGGGCGGCAATGCAGATCCACTGGAATGGCTTGACCTCGGGGACGCTGGAGCTCGACGCGGGCTTGCAGCAACAGCTGGTCGGCCGGCAGATCAATGTCACGGGTCACTCCCTCGGAGGGCATCTGGCCCTGTGGTTTGCAAACGATCTGCCCGGGTCGCTCGCTCACTCGTTCACCTTCAACGCGCCTGGCCTCGTCTACGAAGACCGGGCCGGCATTCCCGTCGATCGCATCTCCAACTTCGTCAGTGACGCCTATCCGGACATCGTCTCCGGTCTGTATGGCACCTATGGCAGCGTTGACCGGATCTTCATCGAGTCGGGTCTCGGCGCGGGTGTGATGGCTGGCCACTCGATGACGAACCTGCTCTCGGGCGTGGCGAGTTCCTATCTGTTGTCGCTGATCGATCCTGCCATGGATGCCAGCCTGACGCAGGCCGTGCTGGAATCGGTCACGAACGAGGGCCCGGATTCCTTCGAGTCCTTTGCCGGCGTACTGCGGATGTTCTACGGGCTGGCTGAGCCGCCTGTGGAATCGGAGGGGGATGCCACGATCTTCGGGCTCATCGAGCGTTTCGAGTCGGGTCCGCAACCGGCAGGCAGTGTGATCGCGCTCGGAAGCCTCTCATCCGCTGACCTTGTACGACGTGCCTCGGCGACTTCCGGAGACGAGGGCGTCGCACTGCGGTTTGCGCTGGCCAACGGGCTGCCTTTCGCGATTGTCGGTGCCGGGACCGTCGTCGACGTGCTGGCCTACGCGGCGCAGCACTTCTCGCAGGAGTATCTGCAGGCCCGCGGCGACTATGTGCAATGGCTGGTTCGGCGCAACGAGGCAGACGTAACCATTCCATCCGATCTGGGTACGGAGGTCGCGTACCTCGACCGTGCGACGGGCACGACACTCGTGGGAGCCGCAGCGTCAGCAGAGCAGGTCGCGCAGAGCAGGCTGGTGATTTTCGGGGCAAGTTCTCCCGAGTCGGGGACCACGCTGACTGGCTTCTCCGGAGACGACCGCATCTTCGGCAATGGCGGTGCCGATGACATCGACGGCGGGGCCGGCAACGACTACCTCGAGGGCGGCCTGGGTGATGACGTGATCCGCAGTGGAGGCGGCGTACGCGACACGCTCGTGGATCCGGAGGGCAACGACAGTTTCATCATCCATCCCGGCTCGCAATTCACGACGATCAGGGACACCGACGGCGCGGGCCGGATTGCCATCGAGCGCGATGCCAATGGCCTCTACGTTCTCGGTGCAGGCATGGAGGCAATTCCCGGTGGTGCGGGGGCAGCGCGGGATGCGGAGGGCAATCTGTATGTCCGCACGGGTTCGGACTTGCGCGTCGTCGTCGCCGACGGTCGCACCGTTGTCGTCGAGGGTTTCACGAACGGAGCGCTCGGCATCACGTTGCCGCCCGAGCAGTTGCCTACGCCTCCGCCGCCTTCCTCGGGTGCCGTTGCTTTCGTGGTAACGCCAACCACTCCCGATGGTTACAACGGCGACATCCGCCTGCGACACGTTGCAGGCATCCCCGATTATCGCAGTCCCTATACCGCGTACGACTACACAGGCGGTACCACAGGGCCCTTCTATCCGGAACTGATCGATATCTCCGCAGCGCCGCTCGAAGGCGGCTTCACGTCCCACGCTGTCGTTGGCGGCCTCGGTGACAGCTATCTCATCGGCAGTGCTGCCCGTGACGCGCTGGTCGATGACTACAACGCCACCGTGACGGACGGTGCCACATGGAGTTCGGGCGACGTGCCCGGTAACGATACCCTGCTCGGCGGCGGCGGCGACGATGTCCTTGAGACCCATGGCGGCAACGATGTGTCGTATGGAGGCGATGGCAATGACCTGCTGATGGATGTGCCGCTCTCGCATCCGACGGACTCCTTCCTTACTGATATCGCGTGGCTACTGCAGCCGGGGCATGTCAACCGGGATCGCCTGTATGGCGAAGGCGGGAACGACGTCATCGCGGCAGCGGCGGGCGAAGCCTATCTCGACGGTGGAACGGGCAACGACGAGTTGTACGGCGGTGCCCACAACGACGTCCTTATCGGCGGTGCCGGTGATGACGTGCTGGGCGGTGACTCGCGGGTGTCGAGGACGTTCTGGACGTACGCGTACGGATCCGGTGTGGATCTGACCGTCACGTTCAATGGCCAGATGACGGAAGAGATCGTCGCGCCCGGTGACGATTTCCTCGATGGAGGTGACGGGAACGATCGCTTGCTGGGCGGAGGCGGCGATGACGAGCTTCTGGGAGGGGAAGGCAATGACATTCTCCAGGGCGATACGATCTTCGTACCCGGGGGCACTCGCGCGCTGTTCTCGAACCACGGCACGACGCCCGAGGCGCTGCAGGGCGCCGATCGGCTGTCCGGCGGCCTGGGCAACGACACGCTCTACGGCGGTGGAGGCAACGATGTCCTGCGTGGCGACGACGGTATCGACGTCCTGCAGGGCGGGGCCGGTGCGGATGTCCTTTTCGGCGGCGCGGGCACGGACACCCTGACCGGCGATGACTCATCCGGCAGCCAGGGCAATGATGAGCTTCACGGCGGGGGCGACAACGATACGCTGAGCGGCCTGGGCGGCGACGATCTCCTGTACGGCGACGGAGGCACCGACACGCTGTTGGGCGGGGAGGGCAACGATGTCCTCGACGGAGGCGACGGCGACGATTTCATCGGCACAGGGTCGGCCGGTCTCTATGGGCAGGGCGGCAACGACATCCTGCGGGGAGGCGCCGGACGTGATCGTCTGGTAGGGGGTGCCGGCGACGACCACCTGGAAGCCGATGTCGGCAGCGATCTGCTCTTCGGCGACGCGGGCAATGACACGTTCGTGCTGTATCGCGGTGCGGGTGCAGTACAGATCACGGATGCAGTGGGAAGCAATATCGTTGCGTTCGGCCCAGGTGTGGCGGCCACGGATCTCGGTGTCATGATGACAGGCGGTGTCGTCATGGTGCGTTACACCCCTGACGACTATGCCTATATGGATGCCGCGACCTTCGCAGCGATCGAGAGCGTCGAGTTTCGGCAGGGAGCTGCCCTGAGCGCTGCGGAAGTTCGGCACCTGTTCCAGCCAGGATCGACGGGAACCGATCACACGATTCTTCTCGGCGGAGTCGTCGGCGTGGGCGACATCACGGCCCATCGCTGGAACAACGACCTGCTGCTTGCCTATTCAGGCGGAGAGTCGAACTGGATTGTCACGTCCACGCTGGCATCGCGCAATATCCAGTACGCGTTGGGCGAGGGTGCGGATTACGGCTTGCCGTCGGGCACTCGCGTACTCGAGCTGACGAACTGGTACAACTCCGTGCCTACGTCCTATGTGGACTTCCTGCGCGATATCGACGGTTCGGCGCAGAGTCTGGTGACGTTGGCCGACATGGCCCCCGTGACGATCACTGGCACCGCACGGTCGGAAGTCCTGATCGGCGGCGCCGGCAACGAGACCTATCGCTACGATCGCGGAGGTGGCCATGACGTCGTGGTGGACACGGGAGGCGACGCGGATCTGGTCCAGTTGGGTGCCGGCATCGCACTAGGGGATCTCACTGTCACTGAGCGGCAGGAGGGTCTGCTGATCGACGTCGGTGGTGCCGACCCTGGCAGCGTGCTGCTCGCGGGATGGGCCCGTGGGGCCGGGCAGTCGGTGGATGGACTGGCGCTTGCCGATGGAACCCGGCTCGACAGGGCAGCGCTCGATGCACTCAATACGGGAAACCACTCTCCCCGAGCGACTCTCGCTTTGCCTGATGTCTTCGCCCCACGGGACCGGCCACTCGACTTCGTCGTGCCGACCGCGCTGTTCGCCGACGCAGATCCCGGTGACGCATTGACCTATTCGACACGCCTTGCAGACGGGCAGGCCTTGCCACCATGGCTATCGTTCGACCCAGCCACCCTGACATTCTCCGGGACGCCGACCGCGTCGGATGCGGGCACGACGTCCGTCGCCGTGATCGCCACGGACAGCGGAGGGCTCAGTGCCCGCGCACTGTTCGACTTGACGGTGGTGGTGCCGATCCGCATCGAAGGCACCGCTGGCGCGGACGCCATCAACCTTGAAGGCCGATTGCAGAGCCATGAGGTATTTGGGCTCGCAGGCAATGACTTGCTGTGGGGCGGCGCCGGTGCGGACGAGCTGGACGGGGGCGGGGGTGATGACCACGTTGTGGGCGGCGGTGGTGATGATGTCGTGCGCGGTGGCGACGGCAACGACAATCTCGGCGGCGATGGCGGCGTCGAAGATGTTGGTGACGACCTCGTCTACGGTGGGGCGGGAGACGACCGCCTTGAAAGCGGGCCCGGCATCGATCGGCTTTACGGTGAAGAGGGTGCTGATACGCTCATCGGCACGGCCAACATCATCGTCCGGGGTGCGCTGGTCTACGGCGGTGGCAGTGCCATGTTTGGTGGAACGGGTAATGACACCTACCGTGTCAACTCGCCGCTCGACAGCGTGACGGAGTTCGAGGGCGAAGGCAGGGATAGCGTTGAAAGCAACACGGACTACGTGCTGGACGAGAACGTCGAGCGGCTCTACCTGCTCGGCGCGGGTGCCAACGGTACCGGCAATGCGCTCGACAACGACCTTCACGGCAACATGATCGACAACATCCTTGCGGGCGGTGCCGGCAATGATCTCCTCGACGGGCACGAAGGCGCAGACACGCTGGAAGGCGGCTCGGGCGACGATACGTATTTCATCGACAATCCCGGTGACCGGATTGTCGAGTTGTCCGGCATGGACACGGTGCGGTCCGTGATCTCGGTGACGCTCGCCAACGGAGTGGAGAACCTCACGCTGCTGGGCACGGCAACGCTGAACGGCACCGGCAACGACCTCGCCAATGTCATCACCGGAAATGCAGGCGCCAATGTGCTGAATGGCGGGGCCGGGGCCGACACGCTGATCGGCGGGTTTGGCGATGACGGCTACGTTATCGAGTCGGCCGGCGATCAGACAGTGGAGTTGACGGGAGAGGGGATGGACTCCGTCAGCACGTCCATTTCGCATACGCTTGCAGCCAACATCGAAATCCTGTTCCAGACCGGTACTGCGGCGATCAACGGCGGCGGCAACGGTCTCGCGAATCTCCTGAGAGGCAATGCTGCGGCCAACTCGCTGACAGGCGGCGGTGGAGCCGACGTGCTGGAAGGAGCGGCGGGCAACGATACCTTGAGCGACCTTGAGGGGAACTCGCTGCTGAACGGCGGAGCAGGGGCCGATATGCTGCAGGCGGGGACGGGAAACGACCTGCTCGTTGGCGGTCGCGGCAACGACTCCGTTACCACAGGATCTGGTGCCGACGTCATCCTGTTCAATCGCGGCGACGGCCAGGACACCGTGGCGCTGAGCACAGGCCAGGACAACACTGTCTCGCTCGGGGGCGGCATCGTGCTCTCGTCGCTTCAGTTCCGTCGCAGCGGATCGAACCTGATCCTGCTGACAGGCGGGACGGACCAGATCACGTTCTCGGGTTACTACAACAGTCCGTCCAGCCGCAGTGTCGATCGATTGCAGATCGTCATTGAGGGCAGCACTGATTATCGCCCAGGATCCACGGACCCGCTTCGCAACCGTCGAGTGGAGAGCTTCGATTTCGAGGGTCTCGTGGCCGCCTTTGATGCGGCTCGTGCCAGGAATCCGCGGCTGACGAGTTGGGCTTTGAGCAATGCGCTATCGGCCCATCATTGGGGTGGCAGCGACACGGCCGCGATGGGTGGGGACCTCGCCTATCGCTTCGGACTGACGGGTGCGTTCAGCGACCTGTCGCTGACGCCCGCCCTTGGCCTCCTGGGGGCCACCGACTTCGGGCTGGCACCGCAGAGACTGCTGCAGACGGCCAGCCTGCAGGACAGCTCGGTGAGACTGATGTAGCGGGTTCTGGCTACAATGCGGGGCATGGCTGTCGTGCCCCATTCCGCCTTTGCTTCCCGCGCCACGCGGCTGTTCCTGATCCTGTCGGGGTTCTTTGTCGCCAACGCGCTGATCGCCGAGTTCATCGGGGTCAAGATCTTTGCGCTGGAGGGGACGATCGGCATCGAGCCGCTCAACTGGAACCTGTTCGGGCAGACGGGGTCGCTGTCGTTCACGGCGGGCGTGCTGCTGTGGCCGTTCGTGTTCGTGATGACGGACATCATCAACGAGTACTACGGGCCGAAAGGCGTGCGGTTCATCTCGTGGCTGGCGGTGGCGCTGATTTCGTACGCGTTCATCGCGGCGTACCTGATGATCGGGCTGGAGCCGGCCGGCTGGTGGGTGACGGTGAATGCCGAGCGCGGCGTGCCCGACATGCAGGCGGCGTTCGGCAACGTGTTCGGGCAGGGGATGTGGACGATCGTGGGCTCGATCGTCGCGTTCCTGGTCGGGCAGTTGCTGGACGTGGCGGTGTTCCACCGCATCCGCCGGATCACGGGGGAGAAGTGGATCTGGCTGCGTGCGACGGGGTCCACGGCGGTCTCGCAGTTCGTGGACAGCTTCGTGGTGCTCTACATCGCGTTCGTCATCGGGCCGCAGCATTGGCCGATCCCGCAGTTCCTCGCGGTCGGCACCGTCAACTACGGGTACAAGCTCTGCGCGGCGATTGCGATGATCCCGGTGATCTACCTCGTGCGCCGGGGCATTCGGGCGTACCTCGGCCACGAGAGCGCGGACGCCCTCGAGGCCGAAGCGTCACACCGCTGACCGGCTAGGTCCCCGGTATCCAGGAGGTACCGGCCAGCGGGATGCCTGCCATCGCCGCGGCCTCGATCGTCAGTGCGACCAGGTCTTCCTTCTCGAGGTGATGAACGTTCTGCTTGCCGCAGGCGCGGGCGAGCATGGTGAGTTCCATGTTCAACGTCTTGAGATAGTTGCGCACGCGCTTCGCGCCCACTTCGGGTTCGAGGCGCTGTTCCAGGATCACATCCTGCGTCGTGACGCCCACCGGGCACTTGCCTGTATGGCAGTGATGGCAGCGGCCGGCTACCGTGCCGAGCTTGTGGTAGTCGTCGACGGCTGACAGGTGCTGGCCCTTCTGTACATAGGTCTGCGAGTTGCAGCCGAGTGCGAACAGCACGCCTTGGCCGATGGCGACGGCATCCGCCCCCATCGCCAACGCCTTGGCGACATCGGCCCCGGTGCGAATGCCTCCCGAGACGATCAGCTGCACCTGGTCCTTCATGTTGAGGTCTTCGAGCGCATCCACCGCCTGCCGGACTGCCGCCAGCGTCGGGATCCCCACGTGTTCGATGAAGGCCCATTGCGTAGCGGCGGTTCCGCCCTGCATGCCATCGACGACGACGACGTCGGCGCCTGAGTGCACGGCCAGCTTCACGTCATGGAATACGCGGGTCGCGCCAACTTTCACGTAGATCGGCTTCTGCCAGTCCGTGATCTCGCGCAGTTCCTTGATCTTGATGGCGAGATCGTCAGGGCCGGTCCAGTCGGGGTGACGGCACGCCGAACGCTGATCGATACCTTCGGGCAGCGTGCGCATCTTCGCGACGCGCGGGCTGATCTTCTGGCCGAGCAGCATGCCGCCACCGCCGGGCTTTGCACCCTGGCCGATGACGACTTCGATCGCATCCGCCTTGCGCAGGTCGTCCGGATTGAAGCCGTAGCGCGAGGGCAGGCACTGGTAGATCAGCGTCTTTGATGACTGCCGTTCTTCCTGCGTCATGCCGCCGTCGCCGGTGGTCGTCGATGTGCCCATCTCGGTGGCGGCTCGTCCCAATGCTTCCTTCACGTTGGCTGACAACGCGCCAAAGCTCATGCCGGCAATCGTGATCGGGATGGCGAGTTCCACCGGTTTCTTGGCGAAGCGCGTGCCGAGCAGCGTGGTCGTCGTGCACTTCTCGCGGTAGCCCTCGAGTGGGTACCGCGACATCGACGCGCCGAGGAATGACAAGTCGTCGAAGTGCGGCAGCTTGCGCTTGGCGCCGAGACCACGGATCTCGTACAGCCCGGTCGCCGACGCATGCTGGATGTAGTGGATGATTTGCTGGTCGAACGACGCGCTCTCTTCGAGCGACATCAGGTCGGGGGAGGTGGGGGCGGTGGCCATCTCAATATTCCTGCTGCGCGTCCGCATTCCAGTGATAGAGGGTGCGTGCGGAACTGACGCGTTTGAACTCGCGTGCCGAATAGTCAAGGCCGGCCGCTTTGAGCAGGCCGTCCACGGCAGCGATGTCCGCCTCGGTCATCGGCTTGATGCGGGCATCGGCGCCCAGCGACTTGATCCTGCCGCGCACGTACAGCGTGGCTTCATACAGCGAGTCGCCGAGGCCGTCCCCTGCGTCACCGCAGATGACCAGCCGGCCGGCCTGCGCCATGAAGCCGGAGAAGCTGCCCACCGAGCCGCCCACCACGATGTCGCCGCCCTTCAGCGAGATGCCGCAGCGCAGTCCGGCGTCCCCGTCGATGACCAGCAGGCCGCCGTGCGCGGAAGCCCCGGCACCGACGCTGGCGAAGCCGGTGACGTGCACTCGTCCGGACATCATGTTCTCGGCGACGGCGGGACCGGCATTGCCGTGCACGGTGACCGTGGCGTCCTTGTTCATGCCGGCGGCGTAGTAGCCCGCATGACCGTGGATGTCGATGGCGACCGGGGCGTTCAGGCCCACTGCCAGGTTGTGTGCGCCATCCGGGTTGTCGATGGTGACCTTCTCGATGCCGTTCAGGTCGCCATGCAGGAACTGGTTGATGTCGCGGACCGGCGTGGTCGCGGCGTCGAACGCCTTCAGACTGCCCATGAGTAGATCTCCTCGGGACCGGGCTCGAACACCCGCGCGTGCTTGACGCCGGGCAGGTGGGCGAGGGAGCGGAACTCGGATGAGATGGCCACGTACTCGTCGCACTCGGCGACGATGGCCGGCTTGCACGTGAACGGATCGCGGACCAGCGCCAGCTTGTCGGCCGTGCCCATCAGGAACGTGTAGAAGCCGTCGAACTCGGAGAAGCTGCGCTCGATCGCCGACTCGAGGTTGTCGCCTTCGCGCAGGCGCCATTCGAGATAGCGGCTGGCGGCCTCCGTGTCGCAGTCGCCGTCGAAGGCGATGCCCACCTTCTCGAGCCGGCGCCGCAGTGAATGTGGATTCGACAGCGAGCCATTGTGCACGATGCACCAGTCCTCGCCGGCCGTGTACGGATGCGCGTTGGCCGGTGTTACCGCCGATTCGGTGGCCATACGCGTATGTCCGACAACATGCGAGCCCTTCAGGTGCTTGAAGTCGTACCGGTCCGCGACGGCCTGCGGCGTGCCGACGTCCTTGTAGAGATCGATGGCCCGGCCTGTCGACAGCACGTGGACTTCGGGGTAGGTCGCGTGCAGCCACGCCTTCATGGAGTCGGGCGGGCTGTCGCTCGCCAGCACGGCATGGTTGGCCTTGATGGTCACCTGCACATCGGCAAACTTCGCCGATGCGGCGCCCTCGAGCTGCTTCCAGTCGAACGTCGGGCGATCGGCATAGAGGTTCAGCTTGCGACGGCTCGCCGCCACGGGCGCGCCGAAAACGGCCATGCCGGCCGAGTCCGGGCCGCGCTCGGTCATGCCGATCAGCATCGGCACCATCAGTTCGCCGAGGCGGTCGCGCCATTCGGGCTTCTTGATCAACAGTCCAATGATTCCGCACATGGTGGGTTCCTTCAGAAGCCTTGGGGCCTAGAACATCTCGAGGTAGCGGTCAGTTTCCCAGCTGCTGACGTGGCGGCAGTACTCGATCCATTCCATCCGCTTGAGGGAGATGAACTCCGCCGAAAGCTCGGCCCCGAGCGCGCCCTTGACGACGTCGTCCTTCTCAAACGCATCGATGGCTTCGCCCAGGTTCTGCGGCAGCACGCCGATGCCGCGACGGGCAATCTCGGCCGTGCCGAGTTCGTAGAGGTTTTCGTTGACAGGGGCGCCCGGATCCAGTTTGCGTGCCACGCCGTCCATGCCGGCCGCCAGCATCACCGCGGTGGCGGGATAGGGATTCACTGCGCCGTCGGGCAAGCGGAACTCGATGCGGCCGTAGGGAATGCGCACGCATGCCGTCCGGTTGTTGTCGCCGTACGCGATGAACGCCGGTGCCCAGGTGGCGCCCGACAACGAGCGGCCCACGACCAGGCGTTTGTACGAGTTGATCGTCGGCGCGCAGATGGCAGTCAATGCGGGCGCGTGCGCCAGCAGGCCGCCGACGAACCAATAGCCCATCTGTGAGAGCCCGAGCCCGTGCTTGTCGCTGTCGTCGTGGAACAGGTTCTTGACCTTGCCGTCGCCCATCGACAGGTGGAAATGCGCGCCAGTGCCCGTGCGGTTCGAGAACGGCTTCGGCATGAACGTCGCGATCGCGCCGATCTCGCGGGCGACTTCGGACGCCGCCATCTTCACGAACGTGAAGTTGTCCGCGGACTTGAGCGCATCGGCGTAGGTGAAGTTCACCTCGAACTGGCCGTTCGCGTCCTCGTGGTCGATCTGGTAGACGTCCACGCCGACGTAGCGCAGGTGGGAGGTCAGCTTCTCGAGGAATGCCGTGCCGCGGGCCAGGCCCTTGTAGTCGTAGCAGGGCTTGTCCAGCGTGTCGCTGTCGTCGAAAGGCGAGATCTTGCCGTCTGCGCCGCGCTTCAGCAGCATGAATTCGGGTTCGATGCCGGTGTACAGCGTCAGGCCCTGCTGCTTGATGATCTCGAGCTGGCGCTTTAACGCGACGCGCGAGCAGTAGGCGTAAGGTTTGCCTTTGACGTGGCCGTCGCACACGACGCGCGCAAAGCCGGGCTTCCAGGGAATCGGAGTCAGCGTGGAGTGATCGCCGACGGCCATGTAATCAGGGCCGTGCGGTCCCATGCCGAAGCCCCACAGGGCAAAGCCGGCAAAGCCCGCGCCATCGCCCAGGATCATGTCGTAGTGTTCGACCGGAACGGCCTTCGCCTTGGCAGCGCCGTGGATGTCCACGAACTGCGCCAGCACGTACTTGATTGCGGACTGCCCGAAGAAGTCCTTCGTCGCCTGAGTCACCATCACGATTCTCCCCTGGAAAAAGTAGAGACCAGTCCGTCGCTCGCGATTGCGCCGCCGCCCATTTCTTTTGCAATCTCGACGAGCGTCGACCACAGGTACAGGCCGAAGCTCGGGTCACACCAGATATTGAATTCAGTCGCCACCCGCGCACGGCGCGGGACGACGGTTACGCCGACACCGATCATCGACGTCATGACGACCAGGCTGCCGTCGGAGTCCCCCGCGAAGGGAAAGTTGCAGGTTTCGAGCAGCAGGTCGGTCGCGCGAGGCCCGCCGAGGATGAGCGCGGCGTCCTGGCGGACCACCGGGTACACGCCCGGCACCGGGAAACTTTCGCGGGCCGCAATGATGTTCTGGCTGGGCGCCCCCATCGCTTCGATGAGGAACTCGGTGGCGCCGAGGCGGGCGACGAGGACGTCGTTCGCGTCGATTGCACAGCTGTTGGCGGGCTGCGGTACGGTGAATCCCAGGGACTCGAGCCAGCGTGCCGCGTCCGGGCCTTTGCAACCGAAGCGCTGACGCCACGAGCAGTCCTGCAACCAGACAGGTGCATCGGGAGTGCCGTAGGTGGACTGCAGATGCCAGTCGGCGAGGGGTGAACGGCGCGTCATGGTGTCTCCACCAGTTTCTGTCTCGCACCCGCCGCGTCATAGAACGGCAGCGGCGTGATCACGGCATCGACCTCGCGTCCGCCGTCGATACGGATGCGGAAGCCTGGGCTCGACGCAACAGACGGTGTCACCATCGCGAGTCCGATGACGGCCTGCAACGTCGGCGATCGAGTCACGCTGGTGACGCGGCCGGCCATGTCGGTGCCGCTCAAGACGAGATGACCTTCCTTGGGGAGTTCCGCGCCGGCCGCGGTCAGCTTGAAGCCCACCAGCTGCTGCCGCTTCGGCTTCTTCTCCAGGATCCTGAGCGAGCGCTGGCCGATGAAGAAGGGCTTGTCCATCTTGATGGCCCACTCGCAGCCGGCCTGCAGCGGATCGGTGAGGCCGTCCGTGTCCTGGCCGACGATGAGATGGCCCTTCTCGAGCCGCAGCACCCGCTGTGCCTCGACGCCGAAAGGACGAAGCGATTCGGCAGCGCCCGCGGCCATGAGCGTTTCCCAGACGTGCAAGGCCGAGTCGGCGGGTACGTGGATTTCGTAACCGAGTTCGCCGACGAAGCCGACGCGCATCAGGCGAGCGGGGACCCCGGAAACATGGCCTTCGCGAAGGCCAAGGAACGGGAACGCGGCCTGCGACAGGTCGACGGCGGTGACTCGTGCAAGGATGCGTCGCGACAGGGGACCCGCGAGATTGAATGCAGCGTAGTGCCCGGTCGCATTGACGAGACCGACCTTGAGGTTCCACTGGGTGGCCAGGCGGCCGAGTTCGCGATAGATCGAGGCCGAATTGCCTGTCGTCGTCGTGAAGTAGAAGCTCTCGTCCGCGAGACGGCCGATGACGCCGTCGTCGATGATGACGCCCGATTCGTCGAGCATCAGGCCGTAGCGCGTCATGCCGACCTTCAGGGTACCGTACCGTCCGGCGTAGACGCGATCCAGGAACTCCGCGGCATCGGGTCCATGGATTTCGATCTTGCCGAGCGTGCCGACGTCGATAAGCCCGGCGCCTTCGCGGACAGCCCGGACTTCCTGTTCGATGGCGGCCGCGCGCGACAGGCCGGCGACTGCATAGTATTCGGGTCGCTTCCATTGTCCCGCGAGCATCCAGACGGCACCGAGCGCGTCGTGCGCGCGCGCGAGCGGGGTGGTGCGTTCCGGCGAGAAGCTGCGACCCGCGAGATGTGACAGGGGCACCGGGTGGAACATCGGTCGTGCGGTCGTCGCGCCGATCCGATCGACGGCCTCGCTGCGCAGCTTCGCAAGGATGCGTGCCGCATGCAGGTTCGAATGCTTGCCCTGGCTCGGGCCCATGCCGACGGTGGTGTAACGCTTCAGCAGTTCGATGCTGTCGAAGCCCTCCTGGACTGCATTCGCAAAATCCTTGAGTTGCAGGTCTTCATCGAAGTCGACGAAGTTCTTGCCCTTCGGGTGGACAGCCATCGGATACGGATGGTTCGGCATCTCCATCATGCCGAGCGAGCCTGCGGTTGAGCGGAGCTTGGCGGGTCGGCGCTGCACGTACGCGGCAGCCTGCTCGCCTGCCCGCGTGCCGTCGGCCAGCCGGCTCGTGAAGCCGTAGACACCGGCTACCTTGCCGCAGGCGAAGACGCCGGCAGGCAACATCGACGGGACGTACTGGCCGGGGGAGGTTTCAAACTGGAGCCGGGCGCCTGCCTGCAACAGCAGCGAGTGGGCGGGCGCGAAGCCGACGCTCATCCACACGCCATCGACGGCATGGGTTTGTCCGGCGACGCTCGCGACTTCATCCTGCACGCGGGTCTTTACGACCACAGACCGGACGCCTCCATCGGAACCAGCGGTCGCAGCCTCGATCATGGCGCTGGTACGGACAGCGACGCCCCGGGCTTGCAGCCGTTCGGCCAGCTGGGATGAGGCAGGGCCGGGAGCGGTGCGTAGATCGACGACACCCGCTACGTCGATACCGTGTTCGAGGGCGTCCAGCGCGGCGCCATAGCCTTGCGGGTTCGCCGTCAGCACCAGGACACGCTCGCAGGGAGCCACCGCGTAGCGATGCAGCAGTCGCTGTGCGCCGCTGGCCAGCATGATGCCGGGCAGGTCGTTGTTGCGGAACACGGCAGGCTGCTCGAACGCACCCTGCGCGAAGACGACGGAACCGGCACGGACCTTCACCATTTCGGTGGGAGTCACCAGCGCCACCCAGTGATCCGCGTAGTACCCGGCGGCATAGGTGCTGCACTTGAGCTCGATTCGCGGATGCTTGCGCACCCGTTCCATCAAGTGCAGCGTCTGGCGCGCATCGGCGTCCTGTCCACCGCGGGCATAGAGTCCGCTGCCACCTGGCCAGGCATTCTCATCGATCACCATGACTTGCACGCCGTTGTCCGCCGCCGACAGCGCGGCAGCGAGACCGGCAGGCCCCGCACCGATCACGAGTACGTCCGCAAACGCATAAGCCTTCGGGGTGCGACGACGACTCGAGTTGAGGTCGAGTTCGCTCAAGCCCGTGAGGTCGCGGAACAGCCGTTCCCATCTGGGGAAGAAGCGCTTCGAGTGAAAGGCCTTGTAGTAGAAGCCGACGGGCAGGAAGCCCGACAGGCGATCCAGGATCTGCAACGAGTCCCTGGCGAGTCCTCCGCGCGTGTTCACGGCAGTGACCCGCATGCCGTCTTCCAGTGGCGTGACATCGGCACGGACGTTCGGCAGTGTCCTGCCGTGATGCACGACCTGCATGATGGCATTGCTGTCGTGATTGGCGACCGACAGCAGGCCGCGGGGACGGTGATACTTGAACGAGCGCCCGATGACCTTCTGGCCGTTGGCGGCGAGCGCCGACGAGATCGTATCGCCGGCAAAGCCGCCGAGCGGCCGGCCTTCGAACGTGAAGGCAAGCGGCCGCTTGCGGTCGATCCATTCCCCGGACAGCGGCGGCAGGCGCTTCATCGCGTCGCCTCCGCGCTTGATGCGAGATACGTGCGCAGGATCGTGTCGGTGGTCGTGTCGCGCTCGGCCAGAAACCAGACGCCGCTTGGGCCATGGCACCACCACTCACGCTTCACGCCGGCCACGCCACTGCGGTTGAAGACGTAATCGCTCCACTCGGTGTCGGAGCAGGTGTCGGGGTCCGGCATCGGCCGCACTTCGCCGCCGTAGACGAACTCGCTGACGGGGCGGGGGCCGTTCAAGGGGCAGGTCAGCAGCTTCATCAGTGGCCCACCGACGCGGCGCCTTTT
>CAIUGU010000226.1 GCA_903898785.1 uncultured Pseudomonadota bacterium | reverse complement strand
GGCAACGGCGGGTTGACCGGGTAACAGCTGCTGCAGCAACCAGCTTGCAAGCGGCCCCGCGACCAGCTGGCCGCGAGCCGCGGCGTCGCGCACGGCGGGCAGTTCGTCGAGGCACCATTTGATCTTGCTCGCGCCATAGTGCGGTGACAGGGGCAGCCCCGTGATGCGGCGGACGTCCGCGCCTCGCGCCTGCCAGCCGTTGAGTGCGGCCGCATTGCGGCGGTCCTGCCACGACAGGACGGGAGACAGGGCGGCGCGCGTGCGCCTGTCCCAGCAGACGATGCTCGAACGCTGCGTTGCGAGCCCGGCCGCAGCGACGCGACGTACGTCGGTGCCCAGCGACTGGCACACATCGGCGAGCGCCGTGCGAATGGAATCGAGGACCTCGGTCGCCACGTGCTCGACGCGGTCGTTGCCGCTGCGGTACGTGCTGACGGGAGCGAACGCCTCGGCCACTTCGCGGCCGGTGCGGTCGAACACGATGGCGCGGCTCGCGTGGCCGCCCTGGTCGATGGCCAGCACCAGGTCGGGCTCGTCATGGCCGGCAAGCTGCCCGAGGTCGCCCGTCAGGCTGCGCAGTTCGTTGATGAGCCAGTGGAAGTCGTCGCGCTGCATTCTTGTTGTCCTGCGACGCACAGCCTACAGGCTTTTCAGTCGGCCTTCAGCTTGAGCCGGCGCGTGTCGGCCCGCCTGCGCGCTGCGGGCAACGAGGGTCCGAGGCGCTGCAGCGCATGCTCGGCGGCGGCGCGCCACCCCGTCAGCTTGCCTCCATAGATCGTGAGGAGTCGCGGTTTGTCGTGGCGGTCCCCGTCGAGCAGCGTCTCGCGCGAGCGTCCGAAGGCGCCGCCCTTTGCCGCCGGCAGGACCCTGAGGCCTGCGAAGCTCTCCACGATGTCGAGCGGTTCCCGGCTTCGATACCTCGGAAAATAGTGACGCACGATCGCCGTGAGATAAGCGACTTCTTCCGGCAGGGGCCGCACGTCGTCGGGATTGCCGCGGAAGGCCGTCTCCGTCGTGCCGACCAGCGTGTGGCCGTGCCACGGCATGACGAACACGGCGCGCCCGTCCTGCGGTGCCTCGACGTAGTAGATGCCGCGATGCGTGCTGCCCGCGAGCGCGATGTGCGTACCCTGGACCAGCTCCACCGCGGCGGGTTGCTGCCTCGGGGTCACGCGCTCCAGCACCTGCGTGGCCCACGGACCGGCTGCATTGACCAGCACGCGGGCATGGCAGTGGCGCGACTCTCCGTCGACTGCGTAAGCGACGTGGACACCGTCAGGTTCCAGTTCCGCTGCGATGAAGCTCGCGGGAATCGCCACTTCGGCACCGAGCTGCACGGCCGAGCGGACCACGGCGCGGGTCAGTGCCGCGTCATCGGTCTGCCCGTCGTGATACACGAGCACGGCGTCGAGGTCCTTCGTGTCGAGTCCGTCGAGCTGGTCCCACTGGCGCCTTGGCACGCTGCCGAAGCTCGTGCCCGGACCGAACCCGCCGAGCACCGCGTAAAGCGACAGTCCGATGCGCAAAGCCCACGGCCGGCGGCGGGTCGTGCGGTAGACGGGGATGTAGAAGGGGACGAGATGCACGAGATCCGGCGCGTTGCGCAGCATCAGCGTGCGTTCGAGCAGGCTTTCGCGCACGAGGTGGAACTGGCCGGATTCAAGGTATCGCAGTCCGCCGTGGATGAGCTTGCTGGAGCGGCTGGACGTGCCGTGCGCCGGGGCCTGCTGCTCGAGGATCAGGACCGAATGCCCGGCGGCCGCCGCCGCTTGCGCCACCCCCGCGCCGTGAATCCCGGCGCCGACAACGACGACGTCGTAACGGTTCACGTTAGGGAACCTCTGATTGACCTATACGCACTCGCGACGGCGAGCCATTTCGCTCAGGGCGAGGCGCGACGACCGCCGTGTACGCGATGTACTCAAGGGAGGAGCAACGCTGCCATGAGCGAAATGGATCCCGTCCCGATCTAATGAATGAATTCAACATTTTATGGGTTGCGCCTCTAATCCTCCGCTGCGTCGTTGCGGGCCTTGTGCATATTCCCGATATGCCCTGCGGCCCGATGCCTCGCAGCAGAGGATTGGAGACGCAACGCGAGTGCGTATAGGTCAATCAGAGGTTCCCTGGGACAGTTCGCGAAGCTCGCGCTGCAACGACCGCACGGCCATCGTCTCCACGAACTCCACGCCGCGCGCGGCCAGTTCCAGCGCCAGCTTCGCGGTGGTGACTTCGTAGACGGCCCAGCGCCAGGGGCCCCGCGCGAGCCGTCCTTCGGACGCGCGCAGCAGTTCGTGGTCGCAGAACAGGTATTCGGGCGCGACGGCCTCGCTCTTGAGCGCCGACAGCGGGGACACCTCGGGCAATACCCAGCCAATGGGGAGGCCTGCCATTTGGCGGGCCAGATGCACGGCGGCGAGGTCGAACGAAATCATTACGCACTGCGACGCGACGGGGCGCAGCACTTCGGCAATGCGCGTGACGACCTGCTCATGACCGAACGCCCGCAGGCTCGCGCGCTTGATCTCGACGAACGCCGTGGCGTCCGGGAAGGCGGCGAGCAGTTCCACCGTCCGTTCCAGCGTGGGAATGCCGACGTCGTGGTAACGACGCCCAAGCCGTGCGGTTTCGTTGACCTTGATGTCGCGCAGTTCGCGCCACGTCATGTCGAGCGCGTTGCGGTCGATGCCTGCGGTTCGCTCGAGGCTGGCATCGTGCAGTACGACAGGCACGTGGTCCGCCGTGAGCTGCACATCGAACTCCACATGGCTGATCCCGAGTTCCAGCGCCGACCGCAGGGCCGGCAGGGTGTTCTCGGGAAATTCCGCGGCATTGCCGCGGTGGGCGACGATCCTGGGCAGGGCAGGGGGCGGCTCGCTCATGTCACTTGCGCTTTTCCTCGAATGTCGTGACGGCCTGGCCACTCGTGATCGTCATTTCGCCGACGACGACCGCACCGCGTGCGATCGCGATGGTCTGGGCGCGGATGCTGCCCTCGATGCGGGCCGCCTTGTGGATTTCGAGCTTGCCCTCGAGCGTGAGGTTGCCTTTCAGTTCCCCTGCGATCACCGCGCTGCCTGCCATGACCGGCCCCGTCCAGCGGGCCTTCTCGGCCAGCAGGAAGGCCCCCTTGATCCGGCATTCCCCGGTCGCGATGCCGGCGACGGACAGGTCGCCGTTGCAGGCCATGTCGCCCACGAACTCGGTGCCGGCGCCGATGAAGGTCGGGCTGCCGGTAATGCGGTCGAGCAATCTGCGCTTCGGGATGTCGATCATGGGTGTCCTGGGTCCGGAGGCGCCTTCCACCTCCGGCGTGGCCAGGGAGAATGGAGGCATTCCACAGCTTGGACGGCCGTCAGGCGCCGCCCCCTTAGTATGTCATCCCCTCCCTGCCTTGCATCACACCCTGACAGGGTTCGCCTTATCAAAGACCAGAACCTGACAAATTTCGTCACTCCGCGGAAGCACGGAATGTTTCTTAACTCATTGAAATATTGTGACTTTTAAGAATGGCACGGGCGTTGCAAAGGTGCTGGCCAAGGATCGCAACAGGCTGAACCCATGTACAACTTCAACGCTGCCACGAGCGAACTCATCGGACTCCTGCTCCCGGAGGCGGAACTCGATGCGAGCCCGGTACCCATCAAGGGCCGGCCCCGCGCGTCCGCCACGGCCCTCGTTCGCAAGTCCGACGGCCAGATGGCGCTCGAGCCGGTTGCCGCAGCCGACCTCGCGGCCCGGGAGGGCCTGAAGACGGGCTGCTTCCGCAAATCCAGGCCGATCATCGACCCGGTGTCCCGTGAAGTCATGGGCTACGAGATGGAGATGGTCGACACCTTCTAACCCCCCCCGGTTTCATGCGCTGATCCCCCTTCTTCCCCTGGGGGGTCTCTTGGTCTGCGCCGCCGTGCCTTTCCCCGCACAGCGGCGCTTTTTTTTGCATTGCGGGCACCCCAATCCGTAGACTGACCGCCCTTTACGCGGACACAACACCGGGCGACTCAGGTGACGACACGACGACTGGCAAATGGCCTGCCTTCCAAGCAGGGACTTTACGACCCTCAGTTCGAGCATGAGGCCTGTGGCGTTGGCTTCGTCGTGGACATGAAAGGGCGCAAATCCCACCGCATCGTCGAGCAGGCCGTCGAGATCCTGAAGAACCTCGACCACCGCGGCGCGTGCGGCTGCGAGGTCAACACGGGCGACGGCGCCGGCATCCTCATGCAGATGCCGCACACGTTCCTGAAGGCTGCCTGTGCCGAGGCGTCGATCGAGCTTCCCGAGCCGGGTTACTACGGTAGCGGCATCGTGTTCCTGCCGCGCGGGCCGAACAAGCGTCGCCGGCTCGAGGAGAAGTTCGAGCAGATCGTGCAGTCGGAGGGCCAGTCGGTCCTCGGCTGGCGCACCGTGCCCACTGACAACTCGATGCTGGGCGAGACGGCGAAGTCGAGCGAGCCGTTCATGGCACAGGTATTCATCGGTCGCGGAGCGGACGTCGAGAGCGAGCTCGCCTTCGAGCGCAAGCTCTATGTCATCCGCAAGCGCGCCTACAACGAAGTGCGGACGTCGACCGCGGACGGCGCGGAGGCCTGGTACGTGCCCAGCCTGTCGGCCAGGACGTTCGTGTACAAGGGCATGCTGCTGACCATGCAGCTCGACCAGTACTTCACCGACCTCCGGTCACCGTTGATGGAATCGGCGCTGGCCATCGTGCACTCGCGCTTCTCGACCAACACGTTCCCGAGCTGGGACCGCGCCCATCCCTACCGTTACATCGCCCACAACGGCGAGATCAACACGCTCCGCGGCAACATCAACTGGATGAAGGCGCGCGAGGCGCAGTTCGCGTCCGAGGCCTTCGGCGAGGACATGGCGAAGATCCCGCCGATCATCAACCCGAACGGGTCCGACTCGGCGATGTTCGACAACACGCTCGAGCTGCTCGTGCTGGCGGGGCGCTCGCTGCCGCATGCCGTCATGATGATGGTGCCCGAGCCGTGGTCGAACCACGAAAGCATGGACGACGCGACGCGCGCGTTCTACGAGTACCACTCGACGCTGATGGAGCCCTGGGATGGCCCGGCGGCCATCGTGTTCACCGACGGCACTCGCATCGGCGCGGTGCTCGACCGTAACGGCCTGCGTCCCTCGCGTTATTGCGTGACCGACGACGGCCTCGTCGTCATGGCGTCGGAGACCGGCGTGCTCGACATCCCGGCCGCAACGGTCGTGCAGAAGGGGCGCCTGCAGCCCGGC
>CAIUGU010000225.1 GCA_903898785.1 uncultured Pseudomonadota bacterium | reverse complement strand
CTGCATGAGGTGGGAGCCAAGCTCAAGGGCCTGCCCAAGGGCTGGGTCTTCGAGACCAAGGTGCTCACGAAGGAGCTCTCGCTCAACACGGCCCGGTGCGACGGCTGGGCGGCCATCCTCCGCGACGAGCTGCATTGCACCTACCAGGGCTGCGGCTACGGCGCGGACACCAGCGCCAACTACGTGCCGTGATATCGGGTCCGGACGGCGGCGTCCGGCCGCCGTTCGCGACTATCCGCACTGCTCGTACATGGAGACGAAGACATGACTGAGGCGGGCGCGAACCTCCCGAAGGGAAAGCAGACAGTCCTGGGTCTCTATGTGACGGCACGAGAGGCCTACGGGCAGTACCAGGCCGCACCGGACAAGCTGAAGATCATCGACGTGCGGACCCCCGAAGAGTACATGTGGACCGGCCACGCGCCGGTCGCGTGGAAGATCCCGCTCGTCGCCGTGACGTACCAGTGGGACGCCGACACGAAACAGTTTCCGGTGCGACCGCTGCCGGACTTCCTGGCCCGAGTGCAGCGCATCGCGACGCCGGACGATACGCTGATGGTCATGTGTCGCTCGGGCGGACGAGGCGCCATGGCCGTCAACCTGCTCGCCCAGGCCGGGTTCAAAAAGGTCTACAACATCGTCGACGGCATGGAAGGCGATGCGGTCGAGGACCCGGACAGTCTCTTCAACGGGCGACGGCTGAAGAACGGCTGGAAGAACGCGGGGTGTCCGTGGACTTACGAACTCACCGGGGACCGGCTGCTGCTCCCCGGAATGCCGGGCTGAGACGATGGGAGCCGGGGGTTCCGCATGATCGATACTCGACCGCAGTCTGCGATTCCCCTTAATGACCAGTCGCCCCTCCGGCAGTTGAGCGATTTCTCGCTCGTGGCCGGCGGACCGCTGTACCAGCTCTGGCGGCGCGTGGGGCTGTCCGGCGACGCTATGGATGGGGTGCGCCGCCGCGCGATCGTGCTGGTGTTGCTCATTTGGCTGCCGCTACTGTTGCTGTCGATGATCGAAGGGCGGGCCTGGGGCGACGGCCTGGCGTTGCCATTCCTGCACGATATCGAGACGCACCTGCGCCTGCTGATCGCCGCGCCCCTGCTGATCCTGGCGGAGGTCGTCGTGCACCGAAGCCTGCTGCCGATCGTGCGGCAGTTCGTGGACAACGGCCTGATCCGCGACGAAGCGCGTGCGCAATTCGATGCCGCCATTGCCTCCGCGCTGCGGCTGCGCAATTCCGTCGTGGTCGAACTACTGCTGGTCGTCTTCATATATGCCGTGAGCATGCCGTTGGTCTGGCGCGACCAGCTCGCACTCGACGTGAACAGCTGGTACGCAACGGTGGCGGGAGGCGAGTTGCATGCGACCAATGCCGGCCGGTGGCTGGTGTACGTGAGCATGCCCGTGCTCCAGTTCCTGGTGCTGCGCTGGTACTTCAGGTTCTTCGTCTGGGGGCGCTTCCTGTGGCAGGTGTCGCGCACGCGCTTGAACCTGGAACCGACGCATCCCGACGGCACCGCAGGACTGCTCTTCCTGGCGCGCAGTGGCCGCGCATACCGGTTCGTGCTGCTGGCGCTGGGCACCATGCTCTCCGGCATGATCGCCAACCGGATCTTTCATGACGGTGCCTCGCTGCCCGAATTCAAGGTCGAGATCTTCGTCGCGGTCGTCGTGTTCTTGCTCATGACCATGGGGCCGCTGATCTTCTTTTATCCCCGGCTCCGGGCGGCGCGACGCCAGGGCATGATCGAATACGGCGAACTCGGCCAGGCCTATGCGCGCGAATTCAACCGCAAGTGGCTGCGCGGCCGGTTGCCGACCGACGAGCCACTGCTCGGCAGCGCGGACTTCCAGTCACTGGCAGACCTGCACAACGGCTACCAAGTGGTGCGCGGCATCCGGCTGGTGCCGTTCACCGTGAAGACCTTGACGTCTCTGGCGATGATCCTGCTGCTGCCGGTGGCGCCGCTGGTGCTGACGATGTTCTCCGTCGAGCAGTTGATCGATCGTGTGCTGAAGACGCTCCTTTGACGGCTTCGGTGCCGCTCACGACCACGGCAAGCCATCCGGTGCGGTGATCGCTGGACTTCGTGCGGTAATCAGTTTGGGATCACAGGAGAACGCAGATGTTGAAGAAGGACCGGAGAAACCGTCTCGCATTGCTCGCGGCAGGATTGCTGGGACTGGCCGGCATGGCCAGGGCCGAGGACGAATCTGGGGCGAACGACGCCGCGCAGGCGAACAACCCGCTCCTGCGGGCCAAGGCCTTCAACATGCACGACTACTACGTCGGCAACCTCACCGACCTCGATGAGGATGCCAACCAGTTCTGGCTGCGCTTCGCCATGCCGTTCTCGATCGGCGACACGAAGTGGCTGATGCGTGCATCGCTGCTGGCCGTCAACACCGTCCCG
>CAIUGU010000224.1 GCA_903898785.1 uncultured Pseudomonadota bacterium | reverse complement strand
CGCTGTATCCGATCTCGACCGGCAAGAACCTGACGTACGGCGGCTCCGCACCGACCTACTCGGGCAGCGTCGTGCTCGACCTGAAGCGGATGAACCGCGTGCTCGAGGTCGACGAGAAGCGTGCCTTCGCGCTGGTCGAGCCTGGTTGCTCGTACTTCGACCTGTACCGCTACGTCAAGGACAAGGGACTCAAGGTGTGGATCGACTGCCCGGATCCGGGCTGGGGCAGCCCCATCGGCAATGCGCTGGACCACGGCGTCGGCTACACGGCGAGTCCGTTCCGCGATCACTGGGGTGCCCACTGCGGCATGGAAGTGGTCACGCCGACGGGCGAAGTCATGCGCACCGGCATGGGCGCGTTGCCCAACGCCAAGACATGGCAGGAGTACAAGTACGGTGTCGGCCCGCACGTCGACGGCCTGTTCGCGCAGAGCAATTTCGGCATCGTGACGAAGATGGGCTTCTGGCTGATGCCGCAGCCCGAGGCGTGGCTGACGGGTACGGTGAACGTGCCGAAGTACAGCGACTTCATCCCGCTGGTGGAGCACTGCAACTACCTCGAAGACGCGATGATCGCCACGGGCCAGGCCATCTACAGCAGCGGCCTGGGCGGCCCGCAGTCGGCGGCCGATGTCCAGGCTCTGATGGCGAACGGGTATCCCTCGGTATCCGAGCTGGATACCTATGCGGCAAGAAGGGGCGTGCCGGCATGGCGCGTCAAGCTGCAGTTCTACGGGCCGCCGGAAGTCATCCAGGCGCGGTGGGAGTATGCGCAGCAGCGGATTTCGCAGGCGATTCCGGGCACGACCTTCACCAACTTCGAGATGCTGCCCATGCCGCTGACCGAGGAGCAGGAGAAGACGCACCACCTCGTCAACTTCGGCATCCCGAACATGGCGATCTTCGCGAGCATGGCGCGCCAGCCCGGCGACGCCGATCCCAAGGACGGCCACACGGATTTCTTTGCGGTCTGTCCGCGTACGGGTGAAGCCGTGTTCAGGGCCCTCAAGCTGGTCTACGACACGCAGAAGGAGTTGGGCGTGCCGGTTACGGCGTCGCCGTTCCGGGGTCCGGTCACGTGGCACCACAAGGTGTTCTTCATGGGCGCACCCACGGTCGAGAGCCAGCGGAACGACCCGGCGTTCAACCGCCGCATGCGCACGCTGTACGACGCGTACGTGAAGAAGTTCTCCGATGCCGGCTTCCCGCCGTATCGCACGAATCCGGGTGCCCAGGATCTGCTCGCCGCGCAGTTCTCGTTCAACGACAACGTGCTGCTCAAGTTCCAGGAGGCGATGAAGGACGGCATCGATCCGAACGGCATCATCGCCCCGGGACGCTACGGCGTGTGGCCGAAGCGTCTGCGTCCCAACCGCGCGTGAGATAGAGACATGAAGAGAATGCTTGCAGCAGTGAGTGTGGCGGCCGGCCTGTGCGGCCTGGTGGGCAGTGCCTTCGCGGCGGAGCCGGGCCAGATCGCCCGCGGACAGGAAAAGTACGACTACTGGTGCGCGACGTGCCATGCAGGCGATCCGCGCGAAGGCGGTCGTTACCTGCCGGGCACGGCATCGCTGAACTCGAAGTACAAGGGCGAGCGTCCCGGCGCGCTGGCGGACCGGACGGACCTGCTGCCGCCGTACATCAAGCTGGTGATCCGCCGCGGCGTGGAAGGCATGCCGTTCTTCCGCAAGACGGAGATTTCGGATGCCGAGATGGACGACATTGCCGCGTACCTGTCCCGGAACACGAAGTGATCCCGTGCGGCAGGTGTCGCGGATTCGAGAGTTGAACTGGAGACGGAGCATGCTTAATCGACGGACTTTCCTGCAGGCGGGCGTGACGGCGGTACCGTTGGCAGCCGGTGCAGCGTTGACGTTGGGCGCGAAACAAGCCAGCGCGGGCGGTGTGCAGGCCGTGCCGCTGCATACGGTCGTCTATGACGAGCGCTTTGCCGATGGCGTTGCCTTCGCCAACGAGGCCCGCTGGATGGGGCAGCGCACCAGCGCGATCCAGGGCGATGTCACCAGGCTCTGGTACGACGACCTCTATCACGCGTGGAAGAACGGTCCCGTCGCGATTGCCGGACTCACGACGCAGGATGCGATGTTCTGCCTCGAGACCTTCGGCAACGACGCAGGCCTGCGCCTGCTGGTGAAGGGTGAGCACCGGATCGAGGGCGGCCGGGCCTTGCACCGGATGACGGCCCCCGAGCTGGCGCTGGCCGGGACGTCGCTCGACGAGTGCGGTTCGGACTGGAGCGGACGGATGGCGCAGATGCTGGTAGGGTGCCCTGCCACCCGCGAAGGCCGTACGGAAATAACGGCCGCTTCGGGTGCTCGTGCTGCGAACGAGTCGGTAACGCTGGTATCGTGGCTGCTGGCGCCGAGGCAGCGCCAGGTCTGATGGGTCCAGGGACCTGAATAATGGCCCGCCGAGTGGTCGGGCCGCATAACCGTATCGAGTCATCCAGGGGGAATCGTGAGCAAAGTCCACAAGGTCCAGACTGTCGCCCTTGCAGCCGCCATGACGGCGCTGCTGGCCGGTGTCGCACATGCGCTGGAGGCGACGCCCGCGGCAGCACCCGCGGCAGTGCCCGCTGCGGCCCCGCTCAAGATCTCGCCGGTTACCGAGGCCATGCTTCGCAACCCGGATCCGGGCAGCTGGCTCATGTGGCGCGGCAACCAGTCTGCATGGCAGCACAGCCAGCTCAAGCAGATCACCGCCGGCAACGTGAAGCAGCTGCGCCTCGTGTGGAGCCGCGGCATCGGCCCGGGCAGCAACGAAGCGATGCCCCTCGTGCACGACGGCATCATGTTCCTGCCGAATCCGTCCGACCTGACCCAGGCCCTCGACGCCGCCACGGGCGATCTCAAGTGGGAGTACCGCCGCGCGGTTCCTGAGGACATCGGCAAATACTTTCCGGATCCGACGACCAACCGCAGCCTCGCGATCTTCGGCAAGCTGATCTTCGACTCCGGCCTCGACAACTACTCGTATGCACTCGATGCCGAGACCGGCAAAGTGGTCTGGGAGACGAAAGTCCTCGATTACCGCAAGGGCGCGAAGGCATCGTCCGGCCCGATGATCGCGGCGGGCAAGCTCATCTCGACGCGCGGCTGCGAACCCGAGGGCGGCCCTGATGCGTGCGTCATCGTCGCGCACGATCCGGCCACCGGCAACGAGCTGTGGCGCACCCGCACGATTCCGCGCCCGGGCGAGCCGGGCAGCGAGAGCTGGGCCGACATTCCGGATGCCGAGAGGCAGCACGTCGGCATGTGGATGGTGCCGAGCTACGACCCCGAACTGAACCTGATCTACGTCGGCACGAGCGTGACCCACCCGGGTCCCAAGTTCATGCTCGCCGGCAACGACAAGCAGTACCTGTACCACAACTCGACGCTCGCGCTTAATCCGGACACGGGCAAGATCGTCTGGTATTACCAGCACCTCGTCGATCACTGGGACCTGGACCACACCTTCGAGCGCCTGCTGGTCGATACGCAGGTGGCGCCCAAGGCCAGCGAAGTGACGTGGATCAATCCGCGCCTCAAGCAGGGCGAGAGGCGCAAGGTCATGACGGGCATCCCCGGCAAGACGGGCCTTGTCTACACGCTCGACCGCGCTACCGGTGAATTCCTGTGGGCGCGTCCCACCATCAAGCAGACCGTCGTCAGCAACATCGACGGCGCCACCGGCAAGGTCACGGTGAACCCGGAAGCGCTGTTCCACAAGAAGGGCGACAGCGCGGTCATCTGCCCGACGATGAGCGGCGGCAAGAACTGGTGGGGCGGGACCTACAGCCCGATCACGAACGCCATGTATTACACGATGCTCAACACCTGCGCGACGATGACCTCGACGGCCGACAAGCCCTCGGACGACTCGCTGTATGCGATTGCCGGTCGCACGACGCTGGCGCCCGGTGTGACCAATGCCGGTTCGCTGTACGCGATCTCGGCGTCCACGGGCGAGAAACTGTGGCAGTTCGACCAGCGGGCCGGCATGCTGTCCTTGCTGTCGACGGGCAGCGGACTGCTTTTCGGCGGCGATGCGAACGGCCGTTTCCGGGCATTCGACCAGAAGACGGGCAAGGTGCTGTGGGAGATGAATCTCGGCGCTTCCGTGACCGGTTACCCGATCTCGTACACCGTCAACGGCAAGCAGTACCTCGCCGTGAGCACCAGCCGGCCGAACGCCCAGATGCTCAGCCTTACCCCTGAGTTGCGCGTGGCCAACAGCAACCAGATGTTCGTGTTCGCGCTTCCCGATCGGTGACGGCCGGGGGAACCTTGATGGGGATTCGCCGCGCTCATGCGTATTAACCGTGAGCTGCGGCGGTCCCGTACCGTCCCGCAGGTCAGCGACTGCAAACTGATCTCGACGCGGAGGGGGAAGATGCGAAAGACATCCATGTGGCTGGCGCTCGTCGCCGGCGTCGGGTTCGTGGCCGGTCAGGCAGCGGCACAGGGCGCGGCCGGCGGCATCACGGGCAAGCTGATCGATCCCAACGGCAACCTGATCACGCTGCTCGATGCCGATCTCTCTATGAAGCACACGGCCACCGGCGAGGCGAAGACCGTTGCCGTGCTGCCGACGGGTGAATACGTGGTAACGGGCCTCGCGCCCGGCGTGTATGACCTCCGCCTGCCGATCGCCTGCTGCATGTATCGCACGTACGAGCAGAAGACGGTGACGATCGAAGCCGGCAAGACGTTGAATCTCGACCTCAACGTCGGTTGGGCCGGCAACCTCGGCACCATCGGCGACGACCCTGGGCAGCTCGGCATGGACATGCGCCTGCGCGCCGGCAACATCGAAGGCCCGCCGCCACGGATGCCTGATGGCAGGATCGATTTCAACGGTGTCTGGTACAACGTTCCGGATCCGCCCGGCGTGCGACCCCAGCCGCCGATGAAGAAATGGGCGGCGGACATGCAGGCGCAGCTGCAGAAGATCAATTCGCAGGGTCCGGCGGCCTACTGCCTGCCACAGAACGCGATTCCGACGTCCATCCTGTTTCCCTACAAGGTGGTGCAGACGAATGACCTGATGGTCCATCTCACCGAATTCACGACGCCGGGCTATCGGCAGGTGTTCCTCGATGGCCGCCCGCATCCGCCTGCGGAAGAGTGGAACCCGGCCTGGTACGGCCACTCGACCGGGCACTGGGAGGGCGACACCCTCGTCATCGAGTCGGTGGGCTTCAACGAAATCACTCCCGGATTCGGCGTGCACACCGAAAAGCTCAAGATCATCGAGCGCTGGAAGCGGCCGACGAAGGGCCGGCTCGAGGTCGAAGTGATCGCGACGGATCCGGAGGCCTGGGACGGCGAGTTCAGGCACTCGTTCGTGGCGGGCCTGATTCCTGACGAGGAGATCCTTGAGTTCGTCTGCCCCGAGAACAACGTGGATCCGCTGCATTTCGGCGGCCTGGGATGGAAAGGCCGGCCGTGATGCCGGCTGTCCGGCGCGGCCGGGCGACGCGCG
>CAIUGU010000223.1 GCA_903898785.1 uncultured Pseudomonadota bacterium | reverse complement strand
CACAGCGAAGCGACGCTGCTCAATGCGCTGAATTCCGCTCAGGCGGAAGCCATTGCCGCGTTCGGCAACGGCCAGGTCTACATGGAGAAGTTCCTCGAGAAGCCGCGGCACATCGAAATCCAGGTGCTGGCCGACGAGTACGGCAACGTGATCCACCTGGGCGAGCGCGACTGCTCGCTGCAGCGACGTCACCAGAAGGTCATCGAGGAAGCGCCCGCACCCGGCATCACCGCCAAGCAGCGCAAGATGATCGGCGAGCGCTGTGTGTCTGCCTGTCGCGAAGTGGGTTACCGCAGTGCCGGTACGTTCGAGTTCCTGTACGAAGACGGCGAGTTCTACTTCATCGAGATGAACACGCGCGTGCAGGTCGAGCACCCGGTCACCGAACTGGTCACGGGCATCGACATCGTGAAGGCACAGTTGCAGATTGCTGCCGGCGAGCGACTGCCGTGGGCGCAGAGCGACGTGACGGTCCGCGGCCATGCCATCGAATGCCGCATCAACGCTGAAGACCCGCGGACATTCGTGCCGTCGCCAGGCCCGGTGCGCCTGTTCCACTCGCCGGGTGGCCCGGGCATCCGCGTCGATACGCACCTGTACAGTGGCTACACCGTGCCGCCCTACTACGACTCGATGATCGGCAAGCTCATCGCTTACGGCGAGGACCGCGACACGGCGATCGCACGCATGAAGAACGCACTGTCCGAGATGGTCATCGAAGGCATCAAGACGAACATCCCGCTGCACCAGGAAATCTTCAACCACGCTGCGTTCAAGGCCGGCGGGCTCGACATCCACTATCTGGAGCGAAGGCTGGGGATCAAGTAGGCCTGACCAGGAAAGGGGCCGGTGACGGGACCGGAGAAGATCGATTCACTCGCCTCGCCGCGCTGCCTTCCGACCACTCCCGACCGACCATCGATCACTGTCCTCCATGCCCTTCCTGAAGCTCGAGCTCGACCTGGGCGCCCGCGATCCGGAGCCCTTTGAGGATGCGCTGTTCGCCGCCGGCGCGACGTCGGTGACGCTCGCCGATGCGGCGGACGACCCCGTGCTCGAACCCGCACCGGGCATGACGCCGCTGTGGCCCACCGTACGCATCGAGGCGCTCTTCGACGGCGATACTGATCCCGTGTCGGTACTTGCCGGGCTGCAGTCGATGCTCGATGAGCCGTTGCCCGGCCATCGCTTCAGCGTGCTGGGCGATCGCACGTGGGAACGCGAATGGCTGAAGGACTTCCGCCCGATGCGGTTCGGCAAGCGCCTGTGGATCTGCCCGGGCGGACAGCGCCCGCCTGCTTCGGCGCTGCAGGAGGCCGGCGTTCCGCCCGTCATCCTCGAACTCGATCCCGGCCTCGCCTTCGGCACCGGCACGCACCCGACGACGGCGCTGTGCCTTGAATGGCTGGACGGCATCGACCTCGCGGGCCGCGACGTCATCGACTACGGCTGCGGCTCCGGCATCCTGGCGGTCGCCGCATTGAAACTCGGCGCCGCCACCGCGATCGGCGTGGACATCGACCCGCAGGCCCTGACCGCCAGCCGGGAAAATGCAGAGCGCAATGACGTGGCCGGGCACCTCCGCCTGCTGGCGGTCGACGAACCGCTGACGGCGCGGGCTGACGTCCTGTTGGCGAACATCCTCGCGGAGCCGCTGCTAGCGCTTGCGAGCCAGCTCAAGGATCGCGTGGTCACGGGCGGGCGAATTGCGCTGTCAGGGATCCTGGCGACCCAGGCTGCGGCAGTGGCGGAGCGGTATGCCCCGTGGTTTGATATGAACCCTGCCACCCACCAGGACGGCTGGGTCAGGCTGGACGGCGTGCGACGCACGCCCGCAGTGAGTTCGTAGCCGAAGCCAGGAATCGCGTTGTTCACGGAATGCCCCACCTGCCAGACGATGTTCCGCGTGACAGGTGCCATCCTGCGTGCGGGCCATGGCCAGGTCGAGTGCGGCCAGTGCCACACCATCTTCGACGCCATTGAGCGCCTGATCGACGATATTCCGCCCGGCCCCCAGCCCGAGCCCGCAGAGTCCCTCGAACCGGCGGCATCCCCCGCGTCGCTGCCGTCGGACGCGGAAGAAGCGGCCCTGGCCTCCGCCGAAGTCCGGTGGGCCAACGACCTGCCGACAGGGGAGTTCCAGCTCACTGACGGCGAACTCGTTCCGATCGCGGCCGCGCGCGAGGCCGCGCCCGACGAGTCGGTCGCCGCTCACGACGACCCGCCTTACGCGGTCGAGGCACCCGGCGACCCGGAAGAAATCACGCTGGAAGGCGACCGCATCGAGATCAGCGGCGTCTATCGCGTCCCCGAATCGCTGCCGGAGCCTGCGCCGGCCCCGGAGGAAGTCGAGCCATTGATCGAGCCCGCCGCAGCAGTCGCGGCCGCACCTGCCGGGCCAGCGCCGTACCGGTCGCGCAGGACGCCTGAGCGCGTCACGGTGCCCGCGGAGATCTTCGCGCCGGAACCCGAAGAGACGGATTCAGGCGGCACCCGCACGGCGGCGTGGGCGATCTTCAGCCTGGTCTTGCTGGTCGCGCTCGGCCTGCAAGCCGTACACCACTACCGCCAGGAGCTGGTGCGCGATCCCCGCGTGGGCCCACAGCTCCTCAAGGTATACACGGCACTGAAGCTGCCGCTGGCGCCGAACTGGGACGTGACGGGGTATGAGATCCAGCAATGGGGCGTGGCGGCAGACCCTGCGACCAGCGGCACGCTGCGCCTCAAGGCCAGCATCCTGAATCGCGCCGGGTTCGCTCAACCCTACCCGCTGCTCAAGCTCACGCTCGAAGACCGCTGGGGCGAACAGGTCGGTGCGCGCGAGTTCGAGCCCGCCGAATACCTCGCGGCAGGCACGCCGGCCGACCGCCTGCTCGCGCCGAACCAGCCCGTCGATGCGGACATCGGCATCGTCGATCCGGGCACCGATGCCGTCGGCTTCCATGTCGACGTGTGCCTCAAGACCTATGCGGGCATCGAGTGCGCGAGCGATACCAGGAAATGACCCCCGTGCGCATCGGCCCCTACCAGTTGACGAACAACCTCGCGCTTGCGCCGATGGCGGGCGTCACCGACCTGCCGTTCCGCCTGCTGTGCCGCCGTCTCGGCGCGGGCATCGCGGCGGGCGAGATGCTGACGTCGGACGCGCGGTTGTGGCACACGGAGAAGTCCCGTCGCCGCATGGACCACAGCGGCGAGCCCGAACCGCGCGTGGTGCAGATTGCCGGCGGCGACGCGGAGATGATGGCTGATGCCGCGCGCCGGAACGTCGATGCCGGCGCGCAGATCATAGACATCAACATGGGATGCCCCGCCAAGAAGGTCTGCAACAAAGCCGCGGGGTCCGCCCTGTTGCGGGACGAGAAGCTCGTCGCGGAGATCCTGCACACGGTCGTGAATGCAGTGTCCGTCCCCGTGACACTGAAGATCCGCACAGGATGGAATCCAGAGAATCGCAACGGAGTGACGATCGCGCGGCTCGCCGAAGACGCGGGCATTCAATCACTTGCGGTCCACGGCCGCACGCGCGCCTGCCACTATACGGGCGTCGCAGAATACGGCACTGCAGCGCTGATCAAGCAGGCAGTGCGAATTCCCGTTTTCGTCAATGGAGACATCGACTCCCCGCAGAAAGCGAAGTCGGTACTTGAAGAGACGGGCGCAGATGGCCTGATGATCGGGCGCAGCGCGCAGGGAAGGCCCTGGATCTTCCGCGAGGTTGAACATTTTTTAACCACGGGCGAACTGCTCCCGCCGCCTTGCCCAGCGGAAGTCCGTGATATCATGACCACTCATTTGTGCAACCTGCATGACTTCTATGGGGAAGAAGCAGGAGTCCGGGTTGCTCGCAAGCACATCGGCTGGTACGCCAAGGATCGCCCTGGCGCGGAAGCCTTTTGGGCAAAGGTCGTGAAACCGGACACTGCTGCGGAACAACTCGCCCTGGTGAGCGAGTATTTCGACCAGCTTGCACGGAAGTCGGAACAACGTATCAGTTACGCAGCCTGAGGCAGCCGACGTGCCTCTCGCGGCACGCGCTTCAGGAATTGCCATGGTGCAGAAAAAAACAACACGGCTGCGCAAAGAGCCGGTCTACAAGCCCACCTCCCGTGGGATGCCGCTGCGCACGATGACGGCGGATGCATTGAACAGCTATTTCGCGAGCCTGAACGGGCACAAGCCCGGCCAGCTCTACGACCTCGTGCTCAGGGAGGTCGAGGAGCCGCTGTTCCGCGCCGTCCTCGACTATTCCGAGGGCAACCAGAGCCGCGCGGCCGAAATCCTCGGCATCAACCGCGGCACGCTGCGCAAGAAGCTCAAGAACTACGGGCTTGCCGGCTGATGGCGGGCACGGCAATCAAGCGCGCTCTCCTCAGCGTCTCCAGCAAGGAAGGTCTCGTCGACTTCGCCCGGAGCCTGCGCGAGCAGGGCATCGAGATCCTGTCGACGGGCGGCACCGCACAGCTCCTCGAGCACCATGGCGTCGAGGTGAAGCAGGTCTCCGCCGAAACCGGCTTCCCGGAAATCATGGATGGCCGCGTGAAGACGCTGCATCCCAAGATCCATGGCGCGCTGCTCGGCCGCCGCGGCGTCGACGACGACGTCATGCGCGAGTTCGGCATCGAGGCGATCGACCTCGTCGTCGTGAACCTCTATCCGTTCGCCAGCACGATCGCGAAGCCCGACTGCACGATCGAGGACGCGATCGAGAACATCGACATCGGCGGGCCCGCCATGGTGCGGGCGTCGGCCAAGAACCATGACCGCGTGACCATCATCGTCGATCCGCTCGACTACGGCATCGTGCTCGCGGAAATGGCGGGCGCCGATGGCAGCGTCTCGGCGGAAACGCGCCGCCGCCTCGCGGCCAAGGCGTTCGCGCACACTGCCGCCTACGACGCCACGGTAGCCGACTACCTCGACTCCGTGGCACGCGGAGGCACCAGCACCTTCCCGGACCTCCTGCCGCTGCAGTTCCGCAAGCGCATGGACCTCCGGTACGGCGAGAATCCGCACCAGCAGGCCGCGTACTACATTGCCGCCAACTCGCAGGGCGCGGGCATGGGCAGTGCGTCGTTGCTGCAGGGCAAGCCCCTGTCGTACAACAACGTGGCCGACGGTGATACGGCCTTCGAGTGCGTGCGCCAGTTCGAGCAGCCGGCCTGCGTGATCGTCAAGCACGCGAACCCGTGCGGCGTCTCCGTCGCGGCCGACATCCTGACTGCCTACAACAATGCGTATCGCACGGACCCGACCAGCGCGTTCGGCGGCATCATCGCGTTCAATCGCACGCTGGATGCGGCTACCGCCACGGCGATCCTGGAACGCCAGTTCGTCGAGGTAATCATCGCGCCGGATGTCGACAGCGAAGCCCGCGAGGTCTGCGCACGCAAGACGAACATCCGCGTGCTGACCACCGGCGGCCTGGCCGAGACGAACTCGCGCTTCGATTTCCGCGGCGTCAACGGCGGCCTGCTCGTGCAGAGCCGCGACCTCGGCATGATCACGGCCGCCGACCTCAAGCTCGTCACGCAGCGCAAGCCCACGCCGGACGAACTCGACGACCTGCTGTTCGCGTGGAAGGTGTGCAAGTTCGTGAAGTCGAACGCCATCATTTACGCAAAGAACGCGATGACGGTCGGTGTCGGCGCAGGCCAGATGAGCCGCGTGGTCTCGAGCCGCATTGCCGCGATGAAGGCCCGCGACGAAGGGCTGACCGTCGAAGGGGCCGTGATGGCATCCGATGCGTTCTTCCCGTTCCGCGACGGCCTCGACGTCGCCGCGGAATTCGGCATCAAGGCCGTCATCCAGCCGGGCGGCTCCATGCGCGACGACGAAGTCATTGCCGCGGCCAACGAGCACGGCATCGCGATGGTGCTCACCGGCATGCGGCACTTCAGGCACTGATTCCTTGAAAGTCCTCATCATCGGTGGCGGTGGCCGCGAGCATGCGCTCGCGTGGAAGGCGGCGCAGTCGCCTCGCGTCTCGCACGTCTATGTTGCGCCCGGCAATGCCGGCACGGCCCTCGAACCCCGCGTGACGAATGTCGACATCGCCGCCGATGCGATCGACGCCCTGGTCGCGTTCGCGAAGCGCGAGGGCATGGGCCTGACCATCGTCGGACCGGAAGTGCCGCTGGTACTGGGCCTGGTCGATGCGTTCAACGCTGCGGGCCTGCGCTGCTTCGGTCCGGACCGCCTGGGAGCGCGCCTCGAAGGCTCGAAGGCGTACACCAAGGATTTCCTCAGGCGGCACGGGATCCCGACGGCTGCGTATGCCACCTTCACGCAAGCTTCGTTCGATGCCGCGTGGGTGCGCGCGCAACGGGCACCGCTCGTGGTCAAGGCCGATGGCCTTGCCGCCGGCAAGGGCGTGGTGATCTGCGCCACGACCGGGGAAGCGGTGGAGACCGCGCAGTCCATGTTTGCAGGCCAGTTCGACCAGGCGGGCGCCACCATCGTGGTCGAGGAGTTCCTTGAAGGCGAGGAAGCGAGCTTCATCGCGATCGTCGACGGCACCACGATCCTGCCACTCGCGACGTCGCAGGACCACAAGCGCCTGAAGGACGGCGACCAGGGCCCCAATACCGGCGGCATGGGCGCGTACTCGCCGGCCCCGGTGGTCACGCCGGAAGCCCACCAGCGCATCATGCGCGAAGTCATGGAACCCACCGTGCGCGGGCTCGCCGCGGAAGGCACGAAGTACACGGGCTTCCTGTACGCCGGCATCATGATCGCGCCGGACGGCACGCCCAACGTACTCGAGTTCAACTGCCGGCTCGGCGATCCTGAAACGCAGCCCATCCTGATGCGGCTCGAATCCGACCTCACGGTGCTGTGCGAGGCGGCGCTCGACCACCAACTGCACCTGGCCGAAGCGCAGTGGACGCCGCACGCGGCGGTGGGCGTGGTGCTGGCCGCGGGCGGCTACCCGGATGCGGTCCGCAAGGGCGATGAGATCGTCGGCCTGGATGCAGCGGCCAAGCTGCCCGGCAAGGTGTTCCATGCCGGCACGCAGCTCAAGGATGGCAAGGTGCTGACCCACGGCGGTCGCGTACTGTGCGCCGTCGGCACGGGCGCGACGGTGGGCGCTGCCTGCAAGGCTGCCTACGCGCTCGCTGACAGCATCACCTGGACCGGCCTGCAGTATCGTCGCGACATCGGCTACCGCGCCATCGCACGCGAATAGCCTGCCGGCAACGCGCGCCTAGCCGCGGACGTCGACCTCGAAGCTCAATTCCAGCTCACCGCCGTTTGCCAGCTCGAACCGGTGGGTCAGTCCGTCGGCCGTCGGAACGCCAGCTTCAAACACGGCAAGCTCCTTGCGCGGTATCGCAAGCCACATGCCGGTGGGATCGCTATCGAGGCGCCACGTGCCTAGCCGGTCCGGATTCACGCTGGCCGTGAAGGCGTGCTGTCCCGGCAGGTCGACGCGCATTGCCAGCGCGCGGCCGCCCAGGAGCACCTCGAGTTCCCGGCGATCGATGCGGAAGCGGACTTCCCCGGGTGCAAAGCGGATGTTCATGCAGTCACCCCAACGCCTTTTCCAGACGGTAATCGTCCATCACGTAGCCGTCGCCGATGTCTGTCACGACGTCGGCGACCTTCACGAAGCCAAGGCGCTCGTACGCGTGGAGGGCCGGATTGAACTTGTTGACGGTGAGCCACAGCGTTTCGAGTCCGGCAGCACGGCACCGCGCCTCGATGAAGGCCAAGGCCCGTCTCGCGAGGCCATGTTGCCGTGCGGACTTGAGCACGTACAGCTTGCTGAGGAACATCCTGCGCTCTTCCGGTTGCGGCTCGATGGCAAGGTAGCCGCTGGCCTGCCCGTCCCTGAGTATCAGGAAGTACTGGAGGCCCTTGCCGATCTGGGCAAGGACAGCTCCCTCGCTCTGGAAACGCGGCACCATGTAATCGACCTGTTCGCGCCCGATGATCGGGATGTAATGCTCGTACCAGATCTCCGCGGCGAGGCGCGCCACCACCGCGGCATCGGCAGGGGAAACGACAGGTGCGAAGTCGACATCGGCAGCGCTCATTGAGCTGAGGAACCTCTGATTAACCTATACACGTTCGCGACGGCGAGCCATTTCGTGCAGGGCGAGGCGCGATCGACCGCCGTGTACTGAATGTACACAAGGGAGGAGCAACGCTACCCTGCACGAAATGGCTCCCGTCCCGATAAAGGAATAAATAGTCATTCAATGGGTTGCGCCTCTAATCCTCTGCTGCGTCGTTACGAACCTTGTCCATATTGCCGATATGGCCTGCGGTCCGATGCCTCGCAGCAGAGGATTGGAGACGCAACGCGAACGTGTATAGGTTAATCAGAGGTTCCCTAAGGATTGCACGCTCGTGGTCGACTGACCAGAGCCGGACGGCAGGATCGGGGGGAGCGAAGCACCCAGGAGGCGGAGGCCTCGCCGGAAAGACAGTCAGCTCGCCTTGGCGCGAACCATCGGCGGCTGCCGTGACAACCCGCTGGTCCAAAGTTGGCCTTCGCGGGCGTGGGTGCGAATCGTCACCCCGGGCACCTTGTTGAACTCCTGGCAGGTTACGGGCTTCGTGCTGTCGATGAAGTAGGCACGCACCAGGTCGAGTACCGTGGCCGCCACTTCGTCGGACTCGCCGGCAGCCGAATGCGCCAGGATGCGCACGCGCCACCACTGCGGGCGCGAACCGGCCTTCTTCATCTCCTTGCAGAAGCGATCGATGAGCAGGACGCTGGAACTCAAGGTGTTGTCCGTCAGCTCCATCGGCTTGCCGTTGACCGTGGCAACGTAGCACAGGTGGAGCAGGCCGCCGACGCCCTGGGAGTCGTCATAGAGGTTGATTGCGAGGCTGGCCTGGAGGTGGGCGACCAGCAGCACGGGATCCCGCGAGATGCGGTACGCATCCGGGTCGACAACCAGCTCCTCTGGAATCACGGCAACCATCAAGTCTCCTCAAGGCGTTGGAACGAATGGTGCCCCGCGTGCCCAACACGAACTGCGGCCCACATCACGGAATGCAAGGGCAGAATCCACGGGTCAGGGTCCGCCTGCCCTCGCGTCGCCCTTCCCGACGACCATCGAACTGAAGCGCAGCGCCGCAGTGGCAATGTAGATCTCCCGCAGGAAGAAGATCAGCGCTGCCGCCAGGCTCAGCATCGCCACGATGAACAGCACGGCCACCGGCCATGCCAGGTCGATCTGCAGCAGCGAACTGACGAACAGGCTCACCACCACCAGCGAGACCAGCAGGGCGCTCAGCACGCAGAGGGCGATGGAGAGGTTGATCAGCCGGGTACGCGTCGAAATGACCGAGAGCCGGGCGCGGACCTCATCGGCTCCTGCGAACGCGGGATCGCCGAGCTGCGCCTCCATGACGCGCGCCCGATCGACCACCCGCGCGAGCCGGCTCGCAAGCACGTTGAAGATCGTCGCCAGCGCCGTCAGCAGGAACACCGGCGCCACCGCCAGCTGGATGGCGCGGGCAATACCGAGGATTTCAGTGGTGGTCGGGTCCATGAAGCGAGTCCGGTGTCGGGCGAATGCGGGCCATTATGCCCGACCCGCGGGCGTCGATCCGGGCGACAGGGTCAGTGCCTGAGCAGCTGCACCGATTTCCAGTCGCCGAACCGGTAGTAGCCACCCGCCAGCAGCAGCATCGCCACGGTGCCCACGGGGAAACTCCACCACAGCGCATCGACCTGCAGGCGATCGGTCAGGAGCCACGCGAACGGAAAGCGAATGACCCACAACGAGATCGTCATGATGACCAGCGGGCCGAGCACCGCCCCCGTCGCACGCGGCACCGACAGCAGCACGAAAGTGACGCCGAACACGATGAACGACCACAGCGTCACGAGGTTGGCGTGGGCGGCGATGTCGATGGCCATGCCGTCCGGCGGCAGGAACAGGCTGACTGCAGCCCGGTTGAACGCGTAGACGATCGCGACGGGAATGCCGGTCAGCAGCAGGTTGAACCCCATGCCGGCCCATGCGATGCGGGGAACGCGATCCCAGCGACCGGCGCCGACATTCTGCGCAACCATCGCGGTGACCGCAGTACCCACGGCAAACGCAGGCATCTGGATGTACGTCCACAACTGCAGGATCGACCCGAAGGCAGCGGCCGTCTGCGAACCGAAGCGGTTCACCAGCGCGAACATGCCGATCATCGACGAAGACACCACCGTCATCTGCAGGCCCATCGGGATGCCGCGCGCGACGAGGGCCTTCAGGATCTTCGGATCGGGCTTCAGGTAGTGCCGCTCCTCCTTGCGGATGCACAGGACATGCTTGTGGCGATACAGGTGCAACACGAGGAGCACCAAGGTCAGCGTCTGCGCGACCAGCGTGGCCGTGGCGGATCCCGCGATGCCCATCGCCGGGATGGGGCCCCAGCCGAAGATGAAGACCGGGTTCAGCACGATGTCGAGGCCGACCGAGCTCAGCATGAAGATGAAGGGCGTCCGGGCATCGCCCGCGCCGCGCAACGCCATCATGACGTACTGGTAGATGAACATGGCCGGCGTTGCGACGAAGATGATCCTCAGGTAGCTGATGGCGTACGGCATCGCGTCCGCGGGCGTCTGCATGGCGGCAAGCAGGTAAGGCGCGAACAGGAAACCGAATGCGCCGACGGCAGTGGACAGCAACGCAAAGAACGCGGCGCTCGTGCCCACCACGCGCTTCGCCTGGTCGACGTTGTCAGCCCCCACGCTCTGGCCGATCAGGATGCCGGTGGCCATCGCGATGCCGAAGACCACGCCGAGCAGGAAGAACAGCACGATGTTCGCGTTGGCACTCGCGGTCAAGGCCGCCTCACCCAGGTACTTGCCGATCCAGATGGCGTTGACCGACGCGTTGAGCGACTGCAGCACGTTGCTCGCGAGCGTCGGCAGCGCGAACAACAGCAGTGTCCGGCCGATGGGACCCTGGACGAGGTTGGGTCGCTTGTGGGGAGCAGCGGACATTGACGGCCTGTTCCGTGGGCAAGGATGGCGGTGGCGAAAGCGTAACAGTCCGTCCAAAGAAAAGGGGCGCACCCGGGCGCCCCTGTCACGTTCTTGTTGTCCTCTGCGTCCAAGCGGCGGCTATCGCTCGAGTGCCTCCGGCGTGTACACCCGCGCCGTACCTGAAGGAACCAGGTCGCCGGGATGCGAGCCATCGTGCCCCAAGACTACCTGCTCTCTAATTCCCCCTGTGCGCCCCCATCGATTCGTTGCGTTCGAGGTGTGAAGCGCTGCGGTCAGCGCTTCATCGCGTCGAAGAAATCGCCATTCGTCTTGGTGTCCTTCATCTTGTCGAGCAGGAACTCGATCGCGGCCAGTTCGTCCATCGGATGGAGGAGCTTGCGCAGGATCCAGATCTTCTGCAGCTCTTCCTGGCTCGTGATCAGCTCCTCGCGGCGGGTGCCGGAGCGGTTGATGTTGACGGCCGGGAAGATGCGCTTCTCGGCGACGCGGCGATCCAGGTGGATTTCCGAGTTGCCGGTGCCCTTGAACTCTTCATAGATCACGTCGTCCATGCGCGAACCGGTGTCGATCAGCGCCGTTGCCAGGATCGTGAGCGAGCCGCCCTCTTCGATGTTGCGGGCTGCGCCGAAGAACCGCTTCGGACGCTGCAGCGCGTTCGCATCGACACCACCCGTCAGCACCTTGCCGGAACTCGGGATCACGGTGTTGTAGGCACGCGCGAGGCGGGTGATGGAATCGAGCAGGATCACGACGTCGCGCTTGTGCTCGACGAGGCGCTTGGCCTTCTCGATGACCAT
>CAIUGU010000222.1 GCA_903898785.1 uncultured Pseudomonadota bacterium | reverse complement strand
TTGCTCATGGTTGCTCTCTGTAGTTGATAAAGCGCCCGCGGTGGGGCGAAGGGGGAGGAGTATAGGGGTTTTTCGGAGGCTTTCGAAGCCTGTGGCAGCCTAGTTCGGCTGGTAGTCGAGGCCCCACTGGAGCCGCTCGAGAAGGCGCTCGATCATGGTGCGATAGCCGTCGGAGGCCAGATGCGGGTTCGGGCGATCGGTCTGACCAGCGTAGAGCTGGCGATCGGAGAGCAGCGAACCCGGAACGAGCGCGTGCATGTCCACGACCGCGATGCGCGGATCGCCGAGCATCGCCCTGCGCAACGCCTGTGTGGTGGCCTCGGGCTCGTAGTGACTGACCCCGCCGTCGGGCGAGGCGGTCACGATGAAGCCAAGATCGCTGGGGGGGTATCCGAGCGAACGCCACGCGCGATCGAGCTGGTTGATGATGCGATTGGCATCGAGTGGGCAGTGCACCGGCGCAAGAGCGCGTTGTGGATTGTTCACTCCCATGTTCATCCAGACGAGCACGCGACCGGTTCCACCTGCCGCGCACTGGCGACTGCGCAGCTCCTGGAGGTAGGTGCGCAGTGTGGAGAGTCCGCAGCCCGTGCCATCGGAGAGGGAGTCGGCGATGTTCGTGGAGGTCCCGCCGGACCAATTCTGCAGGATCGTGACGGCGAACCCCGGTACGCCGTCGGTTCGGTACATGGAGCGCAGCAGCAGTCCCACCGGTCCTGTGGTGGAGTCGTCCACACCGTAGGTGGCGAACACGCGTCGGCGGCCGGCATCGGCCGCGTAGCGCACCTCATGCACCGCGGACTCCGGGACGCCGAGGTGCTCGACCGACGCGGCGACATCGGGCACCACGCTCTCGCCGTAGGCGAAGTCACGGGTCACGCGCAGTCGCAGTGGCGTGCGTTCGGAGGTCGGGTCAGAGGCCTGCATGCGTGCGATGACCATGCGATAGGCGCCGGCGCACTCGCTGCCGAACCCCGCAGCGCCGCCGCGTGAGCCGAGCGAAATCCAGTCGCGAGAGTGGTCGTTGACAATCGTTCCCTCGGGCAGGTAGGCCCAGTCGATGTCCCGGCCTTCAAGCTGAAGCGGCGCATGCCGACTGCGTTCGAACAGGCCCGGCAACTCGATGCCAGACGCGGCGCCGGGCTTCCAGCCGTCGCAGTCGCGGCGCGAGTCGTTCACGGAAATGCTGGCCTGCGAGCTGGTGGTGAAGCCACGCGTGCCCATCAAGGGGTAGGCGACGTCTCTGCCAGAGCAGGCCGCCGGAAAGAGCCCGGTTCCGAATGACGGTACGCCGCGACGCGTGAGTTCATCGACGAATCCGCCCGCAAAGCCGCGTGATCCGCCCGCCGAGAAGGTGGCATTCGAGTCGCCGATGACGATGATGTCGAGATGCGACTGCCCGGCGAGGAGGTCGCGCACCATGGTCCGTGGCGCACTTGCGTAAGGCGAGGGTCCGTATTCAAGCAAAATGAGCGCCATGTCCAGGAAGTCGACCGAGCCATCCTGGTTGACGTCGCCGAGACCGCCATCGGATTGGCCGAAATCGAGCATGGCAAGCGCGATATCGCCCAGTTCGATCTGCTCATTCAGGTCCAGATCGCCCAACGCCACTTCGCATGCGTCCAGTACGCCGTTGTCGTTGCTGTCCAGCATCTGCTGATCGGCGATGGCCTGTGCGTCGCTCTGGCCGTCGCCGTTGCAGTCACCGACGAGCGGAAAGCCCGGGGGGCCGTCATCGGCGCGCGCGTCGGGTGAAACCAGGGCGAGCCAGGTCAGGGCGAACACCGTCGCAAGCCGGGCATGGATGCCACAACGCGACCAGCGCCTGATCGGTAGATGGCGCGTGCCTTCTGGTTGCGAGTGCGTGGCGGACATTCCCTGA
>CAIUGU010000221.1 GCA_903898785.1 uncultured Pseudomonadota bacterium | reverse complement strand
CCGAAGCCAGGAAGGCGTACGTGTCTGGGGTGCACGACCAACACTTCACTTGTCAAAGATGCCCAAACGCGGATGCGAATGGGGATCGGCAATGGTACTGAGGTTCCCATTGGCGTCAAGGGGGTTGAACGCCTCGAATGCAGGAATTTCGGCAGATTTCATTATAGGAAACTGCGTTATTCGGGCCCAAAAACGACATGGGCGCACGCGTGCGTGCGCCCATGGTGAACACCCTGTTTTTTAGGCCTCTCCAGCGCTGGCGCAGACCCTTCACGGGCTACCACGGCAGCGAGAAAGTCCTCAACCGGCACCCGGACCGGACTTGCCGCCGGCTCCCGAACCCGACTTGCCGCCGCCAGCCGGGCCGCCAGCGCCGCCGCCCGAAGGCCCTGCTCCGGAACCGCCCAGCCCGGGCTTTCCGCCTGCGTCAGGAGCCGTGTCCGCCGCACCCTTCGAAGCCGCGGCAGATGCATCCGCCTGCGCTCGCAGGCGAGTGCGATCCGGATCGTCCAGCTCCGACATCGGAACGCGGATCTGCGTCTCGGACCCGGACAGCGTTCCGACCACGGCCATGCCGGCCCGTCGATCCTTGGAAGCAGACGATCCAGCGCGCGATACGTCGAGGTCCTCGACGACATCCACGAGGTAGTAATCGGTGCTGAAGTCCACCGGGGTACCGCTGCGCGAGTCGACCTTGCCGATGCGCTCGCCAGGCTGCAGGCTCGATTCCGAGCGACGCCATTGGCCGCCGAGGAGCTTGTAGACCTCCACCTGCGCAGTGCCGGCCGCGATGGAACCGTCGCCAACGAGTGCACGGGTCACGAAGAACTGGACGTCCGAAGAGACCGTCACCGGACTGCCCCACTCGCTCGCAATCGAGTCCGTGGTGAATGCAGCATCAAGGTGCTTCGCCCGCTGCTCATTCACCAGCTGGTTTCCCTTGCCGAAGAACGGGTTGTAGGCGCGTGCAACGCAGCGATACTGGTACGTGTGCCCGGGCACGACTTCCAGGTCATGGCCCCACACGATGAGTTCGTCCAGGGATGCGAGCGCCAATGCCTTCGGCTTGGAGGTCGGCTGCCCGGCCGTCGGCTCTGCTCCCAGATCCTTCTCGATCGCCGCAATCTCCGCCTCGATCCGGCGCAGCGCCATCGTCTTCGACTTGCGCTCGCCAGCCTTCTTCTTGGCGTCCTTCGCCTCGGTCTCGGCCTGGGTGTTGTTCTTGCCGCTCATGCCACCGCCGCCGCCAGGGCCGCCTCCGGGTCCGCCGCCGGGGCCCTTGTTGCCGCCGCCGCCCTTGCCCGACTCCTCTGCCTTCTTGCGATCGGCTTCCTCGCGCTTGCGCTCGGCTTCCTTCTTGCGCTCCAGGTCGTCGTCCCAGGGACCACCGAGCTTCGCCAGGTCCGCGCGGAGCGTCTGGGCGCGCCGCTGGCGATCCTGCAGCTGCGTCTGCAGCTGCAGACGTCGTCGTGCTGCGCCGGCGTCGCCGGTGGCTGGCGCATCGTCCGCAGCCTGCGCCGCAAGCAGCGCAGGCGACACGAACTGCTGGTTCACCGTGTCGTAGAAGGCCGGCTGCAGGACCTCGAACTGGTTGTCGTCGGATCCGAGCAACGCAAACACGTCTTCACGCAGCACGGCGCTCGCGCCGTCGATCCGGGCGCGGAAGTTCAGTTCCTCCGGACGGGCTGCAAACACCGGGACGGCCACCGGGGCACCCCAGGAGTCGCCCGAACCGCGTTCACGGCGCTCGAAGACGATGTCCACGACAAACGGCTTGTCCTGGTACCAGACGCCCGGAATGGCGTTCAGCGGCGGGGTTGCGTCCTTTCGAGAGCCGGTGAACTCCGCTCGCAATCCCTTGAGGTCGATGCGAGCGTACGGAGTGGTCCAAACCACGTCCTTCGGACCATCGATCGTCTGGAAGTCGGGGCGTGCAGCGACAACCTTGGAGGCCTTGGCCGCCTCCTTGGCCGAATCGGCAGTGAGGGCGTCCGCAGTCTCCTGAACGCCCTTCATGCTCAACACGGGGACCGTCGGCACGTAGTACCAGACGTCGACCGACGAGGACCCGGACTTCACCAGCTGCCCGTTGAAGTTGGGCGCGGTGACCGCCAGGCTCTGCACCGGAGAGATCGGTGCCACGAGCTGCTCGGAGAACCCGGGCGCCGCCAACGTCACCGTGTCCGCGGGAATCTCGATGCTCACTGCACCGTCACCGAGCCGCCGCTCGAGCTCCTGCGCCTTCTTCTCGAGAATCCCGTCGATCTCGCCGTGATAGGCCGACTTCGAGCCGACCTTGACGGTCGGGGCGCTGAGGTATTGCCATCCGGCGATGCCTGCGACGGCAAGCACGGCAACGCCCAGAACGACCTTCTCGAGGTGCTGCTCGAACGTGTTGATTCCCTTTAGCTTCATGGTTCTTTCCGAGTCTGGTGTTCGTTGGGGGTCGATTCGTCCGTCACAGGATCACTCAGGTGGAGGGCGTGACGGCAGGAGCTTCGGGCGGGTCGTCCGTGGTCCGGCCGTCGGTGCCCTTGCGCTCACGCAGTTCCTTCGGCATGAGCTTGGCGAGCCAGGGCCGGAGCCAGATCGACTCCACCGTGAGCTTGATCTCGCAGACCGGCTTGCCGCCGTACATGAAGCCCTCGTCCGCAGCCGCGAAGGCATCCGCCGCAGCGACCTCCAGGCCGGTCACGGTCATGAAGTTCTGGCGCGCAATGGCGTTCAGCACCTCCGGCAGCATCGACGAGGCAACCACCATGCGCACCGTGGCGACGCGAACGTCGTACAGGTTGTTGCTCACCCGCCCCGTCATCGACTTCGCGAAGTCGTAGGGAACGGGAGCCTTCAGGTCGATCGGCGGAATCACCGCGGGCGGCGCGGCCGCGGCGTCGGCCGCCGGCGCTGCGCCGGGATCGGCCGGAGCTTCTGCCGCAGGGGCCGCGATCTTCGGAAGGACATCTTCACGCACCACGATCGAGAGCACGCGCTTCACCGGCGCGTCCACGACCGAGCGGTAGGGCTTGTTCGCCGCAGAAGCAGCTCGAAGGATGTCCTCGATGATCCACTCACGCCACTGCCACAGGAAGAGGCTGGTCTCGGAAGGCGGCGTGCCCGCCTCCATGGGGGATCCGGGCAGGCCGAGCGTATCGATGTCGGCATAGAAGGACAGGCCTGACGCCGCATCCGCGTAGAGCTGCAGGCGCTTGTCGCGGAGCTCGTTCTTGAGCTGCTGCTGCTCGTCATCCGAGAGCGCCTTGCGCTCAGCCTTGCGGAGGGTGGCGATGAACTGGTCCTGGCGACGCTGGAGCTGGTCGGTCAGGCTCTCGTCCGTCGGCGGCACGCCGGCACGGACCTCCTTCAGAACGCCCTCCGCGTGCGCGCGAACGGCATCGAACACGGTCTCTGCGATCGTGTTG
>CAIUGU010000220.1 GCA_903898785.1 uncultured Pseudomonadota bacterium | reverse complement strand
GCTGGCCACCAGTCTTGAGAGGTCGTCATCAACGCCGCGAGGTCCTGCTTCACGGCCTTGAGGTCGAGACTCTTGAATTCCTCGGCATAGTCGAAGCCCTCCCCCATCGGATCCGACAGGGGCGAGCGCTGATGGAGGATCCCGAGCTTGAGCTGGTTGGGCCACCAGCTGGCGTTGGACGGAGCGGCCGCCAGCGTGTGTTTGCGGGGGTCTCCCGAGTAAGGACACTTCGCTTCGGTTGTCATGGCTCTCTCCTCAGGCGGGTTGATCTCGACTTGCGGCTCAAGTGTGGCCCGAGGGTGTCCATCTATCAAATAGGTTGTGGCAATCGGACCGATAGGCGACACCCCTAGGGCGAGAGCGGGACATGCCTGCCCCTATTAACGGCGGCGACGTCGGATAAGGTGCCCCTTGATTTTGCATCTCACCCGACGCAGGAGACGAAGCGAGCAGGGGTTTCGGATCGTCCGTCAAATTGCGGACCTGTGGCGACCCCGCGGATTAGGCGAAAGCCTGACGACCGGAATCCCAGTTGCGTCAAGAAAGCCGGCAGTCGGTGTAAGGCCAGCCGACAGCAGGGTGGCCGCAACGAGCAGCGCATCCCAGAAGCGGGACGGCTGACGTCGGCCGACATGGACAATTCAACCCGACAGGCTAGACTCGATTCACATCAGAACCTCGGGGGACGGACAAAAATGCAGTACCGGCGCAGTGACTATGACGTCACGAACACGGTGCAGGTGAGTTCTCCGACAGCGGTGATGCGCGCGGTCCAGGAACTGTTCGCGCAGACCTGGCCTGGCTTCTCGTTCGACAGGCTCGAGATGGCCTTTCGCGATTTTGAAAGGCTCTTCACTGGCCAGTTTCCCGGATACTACGGTTGCGACACGGTCTACCACGACCTGCAGCATTCGCTGGACGGCACGCTTGCCGGCGCCCGGCTGATGGCGGGATACGAGCGGTCGCATGCACCGGAGGAGAAGCTCGGGCCCGAACGCGCCATCCTCGGCGTCGTCACGGCGCTGTTTCACGACGCCGGCTACATCCGCCAGACCGACGACACCACACATCGCAACGGTGCCGAGTTCACGACCAGCCACGTCAGCCGCAGCGCGCAGTTCCTCGCGCGCTACCTGTCCACGGTGGGCATGGCGGAATGGGTGCCCGTCGCGACGCAGATCGTCCACTTCACGGGATACGAGGTGCAATTCGACCAGATTCGCCTCGACGACCCGCGTGACCGCACGCTCGGCCACCTGGTCGGGACCGGTGACCTCATCGCCCAGATGTCCGATCGCTGCTATCTGGAGAAATGCCGCGACCGGCTGTATCCCGAGTTCGTACTCGGCGGCATCGCGCTCGGCAAGGATGACACCGGCAATACGACGGTACGGTACAGCTCGGGGCTGGACCTCCTGCGGACGACCCCAGAGTTCTTCGAGGAAGTGATGCGCACTCGCCTCGATGGCGAATTTGGGGGCGCCTACCGCTACCTTGAAGTGCTTTTCAACGGGCGCAACCCTTACATGGATGCGATCCGCGGCACGCTCGCGTATCTGGAGAAGATCCTCCGCACCGAGCATTGGCCGATGCTGCGCCGGGATCCGCCCTGCTTCACATGGGAGAAGAATCCGGTCCAGAACATCCGCACCCTGGCGCTCGGGCACCTCAAGGACGTCTGGATCAAGGACCGCTAGGGCCCTTGGGCAGAGGTTCCCTGGCGCCAAAGCGCTAAGATGGCAGCATGCTGCCGCTCGAAGACACCCTCGTAGGACTCGCCGTCGCGCTCGGGATCGGCTTGCTGATCGGGACGGAGCGTGAGCGCAACAAAGGACAGGGAGCCAATCGCGCCATCGCCGGCGTTCGCACCTTTGCCCTGACATCCCTCGCCGGCGCCATCGCCCTGTCCATCGGCGAAGTGGCTTTGGGGATACTGGGCGTCATTGTCGGTTTGCTGGTCGTCGTCGGTTACCAGCGCACTCGCAGCCACGATCCCGGCATCACGACCGAGATCGCACAGCTCACGACTTTCCTGCTTGGCGCCTGGGCAATGCGGCAACCTGGGCTCGCTGCAGGTGTCGGGGTGATCGTCGCCATCGTGCTGGCGTCCCGCTCCCGCCTGCATACCTTCATCCATCGCGTCCTCACGGACGCCGAGGTGCATGACGGATTGCTGCTCGCCGCAGCCGCTCTCGTGATCCTGCCTCTGCTGCCCGACAAGGCGGTGGACCCGTGGGACCTCATCAATGTGAGGCGACTCTGGATCCTGGTCGTGCTCCTGATGGCAATCAATGCGCTGGGCTATGTGGCGCTCAGGGCACTGGGCACCCGTCTTGGATTGCCCATCGCGGGCCTCGTATCGGGTTTCGTGTCCAGCACTGCCACCATCGGCGCGATGGGTGCGCGGGCCAAGTTGCACCCCTCCCTGCGTCAGGGAGCGGTAGCAGGTGCTGCGCTCTCCTCGATGGCCACGGTACTGCAACTGGCTATCGTCATCGGCCTTACCAACCTCGCGGCGCTGCGCCTGCTGCTCTGGCCGCTCGTGGCGGCAGGACTGACCGCGATCTTCTATGGAGCCGTCTTCACGCTGCGCAGCGTCCGCGGTTCCCCGGAGGGTGAAGTGGCGCTTGGCCGCCCCTTCGATCCCAGGACGGCACTGCTGTTCATGGTGATCCTTGGCTGTGCCCTCATCGGTTCGACGTTGCTGACCCGGTGGTTCGGATCGAGCGGCCTGTTGATGGCCGCGGCCTTCGCCGGATTCGCCGACGCGCATGCGGCAGCCATCTCGGCCGCGTCCATCGCCGGCAGCGATGAGACCGTACGCTTGGCCGCAATGGGCGTGTTGGCAGGCCTCACGAGCAATACGGTCAGCAAGTGCGTGGCGGCCTTTTCCCTCGGCGACCGGCAGTACGGGATGCAGCTGCTGCCTGGCTTGCTGCTGTTGCCAGCCGTCGCGTGGGGCGTGTTCGCGCTCCAGCAGTTTTCCGCCTGATCAGTCGACGTCGGTCGGCAAGCCCGGATTGAGGTAATGCACGTGCATGCGCGCGATCTGCGCCGGTGTCGTGCGCGGCATGGACAGTTCCGGCAGCGCGTCCAGGGCGAAGAATTCGATGCCGTCTGTTTCGAGGCTGAAACGCGGTTGGCCGCCCGTAATCTCGCACAGAAAGAACAGCTTCCAGATATGGAACAGCGAGGGCGGATGCTCGTGCCGCAGCTTGTCGTAGACCGCGGCCAGCTTGACGACCTCGGCGACGTAGCCGGACTCCTGCACGATCTCCTTCTCTATGGCCTGGCAGGGAGCCTCGTTGACGTCCACCCAACCCCCGGGCAGCGTCCATTTGCCGTCGATGGTCTCTCGTACGAGCAGAACCTCGGCGTTACCTTCACGTTCGCGGAAAATAGCACCTCTTACCTCGATTTTTGGCGTAACGTACCCGCGATCTCGACGCCATAACTCGAGAATGGCCTCCGGCGTGACCCCCGTCGCCAGCAGCGGGTTGGCCGCCAGCAGCTCCGAGGCGATCCGGGCGATTTCCTCGTAGCGCTCCTTGTCGTAGGGGTCATGGGTGAAATGCAGGCCGCTCTGTGCCAGGGCCAGCAACTTGCGAGCGAGATCGAGGGTGGGGGGCATGGAGGGAAAGGCACCGTAGCTTGCGGACGAACCGGACGGAAGGAGCTTCGCCGGTCGGCGACCGTGCGGCAACTGCGATTGGAGCCACGTCGCATTCCCTGAGAGGTCGCGACTACCCGCCCTTGACCCGCCCTGCATATTTATGCACAATCCGCGCAACTTTATGCAGGCACCCCGAGTGAGCATCGACGTCCACCACCCCGTTTCGCGCCGCGCGGCCATCCTCCGGATCCTCCGGGAATCGCCCGTGCACAAGCAGGCAGAGCTGGTGAAGGTGCTCAAGAAGCAGGGCTTTGATGCCACTCAATCGAGTGTCAGCAGGGACTTGCGGGAACTCGGCGTGGCCAAGGCCGGCGATCGCTACATCATCCCGGCCCAGGAGGACATGGCGCCCGCGAACCCGTTCGCAGCGGTCGCCCGCTTTGTTCTCGAAATGCGCACCGCGGGACCGTCACTGACGGTGCTGCGCACGATGACCGGTTCGGCGCAGAGCGTCACGGTTGCGATCGACAAAGCCGCCTGGCCCGAAGTGGTCGGCACCATTTCAGGCGATGACACCATCTTCATCGCCACCGAGGACGTCCGTGACCAGCGCAAGCTGGCCGACCGTCTTCGCGCTGTCTTCAACGTCTAGAGACCCAACCCCACAATGAGCGACACGATTCCTGCGGGTTCAGAGCCTATCCTGCTGGCGTTTTCCGGTGGCCTCGACACGTCCTTCTGCGTGCCGTGGCTGAAGGAGACTTATAGCCGCCCGGTCATCACCGTCACCGTGGATACCGGCGGCATCAGTGCCGACGCCGCCAAGGTGCTCGACCGCCGTGCCCGCGAACTCGGCGCGCAGGACCACATCCTCGTTTCGGCGTGCGACGGTTACTTCGACCAAGTGCTCAGGTTCCTGGTGATGGGCAACATCCGCCGCGGCCAGCTCTATCCGCTGTGCGTCGGCGCCGAGCGCGTCATGCAGGCGCAGACGATTGCCGAGTGGGCCCGCAAGCTCGGCACCAAGATCGTCGCGCACGGCTGCACGGCCGCCGGCAACGACCAGGTCCGCTTTGAAGTGGCGCTACGCACGCTGGCTCCGGAACTGACGATCCTCGCTCCCGTGCGCGATCGCGCGTTCAAGCGCCCCGAGCAGCTCAAGTATCTGGAAGACCGCAAGCTGACGATTCCGCCGCATGGTGCCGCGTATTCGATCAACCGCGGCCTGTGGGGCGTGACCATCGGCGGCAAGGAGACCCTGACGTCGGACGGCAGCATTCCGGATGAAGCGTGGGTGCTGTCGCGCGACGCGTTCTCCAATCCAAAGCCCGCCGAGCGCCACACCATCGGCTTCACGCAGGGCGTGCCTTCCAGCCTCGACGGTGAAGCGCTGTCGCCCGTGGCCCTCATCGAGAAGGTCGAAGCCATCGGCGCGCGCTTCGGCATCGGCCGCGGCATCCATCTGGGCGACACCATCATCGGCACCAAGGGCCGCGTTGCATTCGAAGCGCCGGCGGCGGAAGTGCTGCTGAACGCGCATCGTGAACTCGAGAAGCTCGTCCTGACGGGCCGCCAGGTCCGCGTGAAGGAGCTCGTGTCGTCGACCTATGGCGACCTGGTCCACGAGGGCCAGCACCTCGACCCGGTCTGCCGCGACATCGAAGCGCTGCTGCTGTCGTCGCAGGCACGCGTCACGGGCGAAGTGAAAGTGCTGTACCGGCCCGGCGTCGCCTTCATCGAAGGTGTCACCTCGCCCTACTCGATCATGGCCGCCTCGAAGGGCGTGTACGGTGAAGCGGCCGGCGAATGGACTGCTGCCGATGCACTTGGTTTTTCGAAGATGGTCGGCCTGCCCGGAATGTTCTGGGCGCGCGCCGGCCGCGGGAAGTAGAGAGCAATGAAGACCGTCGTTGTAGACAAAGTCGCGTCGATCACGCAGGCGTTGAACCTGGGTCACGAGCTGCGCGTCGCCACCACGGATATTCCGTGCGAAGAGGGCGTCGTGCTCGTCGTCGAGATCCTGACCAGCAAGTCGACCTACAACACGCTGGAGCTGACCAGCGGCCGCATGGCGAAGGTGTCGAAGGGCGACATCATCGTCGGCGCATTGGGCCACCGCCAGGCGCTGTTCGGCTATTCCGGCCATTTGCCGACTTCCGTCAAGGAAGGCGACATCATCCAGGTACTGAACATCGGCGGCGTGCTTGGCATCGTCGACTCGGCGAACCCCGACAAGGGCAAGCCGTTCGACTGTCGCGTACTCGGCGTCGTGCTGCAGTTCCCGTACCTCGGTGAGCGCATCAGCATCCCCGCGAAGGTGGGCTACCGTCCGCTCGACTACAACGTCCAGGTCGACACGAAGAAGGTTCCGGTCGTCGCGCTCGCCGGTACTTGCATGGAGGCCGGCAAGACCGCCGCTGCCTGTGCGATCGTCAGCCGCATGCGTCATCGTGGCCTCGTCGTCCATGCATTCAAGGCGACGGGCGTCTCCCTGCGTCGCGACATCCTGGCCATGGAAGATGCGGGTGCCCGGCGCAGCATGATCTTCACCGACCTCGGCGTCGTCACGACGACGGCCAAGACAGGCCCGGCAATCACGCGCGCTTTGCTCACCGAGATGGCGCAGGGCGAACCCGATGTCATCGTGTTCGAGCTCGGCGACGGCATCCTGGGCGCGTACGGCGTCGAGGCGATCCTCGCCTCGCCGGACATCAAGGCCTCGCTGACTTCAGTCGTGCTGTCGGCCAACGATCCCGTTGCGGCATGGGGTGGCGTCAAGCTCCTGCGCGAGCGCTTCGGCATCGAGCCCAGCGTCGTCACGGGTCCGGCAACCGACAACGACGTGGGCGTGAAGATCATCCGCGAGCAGATGGGCGTGGCGGCGTGGAACGCCATGACGAACGGCGCTTCGCTGGGCGACGAGGTCATTGCCAGCCTCGGCTTGTCGCCTGCCCAGCTCGCCAAGGCGGTATCGGAATGAGCGGCGCGCAGAAGATTCCTGCTGTCGTTCTGGGCGGGACCGGCTACGTCGCCGGCGAACTGCTGCGCCTGATCGCCGGCCATCCCAATCTTGAGCTCAAAGCCGTCGCCTCGGACAGCCAGCCGGGGGAGCCGGTGGCGAAGTTCTTCCCGCACCTGCGCTCGAGCTTCCCGGACCTGAAATACACGAGCCAGGAAGACACCACGGCGCTGGTTGCATCGCTGCCGACCTCGGCGGTGCTGTCTGCCGCTCCGCACGGTGTTTCCCATGCGTTGCTCGATTCACTGCTGACGGCGGCAGAGAGCAAAGGCGCGAAGCCCCGCGTCGTCGATATCTCGGCCGACTATCGTTATTCGACGGCGGCCGCCTACGAAGCCGTCTACAAGCATCCCCACGGGGCACCGGACCGCATCAAGGATTTTACCTGCGCGGTGCCGGAGCAGCTGAAGACACTGACGACACGGCACGTAGGTCACCCCGGCTGCTTCGCCACGGCCATCTTGCTCGCAAGCGTGCCGCTGCTGAAGCTCGGACTCATCGAGCCCCGCCTGTTCGTGTCGGGCGTCACTGGCAGCACCGGCGCAGGCCGGACGCCTACTGCAGGGACCCATCACCCGCAGCGTCACAGCGATCTGTATTCCTACAACGCTCTGGGCCATCGGCACACACCTGAAGTCACGGCGCTTGCGACGGCGGCCTCGGGTATCGCCGCTGACTTCTGCTTCGTGCCCCATTCGGGTCCGTTCGCGCGCGGCATTCATGTCACCGTGCAAGCGACTGCGCGCAAGCCGCTCAAGACGGCGGAACTGGTTGCCGCCTTCGAGGAGTTCTACCGCGACTCGTATTTTGTCCGCGTCGGCAGCGACATGCCGCGCATCAAGGACGTGGTCGCCAGCAACTTCGCCAATTTGAGCGCCGTTGCCAGCGGTGAGACGGTCGCCGTCATGTGCGTCGTCGACAACCTGGTGAAGGGTGCGGCGGGCGGCGCCGTGCAATGGATGAACCGGATGCTTGGCCTGGCGGAGACCGCCGGCCTCACCGCTCCGGCGCCGGGCTGGACCTAGAGGATGACTGTCATGCAATCCCCTGCCACGAACAAGCCGGCTGCTGCAGGCCACAATGCGCCGTCGGACCATCTCGCGCCCGTCTATGCCCAGTTCCCGCTGGAAGTCGTGGATGCCCAAGGCGTCTTCCTGAATACGCCTGATGGCCGCCGCGTACTCGACCTCTATGGCGGCCATGCGGTCGCCGCACTGGGCTACGGTCATCCGCGGTGGCTCGCCGCGCTCACGAACCAGGCGAAGGCGCTCGCCTTCCAGAGCAATGCGGTGCCGCTGGATGTCCGCAAGCGGGCGGCCACGCGGCTCGCGAAGTTCTGCGGGCTTGGGCTCGATACCGTCTTCTTCATCAATTCGGGCGCCGAAGCGAACGAGAATGCACTCAAGCTGGCCCTCAAGATCACCGGGCGCCGCGAGGTCATTGCAGTGGAAGGCAGCTTCCATGGCCGAACCGCCGCCGCCGGCGCGGTCACGTGGGGGGCGCAGAAGAAGTGGTACGGCTTTCCACAGACGCCTTTCGATGTGAGCTTCATTCCGCGTAACGACCATGCCGCAGCAAGCGCAGCCATTACCGAGAAGACCGGTGCCGTCATTGTCGAACCCGTGCAGGGTGTGGCTGGCGCGCTCGACTTGCCGAAGGAACTGCTGGAAACGCTGCGCAAGCGCTGCAACGAGACCGGCACGGTGCTGATCTTTGACGAGGTGCAGTGCGGTGTCGGCCGGACCGGGCATCCCTTCGCGGCGAACCTCTACGGCGTCACGCCGGACATGATCACGACGGCCAAGGCGCTGGGGGCAGGCTTTCCGGTCTCTGCGCTGCTCATGTCCAATGCGATGGCGGCACACCTGCATGTCGACGATCTCGGCACGACGTTCGGCGGCGGGCCGATGGCCTGCGCGATGGTGGAAGCGGTCGTCGATATCATCGAGACCGAGAACCTGCTCGAGAACGTCAGGCTGCGGTCGGCCGAGATCCGCGAGCGTTGCATCGTGGGCCCGGTGACTGCCGTCCAGGGCGCCGGTTTCCTGCTGGGCTTGCGGACGACCCGGCCGGCCAAGGACATCCAGGCCGCGCTGCTCAAGCAGGACATCCTGACGGGGACGAGCGGCGATCCGCACATCGTGCGCATCCTCGCCCCCTACGTATTGCAGAGTGAGCACGTGGAAATGCTGCGCGCCGCACTCCTGAGGATCGAACAATGACAATCTGCAGAAGGCGCCCGGTGCCCATGGCATGGAGCGCGCTCCCATGAACCGCTTTCTCGATCTGGCTGATTTCTCGCGCGACGAGGTCAAGGACCTGCTCGGGCTCGCTGCACGGCTGCAGAGCCACCCCGATCCGCAGGCACTGGCGGGCAAGGTGCTCGGCTTGCTGTTCCTGAATCCTTCGCTGCGGACGCTCGCGTCCTTCCAGAGCGGCATGATGCGGCTCGGGGGTTCCGTGTTCGTCGTCACTCCCGGCCAGGGAACGTGGCAACTGGAGACCCGCAACGGCGCCGTGATGAACGGTGCGGCGGCGGAGCACGTCCGCGAGGCGGTGCCGGTGCTGGCGTCGTATTGCGACGCCATCGGCATCCGCATGTTTGCCGAAGGCAAGAACCTGGAAGCGGACATGACCGAGACGCAGTTCAAGATGATGGCCGACCTGTGCAACAAGCCTCTCGTGAACATGGAATCCGCGATGAATCATCCGTGCCAGGCGCTGGCGGACTGGTACACGATGGATGAACTCAAGGTGCCCGAGCGTGGCAAGTTCGTGCTGTCCTGGGTCAACCACCCACGTGCGTTGCCGCTTGCAGTACCGTCTGCAACGGTGCACATGGCCGCACTGCGCGGCATGGAAGTCGTCGTGTTGCGCCCGGAAGGCTATGCCCTGCCCGCTCCGATCATGGAGAAGGCGCGTCAGGCCGCAGTCAGCTCCGGTGGATCGCTGCGCGAGACCACGGATCGCGGCGAAGCACTGGCCGGCGCCCATGTCATTTACGCGAAGGAATGGGGCTCACCCCTGCACTATGGCAACAGCGAGGCCGAGGCGAAGCTTCGGGGCAACCTGGGCGACTGGTGCGTCACAGACAGCTGGTTCAAGACGGCCGCCCCCGGCAGCCATTTCATGCACTGCCTGCCTGTGCGTCGCAATGTTGCCGTCGCAGACGAAGTGCTCGACGGTCCGCGCAGCGTGGTCGTCCGCGAGGCCTATAACCGGATGGTCGTGCAGATGGCCGTGCTGTACAAGATGTTCCGCAGCAACTCCGGCCAGTCGCGTGGTCGCCGCAGTTGATGCATTTGGTTGCACACGCTCATAAGCATCGTCACTGGTACATCCAGTCCATCCGCCAACGTTTTCATTGATGTGAGTCAAAGCCATGGTTCATCGTACTGACCCTTCCGTTGCCGTCCGCGCCCTCAAGAGTGCTGCCCCGTACATCCGCATGTACAAGGGCAAGATCTTTGTCATCAAGGCGAGCGGTGGCGTATTTGGCGATCCCGTGCTGACGCGCGGCCTCATGGAGCAGGTTGCGATCCTGCACCAGGTCGGGATTCGCGTGGTGCTGATGCACGGTGGCGGGCCGCAGCTGACCGAGATCCAGCAGTCGCTCGGGCTCGAGCCCAAGATCGTCGCCGGCCGGCGCGTCACGGATGCGAAGTCCATCGAAGTGACCAGCATGGTGCTGAATGGCCTCGTCAACACTCAGATCCTCGGCATCTGCCGCGAGCTCGACATTGCTGCCGTCGGCGTCAGCGGCGTCGATGCCGGCCTGATCCGCGCCCACAAGCGTCCGCCGACCGTCGTGGAGGGGCAGACCATCGACTACGGCTTCGTCGGCGACATCGACCTCGTGGATGCGAAGGTGTTGCAGCAGCTCCTCGATGACGGCTTGATGCCGGTGGTCAGCCCCGTCTCTGCGGATGACTCGGGGCAGTTGCTGAACATCAATGCCGACACGGTAGCCTCTGCTATCGGCGCGGCCCTGAAAGCCGAGAAGCTGATCCTGTGCACGGGCGCTCCCGGCATCCTCGAGTCGCTCGAGGATCCGCGTTCGGTGGTGTCCTACACCGACCTCAACGGCCTGAAGCGCCTGCGTGACCAGGGCAGCCTCAAGGACGGGATGCTGCCGAAGGCGAAAGCCATCGAAGATGCGATCAAGGGCGGCGTACGGCGTGTCCACGTCATTTCCTACAAGGCCCAGGACAGCATCCTCGCGGAAGTCTTCACGAACGAGGGCACCGGCACGCTCATCGTGCAGGATACCAAGGCCCTGAGCGCGGCCGAGCAGCAGGCATAGGAAGCTGTCATGACGCGCCTGTGGGACAAGGGGGCTCGGCTCGACGAACGCGTTCTGCGCTATACGGCTGGCGAAGACCACGCCCTCGACAATCGCCTCGTCGCCTATGACGTGCGGGCGTCGATTGCGCACGCGGAGATGCTGAGTGCCCAGGGCCTGCTTTCGAGCGCCGACCTCGATGCGATCCGGACCGGGCTCACGGAGATCGCGGCCGCACACGCGCGGGGCGACTGGCGTGTAAAGCTGGAGCAGGAAGATGGCCAGACTGCCATCGAAGGCCTGCTCACGCAGAAGATCGGCGAAGCCGGCGGCCGCGTACACCTGGGCCGATCCAGGAACGATCAGGTCCTGACGGCACTGCGGCTGTATCTCCTCGACGTCATTGACGACCTTGAAACAAAGACGCTTGCCGCAGCGACTTCTCTCGACGAACTGGCCGCACGTTCAGGTGACGTTGTCCTTCCCGGCTACACACACATGCAGCAGGCGATGCCGAGTTCCGTGGCGCTCTGGGCGGGCGGGTTTGCCGCGGAGCTGCGTGATGATGCGGCAGGCATTGCCCAGGTGAAGCGCAGGGCGAGCAAGAGTCCGCTGGGTTCGGCGGCCGGCTATGGTTCGCCGAATCTGCCGATTGACCGCGTCGCCACGCAGCGCAGCCTGGGGTTCCACGAAGTTCATGAGCCGGTGACGGCCGTGCAGCTTTCGCGTGGCAAGGCCGAGGCTGAACTGCTGTTCCAGATCGGGCTGGTGATGCAGGACTGCGGGCGTCTTGCCTCCGACCTCATGCTTTTCTATACGCAGGAGTTCGCGTTCGTCGAGCTGCCTGCCGAGTTCACGACCGGCTCGTCGATCATGCCGCAGAAGCGCAATCCGGACGTCTTCGAGCTGATCCGGGGTCGCACGGCCACTGCGCATGCGTGCCTGAACGAAGTCCAGGGGATCGTCGCCAAGCTGCCGTCAGGCTACCAGCGCGATCTGCAGCTGATCAAGATCCCGTTGTTCCGCGGGATCGACTTGTGTGCCGACACGCTCGATATCCTGGGTGCGGCCCTGGCTGGCGTACGGTTCAAGGCGGACAACATCCACCTCGATCCGTCGATCAATGCCGCTGCCGAAGCCAATGCACTCGTCGTCAAGGAAGGCATTCCGTTCCGCGAAGCCTACCGGCGGATCGGCGCGAAGTACGGCAAGAAGTAGGGGCTTGGGGCGGAGGTGCCCACCTGAGCACCGCTGGCACTGTTGTCAGGCGATCAGCGTCATCAGGGAATCCAGCCCCTCGATGCCTGCGTCGATGCGGTCACCCGACTTGAGCGCACCGACTCCGGCCGGCGTTCCCGTATAGATCAGGTCTCCGGGAACCAACTCGAAGAGAGTCGAGAGCTCGGCCACGATCTCGGGCACGCTCCAGATCATCTGGCTGACGTCGCTGTCCTGACGGATTTCGCCGTTGACCTTCAGATACATCTTGCCGGCGAGCACGTGCCCCCCTGCTGTCACCGGACGGATGCTGCCGATGGCTGCTGCACGGTCAAAGCCCTTGCTGACGTCCCAGGGCCGCCCGACGTTGCGCATCGCCGTCTGCAGGTCGCGTCGCGTGAAGTCATTGCCGACTGCATAGCCGTAGATGTGTTCCAGCGCCCGATCGACGGGAATGTTGTGTCCACCCTTGCCGATCGCAATGACCAGCTCGAGCTCGTGGTGAAAATTGGCCGTGCGCGGCGGGTAGGGAATCGTCGCGCCGCTCGGCACCACTGCATCGGCCGGCTTCATGAAGAAGAAGGGCGGTTCACGCTCCGGATCGCCACCCATTTCCCGGGCATGGTCGGCGTAGTTGCGCCCCACACAGTAGATCCGGTGCACCGGGTACCGATCGGCGGTACCGCGCACTTCAACCGTTGCCTGAGGACCCGGTGCAATCACGTAACCCATGGCCTGCTCTCTCCGATGCTGTTGCGCCATCCGGCACACCCATTGTTGACGCGCGCAGTCTAACCCATGCCTTGAGGAATTTGCCTTCGGATGCATCGGGTAGCACTCGGACCGGAGCGCCCAACAGCGAGGGCGCCTGATACACTGTCGCCCTGTTCCCGGCGAGATTTCACGAACCTGCCGCCTATGGAGCCTCCTCGATGAAATCCTCCCTCACTGTGTTCCTTCTCGCGACACTGATGCCTCTTGTGCTTGGGGGCTGCGGCCTGCGGGGCCCCCTCTATCTTCCGGAGGCCAAGCCACCTGTAGCCGGTGACGGGGCGCAGCCCGCTGCTGCCACGCCGGGCGAGAAAGTGGACCCGACCGTGCCGCAACCTGCGCCGCAAGCACAGAAACGAGACCGCACGACGCAGCCGGGGGAACAGCCTGCATCCGAGCCGGCAAACTGATCGATGACTGCCGCAAGCCGTAAGCTGGTGCTGGTCGACGGATCGTCGTATCTCTACCGCGCATTTCATGCACTGCCGCCACTGACCAATTCCCGGGGCGAACCCACGGGTGCAGTACTCGGCGTGCTCAACATGTTGCAGAAGCTGATAAAGGAAGAGAACCCGGAACTCGTCGCAGTCGTGTTCGATGCGCCCGGCAAGACTTTCCGGGACGAGTTGTTCGAGCAATACAAGGCGAACCGTCCGCCCATGCCGGACGAGTTGCGCTCGCAGGTACAACCTCTGCTTGATGCGGTGACGGCACTGGGGTTGCCCCTGCTGCGTATTTCCGGCGTGGAGGCGGACGACGTCATCGGAACGCTCGCGCGACGGGCCGCCGATGCCGGGCTGGATGTGCTGATCTCGACGGGCGACAAGGACATGGCCCAACTGGTGGATGGTCACGTCACGCTCGTCAACACGATGACGGGATCTGTGCTCGACCGCGAGGGCGTCAAGGCGAAGTTCGACGTGTATCCCGAGCAGATCGTCGATTACCTGGCTCTGGTGGGAGACTCGTCGGACAACATCCCGGGAGTGCCGAAGGTCGGGCCGAAGACTGCAGCGAAGTGGTTGAACGAGTTCGGCACCGTTCGCTCGTTGCTTGAACATGCGGAACAAGTTGCCGGCAAGGTCGGGGAGAGCCTGCGCGAGAACCTCGCGCAGCTCGAGTTGTCGCAGCGGCTGGCAACGATCAACTGTGCACTTGTGCTGGACAAGTCTCCGGAGGAACTCGTTCGCGGGGTTCCCGACGTACCTGCGCTACGCGATCTCTACACGCGGCTGGAATTGCGTCTGTTGCTGAAGCAACTCGGCGGAGAGGATGCGGAGCAGGGGCCGGCTGAAGCTCCTGTCGTCGCGCCGGGCTCCGGCGCGGAGTCGACCGGCGCGCGGACGGAGGGCCGCTATGCAACGGTGCTGACGGAAGCGGAGTTCGAACATTGGCTCAAGCGACTGAAAGCCGCCGACCTGTTTGCCTTCGATACCGAGACGACGTCGCTCAACTACATGGAAGCCGAGATTGTCGGCATATCGTTCTCGATAGAGCCAGGCGAAGCGGCGTACGTGCCGCTCGGCCATGACTATGCGGGGGCGCCCGCACAACTGGATCGCGCCGCGACGCTGGCGGCACTGAAGCCCATTCTGGAAAGCGATTCGATTGGCAAGGTGGGCCACCATCTCAAGTACGACGCACACGTGCTCTTGAACTACGGCATTGCCTTGAGGGGCATGCGATTCGACACCATGCTTGAGTCGTATGTGCTGAACAGCACGGCCACACGACACGACATGGATTCGGTCGCTCGCAAGTACCTTGGGTTGGAGACAATCCATTATGAGGATGTCACCGGCAAGGGCGCGAAACAGATCGCCTTCAGCCAGGTCGCGATCGAACAGGCTGCGGAGTATGCCGCAGAGGATGCCGATGTCACCTTGCGCCTGCATCGCTCGCTGTGGCCGCAGCTCGAGGCCGTTCCGACACTCAAGGATCTGTATCGCACGATCGAGCAGCCGCTTGTGCCCATCCTGCTCGCGATGGAGCATACGGGCGTTCTGGTGGACCAGGCGATGCTTCGCCGGCAGAGCCGCGAGTTGTCCGTGAGCATGCAGGCATTGCAGGCATCGGCACACGCCGCGGCTGGCGGCCCTTTCAACATCGAGTCCCCGAAGCAGCTGCAGGAAATCCTGTTCGGCAAGCTGGGCATCCCGGTGCTGCGCAAGACACCCACCGGCCAGCCCTCCACAGCAGAAGATGTTCTGGAGGAGCTTGCCGAGGAGCACGAGTTGCCCCGCATCGTCCTGCAGTACCGCAGCCTTTCGAAGCTGAAGTCGACCTATACCGACAAACTCCCTGAACAGGTCAGTTCGCGCACAGGCCGGGTCCATACCTCCTACCATCAGGCGATTGCGGCAACGGGGCGGTTGTCTTCGACGGATCCGAACCTGCAGAACATCCCGATCCGCACACCGGAGGGAAGGCGCATCCGTCAGGCCTTCATCGCGCCGCCGGGAACCGTGCTCATGGCCGCGGATTACTCGCAGATCGAGTTGCGGATCATGGCTCACTTGTCGGCGGACGCCGGATTGCTGCAGGCCTTCGCGGAGGATCGGGATGTCCACCAGGCAACGGCGGCTGAAGTATTCGGCAGCTCGCTGGAGGCAGTGACTGCTGACCAGCGGCGTTCGGCGAAGGCCATCAACTTCGGCCTGATCTACGGCATGTCTGCGTTCGGCCTCGCAAAGCAGCTCGGCATCGGTCGCAGCGACGCACAGAAGTATGTCGATCTCTACTTCGAGCGGTATCCCGGCGTGAAGCGCTACATGGACGAGACGCGGCAAAGAGCCCGTGACGCCGGCTATGTTGAGACAGTCTTTGGCCGCCGGCTGTACCTGCCGGATATCCAGTCGCGTAACAGCGCGTTGCGCCAGTATGCCGAGCGGAGCGCAATCAATGCCCCGATGCAGGGAACAGCCGCTGACATCATCAAGCTCGCGATGATCGATATTGCCTCGTGGCTGCAGGGTGACGCGAGCGGCGCCAGGCTGATCATGCAGGTGCACGACGAGCTCGTGCTGGAGGTGGCGGAGGACCGGGTTGATGAAGTGCGCACGGAGGTACGCCGGCGGATGTCCGGTGCGGCAATGCTCCGGGTACCGCTGAAGGTGGAGGTCGGCGTCGGCAAGAATTGGGATGAGGCGCACTGACTCCGGACGGCCTGGGGTGTCGGCTTTCTCCGACAATTTCGTTCCGGCTTGCGGCTGCTACGATCGGTAGCGATTCAACCGGCAGGCCGGATGACTTTCGTTGAGGAGTGAAGTTCATGCGCAAATTCATGTTGCCCGCTGCCCTTCTGGCGCTGGGTTGCGGATCCGTTCAGGCCGCAGACAATGGCTTTTACCTGGGGGGCAGCCTCGGACAATCCAGCATCCAGCTCAGCGAGCCGTCTCTTGAGTTCGACGGAACGGATACGGCCTACAAGCTCGTGGCCGGACTCAGGCCCCTCGACTGGCTTGGTGTCGAGGTAAATTACGTTGATTTCGGGAGCCCTGACGACTCAGTCGCCGGTGTCAGCATCAAGTCGGACGCCACTGGCATTGCCGCGTATGCCGTCGGGTTCCTGCCTGTCGGCCCGGTCGATGTCTTCGCCAAAGCGGGATTGGTGAACTGGGACGCGAGCCTGAGTGCCCCTGCCCTGCCCGGCTTGTCGATAAACGAGAGCGGCACCGACTTCGCTTATGGCGTCGGCGTGCAGTTCCGGCTCCTGAGCCTCAGCATCCGCGGGGAGTACGAGGTCTTCAAGATCGAAGACCTGGACGATGTGAACCTGCTGTCAATCGGCCTGACCTGGACCTTCCTCTAGGCTTGGTCAGTCTGCCGCGTCCGGGGTGACAGGCGCGAATCCGGCCTGCCTACCGACCCTATCCGTCCGGAACTTCCATCAGGGTCCGCGGGTCTCATTCGGCGAGCGTCACTGGATGCTCTTGTCCGCGATCCTCCCTTTTGCGGGCAATACTGCCCCGGTGCATCCCCATGCCGGGCTAGTCTGCCCCGGTGACCTCTTCGTGAGGTTGCCGGGGCTCTTTTAAGCGCGCGTCTAGCCATGCCCGGGCTTCTTCGGTGCCCGCCTTGCTGACCGACGAGAAAAGCTGCGCAGTGGCATAGGACGGCGCATCGGCCCGAACCTGCTTGAGCGTGCGCAACCCTTCGTCGCGGCTCAATTTGTCGCATTTGGTCAAGATCAGGTGGGCTGGAATCTGGCGGGCCTCGGCCCATTCGAGCATCTGCCAGTCAAGATCGCGCAAGGGTCGGCGGGCATCCATGATGACCATGATTCCGGTGAGGGACTGTCGCGACTCGAAGTACCGGGTCATCAACTCCCGCCAATGTTCTTGGATCCGCGCCGGGACCTTTGCGAACCCGTACCCGGGCAAGTCGACCAGACGCTCGCCCGGGTTGATCTCGAAGAAGTTGATCTGCTGGGTCAACCCCGGCGTCTTGCTGATCCTGGCTAGCCCCTTGCGCCCCATCAGGGTGTTGAGCGCGCTCGATTTCCCCGAGTTCGACCGGCCGACCAAGGCCACTTCCGCACCGGCATCGCCGGGGAACTGCCCCGGTTGCCAGGCGCCCAGCATGAATTTAACGTTTGGATACTGGGACATAAGAGTTCCTAAATGAACCACCGGGCGGCTAGCGTTTGCGCTCCTTAGTGTACAATTCCGGATTCTTGCGCCAGAGCCAGCCACCGCGCTTTCGGTCCTGCGGGAGCAGTCCGTGCCGGGCAACCGCCCGGATCGGGGCGACCGGCCGAATCCGCTTGGGGGCTGCAGGCCTGTTCAGGTCTGGCGGGACGAGTATCTAGGGGAGTTGTAAAGATGAAGTTCAAGTCGATAGCCGTTCTTGCCGTCCTGTGCGTCAGTCAGGCGGCATTCGCCCAGGGCGAAGCCGGGTCGGCGGAAGCCGGACAGGCAAAAGCGGCGACCTGTGTAGCCTGCCACGGTCTCGATGGCAATAGCGTCAACCCGGAATGGCCATCGATCGCCGGCCAGCACGCCGAGTATATCGTCAAGCAACTCAAGGCCTTCAAGTCCGGCGCACGCACCAACGTGCTGATGGCGCCGATGACCGCAACGTTGTCGGACCAGGACATGCTGGACCTCGGCGCCTACTTTTCGGCGCAGCGCGCGAAAGGCCTTGAGGCGGACGCGAGCAAGGTACCCTTGGGCCAGAAGCTCTACCGCGGTGGCGACCAGAAGGCGCAATTGACCGCTTGCATTGCCTGCCACGGCCCGGGGGGCAGCGGCAATCCCGCAGCTCTGTATCCCTCGATCAAGGGACAGCATGCAACCTACGTTGCCGCGCAGCTGCGCGCTTACAAGCGCGGTGATCGGGCGACGGACCAGAGCCAGATGATGAGAAATGTCGCCGCGCTGCTCTCCGACGAACAGATCGACGCGTTGGCTTCCTACGTTCAGGGTCTACGTTAAGAGGTTCACTTCCATGAAGAAGGGCATGAAGCCGCTCATTGCTACCTTGGCTGCTGGCTGGCTGGTATTCGCCGCTGCCTGCTCTCCCGACCAGCCCGCTGAGCCGGTAGCGCCGCCCTCGCCCGCGTCCGAGGCATCGCCTGCTCCCGCCGCGCCTGCTGCGGAGGCCCCGCCTCAAGCGTCGGTCACGGAGCCTGGTCAGGTGTCGATGGCCGCCGAGATCAGCGAAATTGAGGACCAGCAGGAGACCGTCGACGACTCACCCGCCACGACGGGCTCTCTCAGGCTGAGAGATCTGTCGCCCGTCGCGTCCGCGCAGGCACAGGCGTCACGGTTCCAGCAGGGCGTGAATTACAAGCCGCTCGTTCCCGCCCAGCCCACCAGTGTTTCGCCCGGCCAGGTGGAAGCGGTCGAGGTCTTCTGGTACGGCTGCCCGCACTGCTTCGCGCTGGACCCTGCGGTCGAGAGCTGGCGCAAGTCCGGCAAGGCTCCGTATGTGCAGTTTGTCCGAGTTCCGGCGATGTGGAACGACATGCTCAAGACCCATGCCCGCCTGTTCTACACGGTTGAGACCCTTGGCAAGCTCGAGGAGCTGCATCCGGTGATCTTCCGCGAGATCAACGTCAGCAGGAACCTGCTCGACACCACGGACAAGATCGTCGCGTTCCTCGGGCAGCACGGCATTACTGCCGACGCCTACAAGAAGGCTGCGAACTCGTTCGCAGTGGAGGCGAAGCTGCGGCGCGCGGAGGAGCTCAACCGCCGTTATCGCGTGCAGGGCGTGCCGATGGTTGTCATCAATGGCAAGTACACGGCAGACGTCGGCTCGGCCGGCGGCAATCAGCAGCTGCTGCAGCTCATCGACGAAGTCGCCGCCCGCGAACGCGGCTAGAGGCCCTTCAAGCCGGCAGCTCGCCATCTCGGCGGGTTGCCGGTCGTCTCGTGCAGGCGCGCTTCCTCAGCGGTCTGCCACCGCGGATTTCCGAAATGCCGTCGCGGCGGTCGTCCCTCTTCCAGGCAAGGCAAGCATATGGCCCATCCCACGACAAACATGGCCCTGTTCTGCGACTTCGAGAACGTCGCCCTGGGCGTGCGAGACGCGAAGTATGCGAAGTTCGACATCAACCGGGTGCTCGAACGGCTTCTGCTCAAGGGCAGCATCGTCGTCAAGAAGGCTTACTGCGACTGGGACCGCTACAAGGAATTCAAGGCCTCCATGCACGAGGCGTCTTTCGAGATGATCGAGATTCCCCACCTGCGGATTTCGGGAAAGAACTCCGCAGATATCCGCCTCGTCGTTGACGCACTAGACCTCTGCTACACCAAGGCCCACGTGGACACGTTCGTCATCATCAGCGGTGACTCGGATTTCTCCCCTCTCGTCAGCAAGCTGCGCGAGAACAACAAAGCCGTGATCGGACTGGGCGTAAAGAGCTCCACATCCGACCTGCTGATAGCAAACTGCGACGAGTTCATCTTCTACGACGACCTTGTCAGGCAGGAGGAAACCAAGCAACGCTCTCGTCGCAAGCAATCGGCACGCAAGCCTGCTGCGGAGTCCCAGAAGGACACGCCCAAGGGTGACGAAGAGCGCAAACTGCAGGCCTTCGACCTCGTACTCGATACGATCGAGGCCCTGGCGGAAGAAAGGGACCAGGACGAGAAGATCTGGGGTTCGATGGTCAAGCAGACCCTGAAGCGCAGGAATCCGGGCTTCAACGAGAGCTACTATGGGTTCCGTACCTTCAGCGAGCTACTGGAGGAGGCACAGAAGCGCCAGCTCTTGACGCTCGAGGCGGATCAGAAGTCAGGTGGCTACATCGTCCGCGGCCACGCGCGACCCGACGATCAAGCCTGAGATCATCAAGGGAGTGTCTTCCGCCCGCTTGGCCGAACTCGGTTCCCGTTGCGGCCGGAAAGGTAAAGCACCTCTATTCGGCGTACGCCTTTTACGCGACGACTGCAGCGGCGCAGCTCGCGCAACAATCTCGACAACAGGTGCTCCCCGGAACGAGGCCCCTCCGCCGTGAACTCCTCTGCGATGCCAAGGTGCAAGACGGCCATGTTCTCGAGGTCGGAACGCAGATAGACGGCCATTCCCAGCGGCCTGCCTGTCACGGGATCCACGGCGAACAACGATTGCGCTTCAATCTTGCCGGTTACCCGCACGCGTAGTCTGCCGTCTTCTTCGACGATCTCCGGAGGACCAAACTTCTCTATCGAGTCGATGATCCCGTCGAGCACGCGTTGCTGGCTGGCATTGAAGAAGACCAGCGACTCGAGGTGGCTGCGCTGACTGTATTCAACATACGAGGCGAACCTGATCCTGAGTGCCATGGGTACCTACGATGCTCTCTGGCCGCGCGGGGTGGTGGCATCATGACTGCGGTCTGCGGCACTGTCGAGGGACGTCCTGGCCTCGCAACCGGACTGGATGGTGAGGCCCGATGCCTGTTGCCAAAAGCCCACGCCAGCCGTCGACGCAAAGTCATGGAAGATCAAGGAGCGCCGCGAGCTTTGCGCAGCGCAACGCGCCTGTTCGTTGCAGGAGTGCTACGAAAGGAGCTTCCGGAGCGATTGGGAGTAATGTCGCGGTGGAGCGCCGGGCGCACTTGAGATTCATCGCATCGCGATGAAGCCGAGAATACCAAGGCCGGCTATTGCCTGCCTTGGTATCCGCGAGAGCCTGACAGAGTTCTAGGTAACGGTCTTCGTGGCGATGTTCGAGAAATTGCTCTCGACGCCGTTGGCCATTGCCTTGACGGCAAAGTACCAGGTTGCCGGGGACAGGTTGCCGAGCACATAAGTGGAGACGCTTGCATTCGGGACGTCGATCCACTGCGTAAGGGCACCCGCGTTCGTACCGAAGTAGATGCGGTATCCGGTCAGGTTGGTCAGCGCTGTACCGTCCGTATTGAGCATCGGCGCAACCCACGAGAGCGTTGCACTGCCGGTGGCGATCTGGGTAACCGCAATCGAGAAAGCCGGAAGAGACGTTGTCGTCACCCCGTCGCTCACGGAGATGATGATTCCCGAGAACGTCCCGATATCACCAGCTCCCGGTGTCCCGATCAAGGAGCCATTCGATGCGTTGAACGTCGCCCAGGCAGGCGCATTCTGTACGCGAAAGGTCAGTGCATTTCCATCTGCATCGGCAGCCGTGGGAGCGAACTGATAGGGCTGGCCGGCCACAACGGACGTGATGGGGTTGCCACTCAGGGACGGTGCGCGGTTCACCTGCGCGGTACCAGTAGAGGGCGTACTGATAGCGGCGGTTGCCGTTGTAGGAGTCGTTGCGGCAGTGGTTCTCTCGCCTTCAAGGCAGCCGCCAAGAGCGAGACCGCAGAGCGCGATGAGGCATGCCACGGCCCCGCGAGCCAAGTGACCGGGGAATTGCTTGTCGCAAGATCCGTCGAGCGGCACAGGCTGGTCGATCGTCATTGATAAGGCCCCGCTTGGACAACCATTACGATTCGAAGGATCTGCCGGCCACGGCCGGTCGAATCCCCTGTTCGCCCTGAGGCAGGCTCCAATCGGGATCACGGAAGCGAGGAATAATGCGGGTTGACACCCTCGATGTGGAGACCACACCGTAAGGCGGCAACCCCGCTATCCTGGGCCCGTGGGCCGGTAGACCGGAGGCTTTGCGTCCCCGCCTTTCGACGGGTTTGCCATTGAGCGACGAGGGCGAGTAAACCGGACCCCCGAGTCCTTCGCAATTGTCGTAAGTCACCGACATACATATCCGGATCTCGGCTTCACATAACACGACGATCATCCCTTCCTTGCGTGATGTTTGCGTTACGACAAGCGCGCCCACTGTCAATTGACGACCTTCGTGGCCGTGTTCGAAAAGTCGCTTTCGACGCCGTTGGCGACCGCCTTGACGGCGAAGTACCAGGTAGCTGGCGACAGGTTCTCCACGATGTAGGTGGAGACGCTCGCATTGTTGACGCTGATCGACTGGGTCAGGGCTCCGGCAGCCGTACCGTAGTAGATCCTGTAACCGGAGAGGTTGGTCAATGCCGTGCCATCCGTGTACTGCGTGGGCGGTGCCCACGAAAGCGTGGCGCTGCCGACAGAAACCTGTGCCACCGTGATCGTGAAGGGTCCGAGGGTCGCGCTGGCCGTGCCGTCGCTGACGGTGATAGAGATTCCAGAGAACGTGCCGACATTTGCCAACGTCGGGGTCCCCGTCAGCTGACCGTTCGCGCTGTTAAAGCTTGCCCAACTTGGCCTGTTGGCGATGCTGAAGCTCAGCGCATTGCCATCTGCGTCGCTGGCCACAGGGCTAAATCCGTAGGCTTGGCCGACATTGATGGATGTCGGCGGAGTGCCTGAGATCACTGGCGCCCTATTGGCTGGAACGTTGACGGTCAGGTTGAATGCAGGCAGCGAAGTGGTAGTTGTACCGTCGCTTACGCTGATGACGATACCAGAGTGAGTTGCGGCTGCAGTGGGAGTACCACTCAGACGCCCTGTCGCTGTACTGAAGCTGGCCCATGAAGGCCTGTTGGCAATGGAGAATCCCAATGAGTTGCCATCTGCGTCGCTGGCGCTCGGCTGAAAGGAATAGGCCGTTCCAACTTCGGTAACCGTCGATGGGGAGCCGGAGATCGTCGGAGCCACATTTTGGAGGGCTGGGGCGCTGACGACGATACTGAAGGATGCCAGCGAGGTCGTAGCCGTGCCATCGCCCACGCTGATGGTGATGGCGGAGTAAGTGCCGGCCGCTGTCGGCGTACCCGCTAACAGGCCCGTAGCCCTGTTGAATGTCGCCCAGGAAGGCTGGTTGGCGATACTGAAAGCCAACGTGTTGCCATCCGCGTCACTCGCGGTCGGCTGGAATGTGTAGGCCACTCCCACCGTCGCGGTGGTCGCGGGACTCCCGGCGATCCGTGGTGGAGTATTGGTAGTAGTTGGTGCCGTGGTCGTGTCGGAGGTTGCCGATCGAACCGTAATGCGGAACTCTGGCAAGTAAGCCATCGTCCACTTGTCCGACACGGCAATCACGATCCTGCCGCTCGTGCCGATGTTGGCTGCACCCGGGTCGCCTCTCAAGCGTCCCGTATATCGGTCAAACGTCGCCCACTGCGGTAATCCGAAGACGGAGAACACGAGGGTCCTGCCTTCGGGGTCTGACGCCATCGGCGTGAACTCATAGGTCTGCCCGACAACGACGTCCAGCGCAGGTGTTCCGGTGATGGTCGGCGGCAGATTCGTATAGCGGCCGGCTTCTGCTATTGAAGCGAACGAGAGGGCGAACGCAAGTACCAGCCAGGGCCGTCGAATGATTTTGCGGTGGAAATTCATCATTTCAGTTCGTCTCGTCGGTCTTGATGTCTCGTGAGCCATGGGCTGGCTGCGGTGGTGCACCTGCTGTGCACGCCGAGATTCGCGTTGAATGCCACACGCGTAAAGATGTCTCTCCGCTCCGACGCTGTCGTTGCGTCGAGACGTCTCCGAAAGAAGACAGTGGCAAACACGCATGGACGCAGCTCTGCTGAGTTCGCAGCAAGTCAAACGACTATGGGGTGAAATTGAAGCGGAGCGCCGACCAGAGTGGCGGCCGTCCGATGCTTCTTGCGCTTCAGGAATGGAAACTGAAGCGGCGACTCCGCTATCCGCGAGCATCACGCGTGCGTGGCACTCGATGGGACCGGAAGCTTTGCGTCACCGCCTTGCGACGGTTTTGCCCTTGGTCGATGGCGTGATTGTGTCGGAGTGGACGAGCCGTCGGTATAGGCCTAGCGCCTCAAGGTGCGGTCGCCGGATGCCGGTTGCATGATAAGACGCTCCCGCAACAGGACGGCGCCATGAGTCCGAGGCTGGAGGCAGGGCTGAATTCAGTCGGGCAGGTGAAAGCCGTGCTGGCGAAACAGGCGAGTACATGCTGCCACCACGGCCGCGTCATAGAGCCTCCCTGCATTTCTCTCCAGTTCTTCCAGTGCCGCATCGATGCCGAGAGCCGCGCGCTCGGCTCGCCGGGAGCACATGGCTTCGACGACGTCCGCGACGGCCAGGATGCTTGCTTCGAGAAGAATGGCGTCGCCCTTCAGCCCGCGCGGATAGCCACTTCCGTCGAGGCGTTCGTGGTGCTGCTCGACAATTGCGGCAACCGGCGCATTGAAGTCGATCGAAGCCAGGAGTTCCTTGCCTCGCTCTGGATGTGTCTTTACGAGGGCCATCTCCTGCTCGGTCAGTGGGTGCGGTTTGCCGAGGATTGCGGCAGGGATGCGTACAGCACCGATGTCGTGCAGCAGTCCAGCGATTCTGAGGATGTGCTGCCTCTTCCCGTCGAGACCCATTTCCTTGCCGATTGCGACCGCAAGAACTGCCACCCGAGAGGCGCTACCGGACGTGTGGGGATCGTGAATCTCGATCATGCGGCTCAACGTCACGATCATCGATTCCATGGCGATGTCGGCCCGCTGCACCTGCCGCATCGACGTGAGATGCGACCTCTTCGCCTTGATGATCCTCCACCAGCCCGCGGCAAACAGACTCAGCTCGTTCTGGTCTGCAGCAGAGTATTCCCTGTCAGCGTTGGCGACTACGAGCAGGCCTCTGGCCTCTTCCCCGTCTCCCAAGGGAACGGCAATGCAGCGCTCCATTGCCGGCAGGCCATCGATGAGGCTACGGCCCTTCAGGGCGCCAGCGATCTGCGGGAGGCCACTGTCAAACGCTTCGGCGAGAACGCCCTTCTTTCCCAGCGGACTGTAGCGCTCCTCCGTGCGTTCCGGCGCTTGGCCGTCCACAGATCGAACGGAGACTGCCGCGCTTCTTTCCGCGGGTGAAACGCCGAGCACCGCGGCAAACGGGCTATTCACAAGGGACGCCGCAACCTGCGCACCGCGGCCCAACAGGGCACTCTCGTCGAGCTCATCACCGGCTTGCTGGAGGTCGAGAATGGCAGCGATACGCCGCTGTCCCAAGGCACGTCTCTCCCTTTCCGCAGCGTTGTCGGAGGCCTCGCGGACGAGCATCGCACGAAGCCCGTCCCGCCCCGGCAGCTCATGGGCGGTGACTTCGACGTCGACGACCCGTCCGGACTTGTGGCGATGGCTACCTTCATATCTAACCCACGAGTTGGCGGGTGCCTCGCGTCCGCCACCGCTCGCAGACGATACTTCCAGGTCGGAGAGATGTCGCCTGAGGAGGTCTGTCTTCGAATAGCCAGACAGCGCGCTGTACGCGGCGTTGGCAGCAAGTACCCTGCCCTCGGCATCGATCAGCAGAGAACCGTCCGGTCCGGAATCGAGGATGCTTCGCTGGAGGTCCAGCTCGGTTTGCAGTGTAGCGACCCTCTCGGCGTGTTCAGTAAAGTCGCAAGCCACGTTGATATCTGCGCTCCTGCCCCGAAACTCGTGCTGTAGGCTGGCGCGAAGCAACGCAAGTGAATGCCCATCCTTGCGCTGAATCACCTTTAGTGCGCGGGGCAGGGCAGATGGCGCCGGCGACCCTTCGAGAGCACTGGCCGGAAGCGTCAGGAATTCGTCACGGGTGTAGCCGAGCAGATCTAGCGCCGCATCGTTCACCACGAGGATTCGCTGCGACTCCCGATCAGTAACCCATTGGGGACAGGGGCTGGCGTCAAAGAGCCTGCGATAGGCAGCTTCACCTTCGACCAGCTGGCGAGATTGCGCCTGCAGCTCGAGGACCTGCGCGGAAAGCCGCACGTTGGCCTCGTTCAGCACGGGTAGGCGTTCTGTGCCTGTTCCGGAAGGACCGGTTCGCGCGAGCAGCTCGTCGATTGCATTCACGAGCGCGTCTGGTTCGGACGGGCGCGCGAGAAAGCGGTCCGCATTCAGCTCCTCGGCAAAGCGTTCGTACTTGGGGTCGTCATGACGCGTGGTGAAGAAGATGAACGGAATGGACTGGAGTCGCTCGTCCTGCTTCCACTTGCGACACAGGGCAAACCCGTCCATCTTCGGCAACAGGATGTCTGACAGCATCAGGTGCGGTGGATCCCGGCGGGCCACCTCCAACGCCTCGATGCCATTGGCGGAGCGGATGACCTTGTGCCCCCGTCCGGTCAGCAAGTCATTGAGCATGCTCGACTCGGATTCGCGCTCATATGCGATGAGAATCGTGCTCATGCCTGTCCTGATGCTCCGCTTGTAGCCTTTGGCAAGGGTCGAGGATCCGAGGTTCGAGGTATCCCGGAACGCGGCGAATTCCTGCTCCCTCAACGGGTAATGACGCAGTGCCGCGTTGCCGTTCTGCATTAATTGCAGGAAACTTCCTGCGGCTCTGGCGACCGGACCCCACTTTCGACGCGAAGTGTCTTATTTCAGTGCGGGAAATGGCGACATGTATCCAAAACCGGACACACGTCTCAGATCCTGAAGCGATCCCAAGTAGCATGACACGGGTTCGCGGAGCGGGGTTCAGGGAGAAGCATCGCCATGCCTCAGGTGGATACCATACGTGTGGAGGATGACTCAGCCATGGATGCCGGCAATGTGACGCCATTTCCGGATGTAACAGGTCGCAGCGACGCAGCCCGCACCTCGGTCCTCGTATTCACGAGGGACGCCACCCTGATTGACACCGTCAGGAAAGCATCGCCCCGGGATGCCACGGTGATCCAGACTCCCGACCTCGATCAGGTCTCGGAACAACTGGCCTCGATCCAGCCGGATGTTCTAGTACTGGATGCGGCGGGCACACCCGAGATCGCCTCCGTGGCAACCCAGGTGTCCCGGCAATTCCCCGACCTCGTCCTCATCGTCGCAGGCCGTCGCGAGGAGAGTGCCGGCCTGATGAAGCTCACAGCCTCCGGCCAGATCTATCGTTTCCTGCTTGTGCCGCTGGCTCTGGGCCAGACGCGCTTGACGCTCGAGGCAGCACTACGTCGTCGCGTCGAACGCAGCATGGAAAGTGTCCGCCCCATGGAGGTAGCCGCTTCGGGTCCTCCCCGGGGTCCACTCCCGAAGTTCGCGATCCCCGCCGGAATCGGCGTACTGTTAATTGCCGGCATCGCTGGTTGGTTCCTGAGTCGACCCGACAGCGACGGGAGTCCGATGGCAACCGCCGACTCATCGGGACAGGTAGCCACGCAGGTCGCTCCCGCTCCGGTATCGGGACCCGTACAGAACGAACTGACGCTCGCCGCACAGGCAATGGAGCGTCAGCAATTCGTCGAACCGGCCGGCAACAGTGCCCTTGAGTTCTATAGGGCAGCGCTCAGTCTGGATCCTGCCAATGCCCAGGCCCGCGCAGGTATCCGGGCAGTAGCAGATCGAATCGTCGAGCGTGCAGAGGCTGCGTTGCTCGCAGAACGCACCGATCAAGCCGTGGCAGCGCTTGAGCTGGCGAGAAATATCCAGGCCGATCACCCTCGACTGGCTTTTCTTGATGCCCAGCTGCAGCGTGAACGTGAGCGGCTGCAGTTGACCCAGGCTCGCGACGTCAGCACAAGGCTCAGGACCGTGCTGCAACAGGCGAATCAGCGCATGGAGTCTGGCCGCTTAATCTCTCCCGCAGGCCAGAGTGCCCGGGACGCGTTATTCGAAGCGAGACGTCTTGATGCCACCGATCCGGCCGTCATCCAGGGGTTCCGCGATCTGACTTCTCGCCTCATCGCGGACGGAGATCGGGCGCTGGCCGCAGGTCAACGCGACCAGGCCGTGGTCCTGGCTGCGGCTGCCCGCGATCTGAGTCCGACGGACGCAAGAATCGCCGCGCTCGAAAGGTCCCTGTCCGAGCAGGCGTCGGTTCGTTCGGTTCCGGTTACGGCAACTGCAGCCGCCGCAGCTCCCAATGCCCTCGTGCTCGGCCGAACCAGGCTCGCGGAAGGTCGGTTGCTCGATCCCGCAGGAGACAGTGCGAAGGACCACCTGCTGGCTGCCCGCGCAGCAAATGCCAACGATGCGGAGGTCCAGCGGCTTCTGGCGGAGCTGAAGGACCGGTTGATCGCGACAGGCCGGCAATCGCTCAGTCAGCAGGATCTTGATGGAGCAGCCAAGGCGCTGGCGGCGGCGGTTGACCTCGGCGTTCGGGGCAACGATGAGGCTCTCGCCAGCACCCAACGCGACCTGGATAAGCAACGCGCCGACGCCGAATTCCGCAGGAACGTGATCTCCGCAGGCTCGTTGCAGCGCACGCGTACCGTCCCGGCGGTTTACCCAGAAGGGCCCAGGCGTCGTGGAGTAACAGGTTGGGTCGACCTGCAGTTCACCGTGACTGTAACGGGCACAGTCGAGGACGTGACAGTCGTGGGCGCGGAGCCGGCAGGCGTATTTGATACCTCTGCGGTCACTGCGGTCCGGGGCTGGAGATTCGCTCCCGTTGTCAGGTCCGGAAATGCCGTCCCCCAGCGAGCGGCTGCCCGGTTGCGCTTCGACATCAGCAACTAGACTGCAAGCGCTGCCGGAGTCTCCATGGCCAACAGGTCCTAGAGCCAATGGTGCAGGGGCACCCGCTGGTAGATCCATGAGAGCAGCTTCCTGAGCCAACCAGACTCCGGCTCGTCGTCAAACACTTCTCCGGCCTCGTCATCAGACCAGCGGAGGTTGCCGCCTCCGCCCGAAGGCACAAGCTTTACATGGAAGCTCGTGATCCCGGACAACGCCTGCTCGATTGCGGTGCCAACTTCATTTGCCAGTCCTGCGCTCTCGACGACCAGTCCAATCTCTGTATTGATGTAGAGGGATCGCGGATCCAAGTTCAACGTCCCGATGAATACGGTCTGGCGGTCCAGGACGGCAGCCTTTGAATGCAGGCTGGCCTGGGATCCTGCCTGGGTGCCGGACACCGTGGATGCGAGCCTTGCGACGCGGCTGCGTACCTCGAACAGGCGAACTCCAAGTTCGAGCAGACGTCGGCGATGCACGGCGTAGCCCGCGTGGGCGGCAACCACGTCGTTCGATGCAAGTGAATTCGTCAGAAGCGTCACTTCGACGCCTCGTGCTCGAAGGGATGCCAATGCGGCGAGAGTGCGCTCGTCGGGAATGAAGTAGGCAGACTCGACCAGGAGCTCCCGACTCACCTTGTCTGCCAGGGAACGGATCGCCGAGGTCACGGTGGAGGTTGCGTTGCCCCCGACCTTTTCCGGCAGGTCGTACACCGCCGTCGCATGGCCCCCGTGGAGCCGTCCAAGCAACGACTCAAGCTCTGTGCGCAATTCCTCCGAACCCATTTCGGCGTACGCGGCGAGCGAGCCCCGCGCCAGTCGCAGCCGCCTCAGCCTGCGGTACCACCGTCTCACAACACGCTTCGTCGGGCGCACGGGAGCGAGTGTCCTGACGGGTACCGAGAAGGAGCAAGCCCAGAACTTCTCGAAGCTTTCGCTGATCTCCGCGACGACGGGACCCAGCGCCAACAAGTCCATATCGCGGAAATTCGCGAGCGGGCTGGCGGCGAAATACTCGTCACCGATATTGCGTCCCCCGACGATGGCCATCGACTGATCGGCAATGAAGGCCTTGTTGTGCATCCTGTGATTGAGGCGGCCACCCTCGCGGACCACCTCTATCAGTCGCTTGAGGCTTGGCCACGCGCGGACCCTGAAGGGGTTGAAGATCCGGATGGAGATGTTTCGATGCCGATCGAGGGCCGCCCAGCCAGTTTCCCTCCCGGCCAGATGGATGTCGTCGATGAGCATGCGTACCCGCACTCCCCGATCGGCCGCCTCCAGAAGCCCTCGCGCCAGAAGCCTGCCGGTCTCATCGTCGTGCCAGAGGTAATACTGGACGTCCAGCGTATGGCCGGCGTGCTTTGCAAGCGCGAGACGTGCGAGCAGCGCCGTCCGGCCGTCTTGAATCAGCGCGCAGGCGGATTCGCCGGCAGGCGCGCTGGACGCAGCCAGCTGCTGCAACACACTCGCCGGGTTGGCGGTATGCGACAGCAACGTCTCGGACCGGGATGTACTTTCGGGACCCACGGAGGTCAAGTCTAGTCGAATCGCCACCCGAGCCCGGCGCTATTGCTGGCCCTCGTACCCCGGTTGGCGCTACCCTGCGCGGCCTTGGATCGGTCGACCCTGGATCGGCCCGGCCGTGAGGAAATCGTTCGATGTCACTCGAAGGAGCAGAGCGACCGGCGCCGCCGCGTTTACCCGGGCAAATGACGGATGCCCTGGGGCGCACGCGCGTTGACTGGAAGCTGGTGCTCGCGCTCGCCGGTCCGTTCATGGCCAATAGCGCCGTGCAGGCGGTACTCAACCTCACTGACACCTGGTTCATCGGCCGGATCTCGACCCAAGCGCTGGCCGCGATCGCCTCGATCCACTGGATCGTGCTCGTCTGCATCATGCTGCTCGGGGGCGTCGGACTCGCGGTACAGACCATCGTCGCCCAGGCTTATGGAGCACGCCGCAGGCTGCGTGCGGCCCAGGCCACCTGGACCGCACTCTGGGCGGCGGCAATGACGGCGCCTGTCTTCATTGCGCTGGCTTATGGCGGAGCTCCCCTGGTCTCGCTGTTCGACCTGGATCCCGTGATCAGCGCGCTCGCCGTGGAATACTGGATACCACGCCTGGCGGGAGCATCACTCGGAGTCGCGCTCTGGGCCGTGCTTGGATTCTTCAACGGCATAGCCCGTCCCCAGGTCACGCTCCTCGTGAATCTCGGGGTTGCCGTGCTCAACGCAGTGCTCAACCAGGTATTCATCGTCGAGCTCCGTATGGGTATTGCCGGTTCGGCATGGGCGACCACGGTTGCCCTTGGATGCGGAGTCGTCATCTCGCTCTGCCTGTTCCTGGGCCCCCGGGTGCATCGCGAATTCAGGTCGCGCTTCACGTGGCATCTGCATCCTGGGAGGCTACTGACGCAGCTCCAGCTCGGCGCACCCATGGGAGTGCTGATCGCGGCGGACCTGGTCGGCTTCGCCCTCTTCCAGTTGATGGAAGTCCGCTTGAGCCCAGTCGATGGCGCTGCAACACAGATCGCGATGATGCTGACGTCAATCGCGTACATGCCGGCCGTGGGAATTGCGATGACGGGCACCACGCTTGTGGGCCAGGCCATCGGAGCCGGCAACAGGGAATGGGCGCGGCGCATCGGCAACTTCATCATCGCGCTCTGCACAGGCTATATGGCCCTGGTTGGCCTGCTCGTCGCTGCTTGCGGGCCATGGCTCGTTCCGTCGTTTGTTCCCGCAGGGGACCCGTTGGCCGCCGAGGTGGTTCGTACCGGCACTGTGATCCTGTGGATTGCCGCCGCCTACCAGCTCTTCGACGGCCTGAATTTCGGATCGAGCTTCTGCCTCAGGGGAGCGGGTGACGCCGTTGTTCCCGCCGCCATGGTACTGGCTCTCTCCTGGCTGATCTTTGTGCCCCTCGCGCACATGCTGACATTCACGCCGGGCCAGGGATGGGTGGACTGGTTGCCCCAATTCGGACTGGGCGCCATCGGCGGCTGGATCGCGGCCGTGACGTATATCATCTTGCTCGGGCTGGCGATGTATTTCCGCTGGCGATCGGGCGCCTGGCGCAACATCATCGTGCAGTAGCGTCATCTACGTTGACCTGCGGCAGGAGGCCATCAAGCTCCTCTGTCGACAGGTACCGCCAGCGCCCCAGCGCAAGGTCACCCAGGCGGATGTTCATGATCCTCACCCGCTGCAGGCGACGCACTGTATACCCCAGCGCCGAGCACATCCTGCGGATCTGGCGGTTCATGCCTTGCGTCAGGACGATGCGAAAGACGTTCTTGGAAACCTGGTGCACCCGGCAGGGTTCGGTCAATCTCCCGAGTACGCGAACGCCACTAGACATGCTGGCGAGGAAGACTTCGGTGATGGGGCGATCGACCGTGACGATATATTCCTTCTCGTGCTCATTCTCCGCGCGCAGGATGGAATTGACGATATCGCCGTCATTCGTCAGGAGAATCAGCCCGTCGGAATCCTTGTCCAGCCTGCCGATGGGGAAGATGCGCTCCGGGTAGTTGAGGAAGTCGATGATATTGCCGGCGACGGAGCGATTCGTGGTGCATTCGATGCCGACAGGCTTGTTCAGCACCAGATAGACCGCGGTGCGGCGCGACCCCAGCGGCTTGCCATCCACCCGCACGTCGTCGGAATCGCTCACTTGCGTGCCGAGCACGGCCGGCAACCCGTTGATCGTCACCCTTCCGGCCTCGATCCACTGGTCGGCTTGCCGTCGAGAGCAGACTCCGTGCTCGCTGATGTACTTGTTGAGTCGCATGGGGCGGTGAATGTCGGTCCCTAGTTCGGATTGCGGCCGGTTCGCGCAATCGACATTGCACCCAGCATCTCACGGACGTCCTCTCTGTGGAGAATGGACGTGGCGGGGTGGCTCATTTTTCTCTGCCAGTTGGGGTGCTCCCGATAGGTTCCCGGAACGTTGACGGGATCGACCATGCCCGCGAGGTCTTCAAGCTGGACGACGGCCAGTTCCGCATTCGAGAGCGCGAGATACAAATGGGCGGCACGCATCAGGGCGTGCGAATAGACGGGCAACGGCTCATCAGGCTGCCAGTGCCAGAGACCCGCGCGGACCAGTGCAGCCATGAGGCGGTAACGATCTGCTGTCCGTGCATCCGTGACGCGCATCCGCGCAGCCTCGTCGGGAAAGAGGTCAAGGCGACGGGCAATGGCGATGTCCGCCGCTTCCCACCAGCCCCGAAACGTCGGCAGGTCATGGGTCGTGACCGCAGCGAGCGCGCAGCGCTCATAGGCAAAGGGCGGCTTGAAGGTCCCGTCCGGTTCTGTCTCGAACAGCAGGACCTTGTAGTGGGCAACCGCATGTCTTTGCATCGCCTCCCGCACCGCATCGGGCACGGTGCCTAGATCTTCCCCGATGACAACGCAGCCATTGCGGTGACTTTCGAGACAGAGAACGCGCATCAGTTCGGCAAGCGGATAGTGGACATAGGCTCCGTCAGTGGCGACGCAGCCACGGGGCACCCACCATTGCCTGAACAGAGCCATGACGTGGTCGAGACGCAAGGCCCCCACGCTGCGCATGTTCTGGCGAAGCATGTTGACGAAGGGATCGAAACCCTGTCGCTTCAGCTCGAAAGGGCTCTGTGGCGGAATGCCCCAATCCTGCCCTTTGAGTGCAAGTGGGTCTGGAGGGGCGCCAATGGCGGCGTCCGTGACATAGAGTCGCGGATTCGACCACGTCTCGGAGCCACCGGCACTGACACCGACGGCCACGTCGCCGTAAAGACCGAGCGGCATGCCTTTCTGCCGAGCCAGATGCTGGGCGGCGGCCAGTTGCCCTGCTGCGAGCCATTGCAGGTAAAGCTGGAATTCCACTTCCCCTTCGTGTTCGGCGACGAACCGCACGACCGCGGCAGAAGCAGGATCGCGGTAGTGTGCCGGCCAGCCAGGCCAGCCGCCTGTGGCGACAGAGCTATCCTTGAGATGCAGATGCAACGCATCGAACACGGCATGCAATCGCAACGCGTCCCCGCCTGCAGACACAAACCGATGGAACGACCGTGCCCGCTCTGTCCCGGCGAGCATGTGATGCAGGCGAAACTCCTGATGGAGAATTCGCAACCAGTGCAGCTTGAGCGCGGCCACAGCGAGATAATCGACATTGGGTTTAGCCCTGATGCGCTCCAGGATTTCGACGCCATCGCTCCGCAGGAAAGACTGCAGCGGCCGGCACGCCTGTGCCTCTGGTATCCGCGTCAGGCAAACATAAAGCGGATTGAGGAACTGCCGGCTGGACGGACTGTAAGGGCTGTTGTGCTCGGGATCAGCCGGGAAGAGCGCGTGCAGCGGATTCAGCCCGATGAGTCCGCATCCGAGCGGCGCCGCCAGCTCGATGAGTTCCATCAGATCGCCAAAGTCGCCGATCCCCCAGTTGGTGGATGACCGCAGCGTGTAAAGCTGCAGCGTGATGCCCCAGAGACGCTTCTGGTTCTTCAGAGCCTCCGCCTCATAGCAACGCGCAGGCGCCACGATCAGTCGCACAGGCACTGCTTCACCTGTGCTGGCGCGGATCGTCATGCGATGGTAGCCAAGATCCGGGGGATGCCTCAGGGGCACGACCCAGGTGAAGACCTCATCGTGCAGCGTGCGACTTTCGTCGTGTGTCGATCCTGACGTGTCGAGCGTGCCTGACTCGGATGCCCCTCCCTCGGTCACAAGGGTCCATGCGAGTGGCCCGCTGCCCAGTGCCGAAGCGGGAACAGCGAACGCGACGGGATCACCCTGCTGGATTACCAGGACATGCGGAAACCCGGCAGCCAGGGTGCCATGGTTCGTCTCCGCCGTGATCGGGAGAGCTGGAATGCCGGTGGTGTCGACACCCATCGCCCGCAGCAAGGCGATCCGGGTCGCCGTCGAGAAGGGTTTGAGCTCGCCGCGATAGTCGTGATACGCATATCCGATGCCGTACTGCTCGGCGAGTCGATCGAGAGAGGTTGCTGTCATTGCGCAGCCAGGACCGCAAAGCGCCTGCGCACCGCGGTCGGCACGTCGCCGTCCACGAGAAGCGCGCAGGAATGGGGAGAAAGAGAGTGGACGCTGCCGGTCGAATCGACACGTCCACCGTCGATGGATTGCCAGCAAGCCGTGTCGAAGACCACCTGCCAGCGCGTACCTCCCTTGGGCTGCGGCAGCGTGAACTCGACCGTCGTAGATCCGCCGTTGCAGAGGAAGAGCACGTGGCCATTCGCGTTGCCGTGCATATCGACGAAGGCATGGCCGATCAGGACGCCCATCCCTTGGGCCTCCGGTTCCTGCCAGTCACCGTCGCGGATCTCCCTGCCGTCCGGATGCCACCAGCTCACATCCTTGTGATGGCGGTCAGGCTGGCGGGCGCCCTTCAGGAAGGCGTCCCGACGCAGGCCGGTGGACTGCCTGCGGATGAAAACCAGCTGGCGCACGAATGCGATCAGCGGTGCGCGCTGCACGGCGAGGCTCCAGTCGATCCAGTTGAGGGAGTTATCCTGACAGTAGGCATTGTTGTTGCCGGATTGGGTACGCCCGAACTCGTCACCTGCGAGCAGCATGGGCACGCCCTGCGACAGCAGCAGGGTTGCAAGCAGGTTACGCATCCGGCGCTCGCGAAGGTCGAGGACGACGGGATCGGCCGTGGTTCCCTCGACGCCGCTGTTCCAGCTCAGGTTGTGGTCGTGTCCGTCGCGGTTCTCCTCCAGGTTCGCCTCGTTGTGCTTGCGGTTGTAGGCCACGAGATCATGGAGCGTGAAGCCGTCATGGCAGGCGATGAAGTTGATGCTGGCCGTTGGCCTGCGCGCGCGATGGCGAAACAGGTCGCTGGAACCGGCGAATCGCTCCGCGAAGGCCCCTCTCTTGATGGCGTCACCGCGCCAGTAAGACCGGATGTCGTCACGGTACTTGTCGTTCCATTCCGACCATTCAGGCGGAAAGCGCCCGAGTTGATAGCCGTCGGGGCCGATGTCCCACGGCTCCGCAACCAGCTTGACGTAGCGCAGGGCGGGCTCGGCACGCACGGCTTTGAAGAACTCGCCGTCCGCCGAGAACCAGCTCGCGTCGCGTCCGAGGACTGGGGCGAGGTCGAATCTGAAGCCGTCCACATGCATCTCTTCCGCCCAGTACCTGAGGCAATCGATGATGAGGCGTCGAGTCGCCGCGTTGCCGACGGCGATCGTGTTCCCGGTCCCCGTGTGGTTCTCGTAGCGGGCTGCGTCGTTGGGGTCGAGCCTGTAGTACGTCGCATTGTCGAGGCCCTTGAGGCTCAAGGTCGGCCCCAGTTCATTGCCTTCTGCGGTATGGTTGAACACCACGTCGAGGATGACCTCGAGGCCTGCTGCATGCAGGCCCTTCACCATGTCGCGAAACTCGGTCTGCGGGTCACTGGCCGCATATTCGCCTGCAGGCGAGAACCAGGCGATCGGGTTGTAGCCCCAGTAGTTGGTGAGTCCCTTGTCTACGAGGAAGCGCTCGGGAATGAATGCCTGCACCGGCATCAGCTCGACGGCTGTCACTCCCAGTCGACACAGGTATCGGGTCACCGACGGATGGGCGAGTGCGCGATAGGTACCTCGCATGCCGACCGGGATCTCGGGATGCAGTTGTGTAAATCCCTTGACGTGCAATTCGTAGAGGACCGTCTCGCGCCATGGAGTGGCCGGCGGACGATCGTCTTCCCAGTCGTATTCGGGATCAGTGACGACGCCCTTGTAGTTGAATGCCGCGCTGTCCGCAAACTCGGCATCGACCTCGCTCCCGGGGTCACTGAACGCAAACAGCGCGGCGCTCCACTGGAATCGTCCCGCCAGCTTGCGTGCGTACGGGTCGAGCAGCAGCTTGTCCGGCGTGTAACGCAATCCGCGGCCCGGTTCGTACGGGCCGGTTGCCCGGAATCCATACACGGTGCCCGGCATGCCAAGCGGCAACGGCAGGAACCCATGCCAGGTGTCACCGGTCCGGGCAGGCAGCATCACCCGCGCCAGCTCCTGCTCGCCGACGGCATCGAACAGGCAGAGATCAATGCGAATCGCGCTGCTCGAGTGCACGGCGAAGTTCACGCCGTCACCGGTCCATGTCGCGCCGAGCGGCGAAGGCTCGCCCAGCTGCAGCTTGATCTCGTGAATCTTGTCGTCCGGTCCAGCCATGCTACCTGCCATGCAAATCCGGGACCTGCCTGCGCACGGGTTCAACCTGCATGGCGCCAGACCACCATCGCGAGCGGAGGAAGACTGACGCAGAGACGAGCGGGATAGCCCTGCCAAGGCGCCTCGGCAGCTTGCGCGTCAGTCTCGGGCGCGTAGCCAGACCCGCCGAAACGGGGATCGTCACTGTCCAGCAGCTTCACGTAACGACCCGCTTCCGGCACGCCGAGCAGGTGGGCATCTCGCGGCACCGGCGTGCAGTTGAATACGCAAATCAAGGGCTTGCCGCCTGCGCCGGGTGCCGACTGCCGCAGGAACGCGAAGACGCTCTCCTCCTGGTTGTCGAGCTCGATCCACCGGAATCCCTCCCACGTTGCGTCTGATTCATGCAACTCGGTACGGTCGCGATACAGGTGGTTGAGTGCCTTGTTCCATTGGTACAGCCCGCGGTGCGCAGGATTGTCGAGCAACGCCCAGTCGAGGGCCTCGTGGTCGCGCCACTCATGCCATTGGCCGAACTCGCATCCCATGAAGAGCAGCTTCTTGCCGGGATGCACCGTCATGTAGCCGAGGAGAAGGCGGTAGTTGGCGCGCTTCTGCCATTCATCGCCCGGCATCTTGTCGAGCAGCGCCCGCTTGCCGTGGACCACTTCATCGTGCGACAGCGGCAGCATGAACCGCTCGGAGAAGGCGTACACGAACGAAAACGTGATCAGGTTGTGATGAAAGCGGCGGTGCACCGGCTCGAAGGCCCAGTACTTCAGCGTGTCGTTCATCCAGCCCATGTTCCACTTGAGCGTGAAGCCGAGTCCGCCTTGGTGAACGGGCTGCGTGACGCCGGGGAATGCCGTCGACTCCTCGGCAATCATCATGACACCCGGATGGTAGTGCCCGACGGTCCAGTTGAGCTGCTTCAGGAACTCGATGGCCTCGAGGTTCTCTCGCCCGCCTAAACGGTTCGGGATCCATTCGCCTGCATTGCGGCTGTAGTCGAGGTAAAGCATCGATGCAACCGCATCGACCCTCAGTCCGTCGATATGATAGTACTCGAGCCAGAACAGCGCGTTGGCCACGAGGAAGTTGCGAACCTCATGGCGACCGTAGTTGAAGATCTTGGTGCCCCACTCCGTATGCTCCCCCTGGCGCGGATCGGCATGTTCGTAGACGGCTGTGCCATCGAACTCCGCGAGGCCGTGGGCATCCTTGGGGAAGTGCGCAGGGACCCAGTCCATGAGCACGCCGATGCCCGCCGCATGGCAACGATCGACGAAGCGCATGAAGTCCTGCGGGCTGCCGTGTCGTGCCGTTGGCGCGTAGTACCCGGCAACCTGGTAACCCCAGGAACCGTCAAAGGGATGCTCGGCGACACCCATCAACTCGATGTGCGTGTAACCCAGGTCGATGACGTAGGGAATCAGCTGGTCACCGAGTTCCTCCCAGCTGTGGAAAGGCCGCTCGTCCCATGGCCTTCTCCAAGACCCCGGGTGGACTTCGTAGACCGTTACCGGGGCGCGGACCGCGTCGAAGTGGCGGCGGGCCGCCATCCAGTCAGCGTCCTGCCAGTCGAAGCCCTCGAGGTCGCTGACAACAGACGCGTTGTCGGGCCGCAGCTGCATCGCGAAACCGTACGGGTCCGCCTTCAGGATGGTGTGGCCGTCGCGGGTACGGATTTCGTACTTGTAGAGCTCCCCAGGCGCGACGCCGGGGATGAACAACTCCCAGATGCCCGACGCCCCGAGTGCATGCAGCGCGTGCTTGCGGCCATCCCAGAAATTGAAGCCGCCAACGACGCTCACACGCTCCGCATTCGGCGCCCACACTGCGAATCGCGTCCCCGGGAGGCCGTCGCGGACAAGGCGATGCGCGCCGAGCTTCCGGTAGATGTGGTGGTGATTGCCCTCGCCGAACAGGTACAGGTCCTGCTCCGTCAGTTG
>CAIUGU010000219.1 GCA_903898785.1 uncultured Pseudomonadota bacterium | reverse complement strand
GGCGTCCATCGCGATGAGGTCTCCTGCGTGCACCGTGACTTCGCTGCCCTGGAAATACTGGACGCCGTTCACGATCACCGGCAGGGTGCGGGACATCACCCGAAGCAGGTAGCCCCGTCCGGTGCGCTCGAATTCGGCCTGCAGGCGCGACAGGTACCGGTTCGGGTCTTCGAGGGCCAGCGTGCAGTCAGGGCTGCGTCCCACCGTGACCCGGTCGTCCTCCAGCACCCGCTCGCTCACCAGCCTTCGACGGTCTCCGGTGCGAGTGAAGATCCTCAGAGAGAGCGGCATCTAACTAGCCCTTTTTCAGCCTACGGAATTATTCATGAGGTGCGTCCTGGCAGCCTACCACCGCGCCTTCCGGCGGACATACTTGATCGCGTCCACGGCGTCTTCGGGCAGGTACTCCGAAAACATGTTCGGCGGATATTTGCCCTCGTACTGCGCATAGGCCGGTGCGTAGAGTTCCTTGCGCAGGTTGGGGATGGAATGCCGTGAGCGGAACGCCGCAATCGGGATTACCTCGCCGACCACGGTCTCATGCGCCGACGTGGCTTCCTTCAGTACGTTGCCGTTCGGGTCGATGATCATCGAAGAGCCGCCCATCGCATTCGAGATCCACTGCGGCGCCCACGACCCGCTGTTGGCATAGATGCCGTAGCAGTGGTTCTCGATGCATTGGGCGCGCATCGTGATCCTGGAGTCGCCGATGCCGGGTGTCTCGGAGTAGTTATAGCCGCCGGCCGCGATCAGCCGCACGAGGATCTCGGCGCCCTTGAAGGCGAACACGCGGGCGGTCTCGGGCTGGAAGCCTTCCGAGCACACGTACGTGGCGATATTGCCGATCTCGGTCCTCGCCACGGGCCACACCGCATCCCATCCGTAGCGTTCGACGAACTCGTCGAGTACATCGTGCACGGTCGTCGCGTATTCGAGCCGTCCCGGGTCGCGGATCGCCTTCCAGTGCTTGTGGATCACCGTGCCTTGCGGCCCGACGATCACGGAGGCGCTGAAATAGTGGTCCGGCCAGTCCTTTTCGCGGATATGGCAGGCGAGTGCGATGTGACAGCCTAGCGCCTTGGCAGTCCGTCCGATGCGCTTGAGTTCCTCGCCTTCGAGGTCAATGGAAATCCTGAGCCACTGCTTGCGTGTCCAGACGTAGTCGAGGCCGGTCAGGCAGAACTCCGGGAAGCAGAACAGCTGCTTCGGGGCGATGGTGGGCCACATCATGGCGCCTTCGACCATTTCGCAGAGGTGCTCCACGTTTGCCCGCACGCCGGGCTCCGGGTTCCCTGCGTCGATCGGCCGGGTATCCATCTGCATCGCGCATACGGCGATGTGGTCCTGCTTGAGGGGTTTAACCTCGTAGTTGGGCAGCGGCCTCCTGGCGTAGGGCTCAGGGCACTCGATGTAGTCCTTGAAGTAGGTCACAGGCCGCCTCCGGCAACGTCAGATGGGCCCTAGTGTAAGGGACGACCTGCGTCTGTTGCTGCATGGCCGGGAGTGCAGGGTGGCCAGCCCGGCGCTACTTTTGCCGACTGAACCGCCGCCGGCCGCTTGTTTTTGCTTTATGCTTCGCCCCCGGTGAAAGCCCCCGGGCAGGACATTGCCACCACCCCATCCGAGGAGAATTCCATGAGCCATTCCAAGATGCTGACCACGCGCCGCCGCAAGGGCGCCGCCAAGAAGAAGATGCTGCGCACCGAAAAGGCGGCCCGCAAAGCCGTCAAG
>CAIUGU010000218.1 GCA_903898785.1 uncultured Pseudomonadota bacterium | reverse complement strand
GGGATCAGCTGCCGAGACAAAGGATGCGCAGGCCTGGCGCTCGTGTCCCTTCCGCTCCAGATGCCGCTGGCGGGCCCCGTCGCCCATGCCGTCGGACCGGCCGTTCGGGACCATCGCGCCGAGTGACTCTTCACGATGCTGAGCCGCCGCCGATCCCTACAACGCGAACTACCGCAACGGGTCGGGCACTGCCGACCGCGGAAGTCGGCTATCCGGTCGCTTAAGTTGGGGGTCAGCTTTCCGGCGGCGAGATCGCTCACCCTGCTGTCGCTGGCCGACCCGAAGCGGCCTGACTTGATGCGGAAGAGCAGACGTTCGCGGATAGCCCAACGCGCCCCGTGGCCGGCTGAGGTTCCGATCTCCCGCGCTCCTGGCGCGCGGCACTTCATTCAATCATTTCAAAATCGGCGAGGCTGAATGTCTTGTCGAAGAACGCCTGCAGCGGCGCATACAGGCGGAAGTACACGAACCAGCCGTCCTCGCCCACGGTCTTCATGAAGTTGCTCTCGAATCCCGCGGGCGCCTTCGCGCCGATGTAGAGGTCGACGCTGCCGTCGGCGTTGTGCTTCAGGTCCTTCATCTTGCTGTCGAGACTGACGCTGCGGATCTCGGTGCCGCCGTTGTCGTACGGCCGGCGGGTGTTCTCGCTGTAGAGGGTCAGCGACCAGAATTGTCCGACGGGGACGTCCTTCGGCACGTGCAGCTTGTAGGTCCTGTCGGCACGCAACAGGGCACCCGTCGCGTCGCGCTTGGCGGTCATGTACACCTGACCCTTTCCGACCACCGGGTTGACCATGCCCTCGCTGCTGGTGACGGCCTCGTAGAACCATGTCGTGCGCTCGTCCAGCTCGACGCGGGTCTCCGTCTCCTGCGGGATGGTGAAGTCGAAACTCTTGTACCAGTGGGTGTTCTTCCAGTACGGCTCGGCGAAGCGCGGGTTGACCTGCAGGTTGCGGACCATCAGCTCGCCCATCGCCGCGCCCTTCAGCAGGATGGACTTCTGCCGCGCGTCGGGCCGGAAGGGCTTGCCCGGTTCGATGCCCAAGGGCAGCAGCATCGCCATCCAGGCCTTGTCCACCGCGCGCACCGGCTCGTCCCGGATCGCTTCCGCAAGGACCTGCCAGTACTCGAGACCCCGCGGGGCGGTTGCGCTCCACTCGACTTCGCCGTGCTCGATGAACCGGCAGTTGGCGAGGGGCGTTCCGTGCCGGCCCATCTTCAGGCTGGACTTGAATCGCCCGTAATAGGACGGATCGGGATCGAGGATGCGCAGGCCGAAGAGCAGGCTGTTGGTGGCGCTCTGGAATACGAAGACACCGGGCTTCTCGTAAGCCTTCGGGTCGTCGTTAGGTCCCACCACGACGTAGGTGCCGCCCTTGCCCTGATCGGGACCGGTCAGGCCCGTGTCCGCCACCGGGCGCTGCCACAGGTCGATGAAGCCCCCGGCCGTCATTCCGGCGGGGTACTCGACCACCAGCGGCCCCTCCTTCAGGCTGGTGAACTGCAGGAGGTAGGGCGTGGTCAGATTACCTGTGACAATTCCCCGTTTCTCTTTGAGCGAATTCAGGACGACGAAGTCGGTGTCGTCCTTCACGCCGTAAGCCTTGCACTGGCGCAGGCGCCACGTGGTCATGCTGACGATCGGCGTGCTCCAGAGGTAGGCCTGGCAGGCGCGCTGATAGTCCATCTCGTCGAACAACCGCCGGGAAGCGTCGTCGTCGAAGTAGCTGTGGCGCAACTCGATGTCGCCGATGGGTGTGCTGATGAGTTCATCGCCTACCAGGGTCGCGCTCTCAAGGGATGTCTTCGGGGCACTCATGCTCACCACCTCATGCTCAATTGTTCGGAATGTTCGAAGATTGCGCGGGCACCGTTCG
>CAIUGU010000217.1 GCA_903898785.1 uncultured Pseudomonadota bacterium | reverse complement strand
CTTCTTCATCTTCATGAGGACGCGTGCCGAGATCTCGGGCGGCGCCATCTTCTTGCCCTGGGCTTCGACCCAGGCGTCGCCGTTGTCCGCCTTGAGGACCTTGTACGGCACCATGTGGACGTCCTTCTGCACCACGTCGTCTTCGAACTTGCGCCCGATGAGGCGCTTCACCGCAAACAGCGTGTTGTGCGGGTTCGTCACGGCCTGGCGCTTGGCAGACTGGCCGACCAGCACTTCATCGTCCTTGGTGAAGGCCACCGTGGACGGGGTCGTCCGGTCGCCTTCGCTGTTCTCGATGACGCGGGGCTTGCCGCCTTCCATGATCGCCACGCACGAATTGGTCGTGCCGAGGTCAATACCGATGATTTTCGCCATGGATCCTTCACTCCCGAACTGGGGGCCCCGACGGGCGGGACCCATTTTGTAAACGTTGTCGCTTTATGTGGGCCTGGCCCGACGGTTTCAAGTCGCGAACCGCGACGAATCCGTCACGGTTCGCGCGAGACGATGACCCGGGCCGGGCGCAGCAGCCGCCCGTTCAGCAGGTACCCCTTCTGGATGACCTGCAGCACCGAGTTGGGCGGCAGGTCGGTTGATGGCTGGGCCACCATCGCCTCGTGGAACTCGGGATTGAAGGTCTCCCCCGTCGGCACGACTTCGGTGATGCCCGCCTTTTCGAAGGAGGCGCCGAGCAGCTTGAGGGTCGCTTCCACGCCGGCGAGGACGGCTGACCCGGCCGCCTGGCCACCCTGGGCCGCCAGCGCCATTTCCAGGCTGTCCTTCACGCCGATGAGCTCGCCGGCAAATTTCTCGAGGGCATATCTGCGGGCCTGCTCGATGTCGCGCAGGGAGCGCCTGCGGAAGTTCTCGAGTTCGGCGAACGCCCGCAGTTGCTGTTCCCTGGCTTGCTGGGCCTCCGACTGGGCGGTGGCCAGCGCAGCCTCGAGGCTGCTGTCTGCGACTCCACCCGTCCCCGCGGCATCGGCAGTGCCGGCCTCGGGTCCGTTCTCATCCGCTTGGGTCATGAACTCGAGTCTCCTCAAAGGCATCCCGGCGCAGGCAGCCGGGGCGCGCACAATAACCAGTTATCGCCCGAAGCGCGACTGGCAGGCCCAGTCCCATCGGAACAAGGGACCCGGCGACGCGTCCGGCCCGACGCGTAGTGGAGGCGAGCTACTTGGAATTCAAGGCGGAGCCGAGCAGCTTCGCCGTGATGTCGACGATGGGAATGATGCGCTCGTAAGCCATCCGGGTCGGCCCGATGACGCCGAGCACGCCGACGACCTCCTGGCCGAGCGTGTAAGGCGCCGTGACGACGCTGCAATCGTCGAGGATGGTGTACCCGGACTCCTGGCCGATGAAGATCTGGACGCCGTCCGCCTTCAGGCTCTGGTCGAGCAGGTGCAGGATGTCCCCCTGCTGCGTGAAGGCCTCGAACAGCCGCCGCAGCTTTTCCACGTTCGACAGCTCGGAGAACTCCATCAGGTTGGTTTCGCCGGCCATCACGTACTCGGGCCGCTCCGATCCCGGGCCCGGTCCGACTGCCTGCTGGGCCAGCCGGATGGCGTCCATCATCAGCTGGTTCAGGTTCTCCCGGGTCCGTTGCAGCTGGCCAAGCAGGTGCTCCCGGACCGCCCCCAGCTCCTTGCCGGCGAATTCCTGGTTGAGGTAGTTCGCCGCCCGGCGCAGCTCCTCGGAGCCATAGGGCCGGTCCATCTGCAGGATGCGGTTCTGCACCTCACGGCTGTTGACCACCACGATGGCCAGCACGCGCTTGTCGGACAGCGGCAGGAACTCGATCTGGCTCAAGGAGGCGTGGCTCGGCCTCGGCACCGTCACGATGCCGGCGAGCCGGGTGACCGACGACAGCATCTGCGACGCCGCGCCGACCAGCCCCTTGGGATCCTCCGCGTAGCGTCCGAGGCCCTGCTGGATCGCGATCACCTCGTCGTTCTGCAGCGGCTTGACCTTGAGCAGCGTGTCGACGAACAGCCGGTAGCCCTTGCCGGTGGGGATACGGCCGGCCGAGGTGTGCGGGGAGGTCACGAACCCGAACTCCTCGAGGTCGGCCATGACGTTGCGGATGGTCGCGGAACTCAGGTTGAGGCCGGAATCGCGCGACAGCGTGCGCGACCCGACCGGCTGGCCGTCGCGGATGTACTGCTCGACGAGCACCTTGAGCAACTGCTGGGCGCGCTCGCTGAGGTGGTCTTCAGTCGTTTCGGCAGACATGGATACGGGTCACTCAAGCCCTGATGACGACACTGCAATTCTTGCCGACGGAGATGGCCGGACTCAAGACCCTTCCGGGGATGCGGCGCGCCGCGTGGGGCTGGACGGTAACAGGGTCCCTCCCCCTGTCAAGCAAACCACCGCCGGACAGTCCACTGCATCGCAAGACACGCCGCGCGCCGATCGGGTCGGGGCGAATCCGGGACAGACATTCTCGTCGCTTGCGCTGGCCGGCGTTCCTCGGCACATGCTACAAATCGGGTATGCCCCAACGAAACCCCGCGCACGCCTCCGACTTCAGGACCATCGCACTGCTCGGCAAGCATCTCGACCCCCGCGTCGGGGACTCCATGCTGTCGCTGGCGATCCATCTCAAGGGCCGCGGTCGCCGCATCCTGGTCGATTCCGCCGTGGACCTGCCCTTCGAGCCCGGCTCGGTCGACAAGATGCCGGAGGACCGCTTTGCGTCGCAGGCCGACCTGATCGTCGCAGTCGGCGGCGACGGCACGATGCTGTACGCCGCGAGGCTGACAACCAACGCGCCCGTTCCGCTGCTCGGCGTCAATCGCGGCCGGCTCGGCTTCCTGGCTGACGTCAGCCCGCAGGAAATGCGCGACCGGATGGACGACGTGCTGGAAGGTCGCTATGCCACCGAACGCCGCGCGCTGCTCAGGGCCCGGCTGGTCCGTCCCGGCCATGCCGACGTCCATGCGCAGGCGCTGAACGACGTCGTGCTGCAGAAGTGGGAAACGGGCCGCATGCTCGACTTCGAAACGTGGATCGACGACCTCTACGTGAACACCCACGGCGGCGACGGCGTGATCGTCGCCACCGCCACGGGCTCCACCGCGTATGCCCTCTCCTGCGGCGGCCCCATCATCCATCCCAGCCTGGCGGCGCTCGTGCTCGTGCCCATTTGCCCGCACACGCTGTCCGACCGGCCGATCGTCGTCGGCGGCGATGCCAAGGTGGAGATCCGGCTGATCGAACGTCCCGACACCAAGGCCCAGGTCACGTGCGACGGCATGCTGCTGGGCGAGATGGGACCGGGAAGCAAACTGCTGGTCGAGCCGACCGACGCGCACGTCACGCTGCTGCATCCGCCGGGCCACGATTACTACCGCATCCTGCGCTCGAAACTGCACTGGGGCCGGGGCGCCCATCCGCGCGATCCGGATCGCGACCCGTCGCGGTCTTCGATCGACCTCGAAGACTGAGCTGCCGGGACGTCCCTTCACAGCATGCTCACCCACATCCAGATCCGCGACCTCGCGATCATCGACAGCATCGAGCTCGAGCTCGGGCCGGGCATGACGGTCCTGACCGGCGAGACCGGCGCCGGCAAGTCGATCCTCGTCGACGCGCTCGTGTTGGCCACCGGCGGTCGCGCGGGCGCCGAAGTCGTGAGGGCCGGCGCGGAACGCACCGAAGTCTCGGCGACCTTCTCGCTGGAACCCGGTTCGGCAGTCGATGCCTGGTTCGCCGAGCAAGCCCTCGAGCACGACGGCGAGTGCGTATTGCGCCGGCTGGTCGGTACCGACGGCCGCTCACGCGGTTACGTCAACGGCCAGGCGATGTCCATCCAGACCATCCGCCAGCTGGGCGAACTGCTGGTCGAAGTGCATGGCCAGATGGAATACCAGTCGCTCACCGCCAAGTCCGCGCAGCGCGAACTGCTCGACCGGCACGGTCGCCACGACGAGTTCACGCAAGCGGTCGCGACGCTGTGGAAGGAAGTGAAAGCCCAACGCGAGGCGTTGCGGCAGGCGGAAGCGGCGGCGCTCGACCGCACGGCACGGCTGGAGCTGCTGCGTTATCACGTGGAGGAACTGAATGAGCTGGCGCTGAAGGCCGGCGAACCGGACGAACTGCTGGCCGAACGCAAGCGCCTGTCGCAGGGCGGACGGCTCGCCTCGGGGGCAGCGGAGGTCGCGGGCCTGCTGTTCGAATCGGACAGCGGTGCGGCGGAACCCTCTCTCGTACGAGCCCTCGGCGCGGCCCGCACGCTGTCCGCGCTCGACACCCGCCTTGAACCCATCGCAGGCCTGATCGACGAATCGCTGATCGCGCTGCGCGAGGCTTCGGAAAGCCTGCGTCGCTACCAGGCCGGACTCGACGCCGACCCTGCGCGCCAGGAATGGCTGGAGAACCGGCTCGCCGCCATGGAAGCCGCCGCCCGCAAGCACCGTGTCGATGCGGCTGCGTTGCCGGCCTTGCACGTCACGCTGCAGGAGGAATTGCAGCGCCTGCTGAATCTGGAAGTCACGCTCGACCGCCTGCAGAAGCAGCTGGCCGACAGCGAGTCGCGTTGGCAACTGGAATGTGCGCGATTGACCGCGGCCCGGCAGTCGGCCGCGCTCGGCCTGAAGGAACGCGTGTCAGCCCTGATGCAGCAGCTCGGCATGCCGGGCGGGCGCCTGACGATCGAAGTGACCCCGCTCGCGGCCGACAGTGCCGGCGAACACGGGGCCGATGAGATCGAATTCCTCGTGGCTGCCAATCCCGGGCAGCCGCCGAAGCCGCTGGCCAAAGTGGCGTCGGGGGGCGAGTTGTCGCGCATCAGCCTCGCCATCCAGGTGGCCGCGGTCGAGTCGGCCCGCCTGCCCTGCCTGGTCTTCGATGAAGTGGATGCCGGCATCGGCGGCGGCGTGGCCGAGATCGTGGGACGGCAGTTGCGGACCCTGAGCGACCGCGCACAGGTACTGTGCGTGACCCATCTGCCGCAGGTGGCCTCGCAGGCCCAGAACCACGTTCGCGTGGCCAAGCTGACGGATGGCCGCACGACCCGCACGACGCTGACCGCCCTGTCTGCGGCGGACCGCGTCGAGGAAATCGCGCGCATGCTGGGCGGCGTCGAGATCACGGAGCGGGCCCGCGAACACGCGGCGGAGATGTTGCGCGAAGGCCTGGCCCGGCCGGCCGCGAAAAAGTCGTCGGGCAAGCGGCGCTGAAGGCGGGTCTTACCGCCGAACGCGGCCCTGCTCTTTCGCATTCTTGGCCAACTGCCGGCAGCGGGCACAGCGGCCGTACAGGATCATCGAATGGTCCTGGATCTCGAAGTCGTACTTGGCCGCGATAGCCATCTGCTTTTCCTCGATGCCGGCGTCCATGAACTCCTCGACGCGCCCGCACGCGAGGCACACGAGGTGGTCGTGATGCGCCCCCTCGTTCAGTTCGAACATGGCCGTCACGCCGTCGAAATGGTGCCGGACCACGAGGCCGGCCGCCTCGAACTGCGTGAGCACGCGATAGACCGTGGCGAGGCCGATGTCCTCGTGCGATTCGAGCAGGTGCTTGTAGATGTCCTCGGCACTCATGTGCCGGGGCTTCGCGTTGCTCAGGATCTCCAGGATCTTGACCCGGGGCAGCGTGATCTTGAGCCCGGCTTTGCGCAGATCGTTGCTTTCCAAGACGACTTCCTTGCGTTGCGAAGCTGAACGGGTGATCGGGTGAACGCTGGCCGGGCGGCGCGGTCATACGGGCCTGAACGCGAACCATCCGGAGCTGCGCTGCGAACCGCAGCGTGTTCCGCTATGATGCCCGCAATACGACCAAAGCCCAAGCCGCTCGCGACGCCTGTCCTATGCTGAATCCGCACCATTCATTGCCTGCCACCCGGTTCGCGGCTGCCGTGCTCGCGCTGGGCCTCGCCGTCCTCGCCACGGGCTGCGTGTACCGCATCGATATCCAGCAGGGCAACTTCCTCGAAAACAAGGAAATCGACCAGATCACCGTCGGCATGACGCGCAGCCAGGTGCGGTACCTGCTCGGCACGCCGATCGTCGGCAACGCCTTCCAGAACTCGCGATGGGATTACGTGTATTTCCTGAAGCACGGCCGCACCAACAAGACGGACCAGCGGCACTTCACGGTGTACTTCGAGGACGACAAGGTCACGCGCATCGAGCGCCGTGAGACAGGCCCCGCCGCCAGCGCGACGGCCAGCACCGCTGCGCCCAAGTAGGTTCTTTCAGGACGGGGCCTTCCGCCCCATCGTCTGTCCCCGCCCGGCAAGCTGCCGGCGCGCTTCCTTCGGATCGTGAATCAGGGGCCTCAGGATCTCGACCCGGTCGCCGGCCTTGAGCACCGTGGCCGCCTGCACCTTGCGTCCGAAGACGGCAAGCTCAAGCGGACGCAACGCGATGTCCGGAAAGCGATCGAGCAACCCCGATAGCTCGACGGCCTCCAGCGCCGTACTGCCGGCCGCCACCTCCAGCGCCACCACCGACTGCCGCTCCGGCAACGCGTAGGCCACGGCAACCGGGATCCGGTCACCCGGCGCCATAGACCACCTGCGCGCGCTTCGTGAACGAATCGATCAGCGACGCGAAGATGCTCTCGAAGCTGCGCGACAGCAGCATCGACGTCAGCGGGTTCCTGAATTCAAACCGGACCGTGAGGCCGACGCGCGTGCCCTTGATGACCCCGTCCTCGAGGATCGGCACGAAGGTCCACACGCCCTCGAGGCTGCGGAACGGGCCGTTGAGCAGGTGCATGTCGATGCGCTCGGGCCGCGTCAGCGTATTGCGCGTCGTGAACTGTTCCCGCACGCCGGCCTTCTCCATCTCGAGGCGGCCGACCTGCTCCTGCTCCCGGGCTTCGACGAGCTTCGCACCCACCACGCCGGGCAGGAATTCCGGATAACGCTCGACGTCCTCCACCAGGGCAAACATCTGCGCGGGCGTATGGGGAACGAGGGCGCTGCGAATGACTTCACGCATAGGAAACAGGCAAAGACAACGGATCGACCGGGCGGCGTTAAGGATACAATGCACGGCAATACCATGAGCCAGAAAAAGTCGCCCAAGCCCAAATCGTCGATTGCCGACAACCGCAAGGCCCGCTTCGAGTATGCGATCGAGGAGACCTACGAGGCCGGCATCGTGCTCAAGGGCTGGGAGGTCAAGAGCATGCGCGCGGGCCGCGTGCAGCTGAAGGAAGCCTACGTGTTCCTCAAGAACGGCGAAGCCTTCCTGTACGGCGCGCACATGGCCCCATTGCCCACTGCCTCGACGCACGTGATCGCGGAACCCTTGCGCACCCGCAAGCTGCTGCTCAACCGCGCCGAGCTGAACGGCCTGGTCGGCGCCGTGGACCGCAAGGGCTACACGCTGATCCCGCTCGAGCTGTATTGGAAAAACGGCCGCGCCAAACTCAAGATCGGCCTCGCCAAGGGCAAGGCAGAACACGACAAGCGCAATACCGAGAAGGACAGGGACTGGAAGAGGGAGAAGTCGAGAGTTCTCAAGGCATCGCGCCGCTAGCGGCGCGATGCTTCAGGGACGGCCTCCGGCAAGTAGGCCTGCCGGCAAGTACGTCTCGCGACAGGTAGGCCTACCGGCAAGTCAGAACAGAATGAAAGCCGGGCAGCGCCATGATCTGAAAGAGCTTTTCCCGTTCCACCTCTGACTTGCCGATAGGCCCACTTGCCGGAGGCCGTCCCTGAAATCACCGCCCGCACGCACTGAAACGTTCCCTTGATATTTGGCCGTGTGCCCCTACACTACCCTTGTGTCTGGGGGCGATCGGTTTCGACGTGGGTTACGAAACTCCAGGTGCATGCCGAGGTGTAAGGTTCCTCGTAAAACCGCTTACAAACTTATAGTTGCAAACGACGACAACTACGCTCTGGCGGCTTAATCCCGCCTAACCTCCGCCTGGTATGTGCTTGTGCATCCAGAATCGGGGGACGCGCTCACAAGATCGCCATTCAACGTGCTGAGGGTTGACTGGTTAAAACGCTCCTGAGCTGGCTTCGCGTCTTCCCTGCCCTTCGGGTAGCGCGCGGTGAGATACAAAGAATGGGCTAAGCATGTAGATCGTGTAGCGTAGGACTTACGGACGCGGGTTCGATTCCCGCCGCCTCCACCAATCTCAAAACCCCAACGGTTCTCCGTTGGGGTTTTTTGTCTGCCTGCGCGGATTCCTGCGTGTTGTCGAGGTTTCGTGCAGAAGGGTGCGGACTGCGCCGATGCGTCATCCGCCGAGTTCCAGGCTACCTCTCGCTCTCTCCTCGTCATTCTTCTCCCCGGCTTCGCTCTCCGCGAGTGGCACTAAGTCCGCAAAGACCCAGTCCGGCGCCACTGGCCTGCTGCCGGTTTCACAGACACCTGGATAAGGTGGATGATGAGATTCGATGTGGCAGATGGCAACGCGAAGGGTATTCACGAGAGAGTTCAAGGTTGAGGCAGTAAAGCTGGTTCGGGACCGAGGCGTGTCGGTTGCCCAATCAGCTCGGGATCTAGGTCTGCACGAGAACGTGCTGCACAAGTGGGTCAGGGGGCTGTTGACAGATCCTGTTCAGGCCTTTCCGGGCCACGGCCAGATCAAGGCCGTTCAGGCGGAGATCGCCGCCCTGAGTAAGGAAGTCGCTAACCTCAAGATGGAGCGCGACATCCTAAAAAAAAGCCGCGGCCTGGTTCGCCAAGGAGTCGACGTGAAGCTCGGCTTCGTGGCGAAGCATCGGTGGATCTGGCCGGTGGGCAGGATGTATAAATCCCTTGGCGTCTAGCGTAGCGGGTTCTATGCATGGTTGACCCGGTCACCCAGTCAGCGATCACGGGATGACGAACGGATCGGTGCTCAGGTACGACTGAGCTTCATCGGCAGTGACCGGACCTACGGTGCACGGCGGGTGTGGCGCGATATGCTGGCGGACGGTACTCACTGCGGCCTGCATCGGATCGAGCGCCTAATGCACTCGTAGGCGTTCAGGACGCGTCCGAAGCGCCGAGGCTTGCCGGTGGATCAGGGCCAGAGACAGCCGTCAGCGATTGCTCAGAACGTACTGGACCGGCAGTTCGAGGCGTCTGCACCCAACCAGAAGTGGGTCGCCGACTTCGCGTAACTGTGGACAGCAGGAGGCTGGCTGTACGTCGCGGTCGTTCTGGATCTGTACTCCCGCCCAGCCGTGGGCTGGTCGATCAGCCACGGCGTGACGGTGCAGCTGGTGACCGATGCGCTGATGATGGCGTTGTGGCGGCGGGGCAAGCCCGAATCGCTGATGCATCACTCGGATCGTGGCAGCCAGTACACCAGCGAGTCATTCCAACGACTGCTGGAGGATCTGGGCACCACGTGCAGCCTGACTCGATCAGGCAATGTCCGGGACAACGCAGCGATGGAAAGCTTCTTCTCGTCGATGAATACCGAGAGGCCAGGGCGGATGTCTTCTATTACATCGAGACGTTCTACAATCCGACCCGGAGACACTCGACGCTGGGGTATCTCATCCCTGTTCAGGATGACGAACAGGGGCAGTTAGCTCAATGTGGTGTCTACTGAACCGGCAGCAGGCCAAGGTTGGTGCCCTGTTTTTAAGCGGCAGCCGCAGCACTCTCCTAAACTGCCAGCACGGCACTCAACATGGCCACCACCGACATCTCTCTGCGGGAGGAGGCATCGACAGTCACACCAGCGGAGCCTGGTATGGATGCCGCGTGGACGAGTGCAAGCCAGCACAAATGGCCCTGTGCAGCCTGCTCGAAGCTAGTACTCAGCAACGCCTGATCATCGATCGTGAACTTGAACACGACTTTCTGCTGCGCGTCCGGCGAACCCGCATCGAATGATAAGCCGCAGTTTATCTGCGCTCCGCGCCCCGCTGCGTAACGAACAACCGTACCCGCGCAGAACAACATGGACGCCAAGGTTTCCGGGTCAATTGCCAGACGCAGTGGCGCTCGCAGATGTTCGAAACCAGCGCACTTGACCCCAGCATCGCGCTCAAGGGAATCAGATATTTCCAGCAGGCGATCGATGCTCATTACGTGCATACCCACGCCAGACCCGTTACTCACTCCGTGCTCATCGATGGAGAGTAATTCAAGTCCAACACTTAGCGACGTACCGATTGCAATGGCACGCAGTAGTACCTTGCGGACTGGTGCAACCGCTG
>CAIUGU010000216.1 GCA_903898785.1 uncultured Pseudomonadota bacterium | reverse complement strand
GGCCGCACCGAGTCCATCCTGATGTCGTTGCCGCCGCTGGTTCGCTGGCAGTACGACTGGCATCCGGAGCCGGGATCTCCCGAAGCAACGCTGTACACGGACTACCTCCGGCCACGAGACTGGCTCGTCGAACTCGAGTCCTGAATCCACCCCGGGCCGGGTCCGGGTCCAGTCCGCTTCCCTCGCACCACGGCGCCACCGCAGCATGAACTATCGTCACGCCTACCACGCCGGCAACGTAGGCGATGTCCTCAAGCACGTTGTACTGGTGACGTTGCTGGACAGGCTACTCGCCAAACCTGCGCCGCTCTTCTTCATGGACACGCATGCAGGGCGCGGCAGCTATGACCTGCGGTCCTCGGAGGCGACGCGCGGAGCGGAATGGACGGAAGGGGTTGGGCGGCTGCTCACAGCCGACAAGATGCCGCCGGAAGTGGATCGCTACCTGAACCTGCTGCGCACCTTCAATGCCGGTGGCCCCGCAAGCGACATGCGCTTCTATCCGGGCTCACCCTTGTTTGCGCTCGGGCTGCTGCGCAGGGAAGACCGGAAGGTCTTCGTGGAGAAGCATCCTGAGGAAGCTGCCTTCCTGCGCGACGCGACGAAAGGCCGCCGCAACCTGTCCGTCCTCGAGGACGACGGCTATGCAGCCCTCAAGGGGCAGCTGCCACCGCGCGAAAACCGTGGTCTCGTGCTCATCGATCCGCCTTTCGAAGCGACCACGGAATTCGATGACCTGGCCAGGGCACTGACGACAGCCCAGCAACGCTGGCCGAACGGCATGTTCTGCGCGTGGTATCCGCTCAAGGCCGATCGCGAGAGCTCGCGGTTCCATCGCGCGATCGTGGACGCAGCCATCAGGAAGACCCTGGTGCTCGAACTCTCGGTCAGGCCCCATGATTCGCCCACCGGACTCATCGGCTCCGGGCTGTTGCTGATCAATCCGCCGTGGCAGCTGGATGAACGCATGCGCATCGTGCTGCCTGCACTCCACCAGCGCCTCTCGCCGACCGGGTCGGGCGCGACACGAGTGGAGTGGCTCACCGGCGAGTAGGCGCCCGACCGTGCGATCACGGCTTGGCCGGCGCAGGCCCCTTCTTCGCAAGCGCCAAGCAGGGTTTGTGGCGAAAACACGTTGTCAGGTGGTCGTTCACCATGCCTGTTGCCTGCATGTGCGCGTACATGATCGTGCTGCCGACGAAACGGAAACCGCGCTTCTTCAGTTCCTTCGACAGTGCGTCCGATTCCGCCGTCGTCACGGGCGTGTCACCCGGCACCTTCAACCTGTGCTGCAGCGGCTTGCCGCCCACGAATCCCCACAAGTAGTCGGAAAAGCTGCCGCGGGTTTCGAGGTGATCGAGGTAGAGACGCGCGTTGCCGATCGCCGCCTCGATCTTGAGTCGATTGCGCACGATGCCCGGGTTCTTCATCAGCCGTTCGACATCGCGCTTGCCGAAGCGCGCGATGCGTTCGGCGTCGAATCCGGCAAAGGCGTCCCTGTACCCCTCGCGCTTGTTGAGGATGGTGGACCAGGAGAGCCCGGCCTGTGCTCCTTCAAGGATCAGGAATTCAAACTGGACCTGATCGTCGTAGACCGGCACTCCCCATTCGTTGTCGTGGTACGCGACATAGAGATCGTTGCCGGACAATGCCCAGGGACAGCGGGTGGGTTGTGCGCTCATGACGGTTTCTAAAGAACCCTTGATTCAGGTATAAACGGCAGCGCCGCAGCGAGAATTCCGCACCCGCCAGAAGGGTTCGGCGTTCCGGCCCATGGAGCCAGTATCTTATGAAAAACGGGTCGATCGGGAAATTTCCACAGACGCGCATGCGGCGCATGCGTCGCGACGACTTTTCACGCCGCATGATGCGTGAAAGCTCGCTGCACCCCGACAACCTCATCTATCCGCTCTTCGTCAAGGAAGGGAAGGGGCAACGCGAAGCCGTGGCATCCATGCCGGGCGTGGAGCGGCTCAGCATCGACGAGCTCGTCCGTGAGGCTGAAGCGGTGGCGCGTCTCGGAATTCCCGCGATCGCACTGTTTCCTGTCACGCCCGCGACCGCGAAGAGCGAGGATGCATGCGAAGCCTGGAACCCCGAAGGTCTCGCTCAGCGCGCCGTGCGCGCCGTCAAGAAAGCCGTTCCCTCCCTCGGCGTCATCACCGACGTGGCGCTGGACCCCTTCACGACGCATGGCCAGGATGGTTTGATCGACGCGTCGGGCTACGTCGTCAACGAGTCAACGGTCGAGGCGCTGGTGAAGCAGGCGTTGTCTCATGCGGAGGCCGGCGTGGATATCGTCGCGCCCAGCGACATGATGGATGGCCGCATCGGGGCCGTGCGCGACGCGCTGGAAGGCGCCGGCTTCATCCACACGCGGATCCTGGCTTACTCTGCGAAGTACGCATCGGGCTTCTATGGCCCTTTCCGCGACGCTGTCGATTCAGCGGGCAATCTCGGCAAGAGCAGCAAGTCGACGTACCAGATGGACCCCGGCAATTCCGACGAAGCACTGCGGGAAGTCGCCCTCGACCTCGAGGAGGGAGCGGACATGGTGATGGTGAAGCCCGGACTTCCCTACCTCGATATCGTCCGCCGCGTGAAGGACACGTTCGGCGTACCGACGTATGTCTACCAGGTCAGTGGCGAATACGCGATGCTGATGGCTGCATGCCGCAACGGCTGGCTCGATGAGCGCACGGTCGCCATGGAAGCCCTGCTCTCGATGCGCCGCGCCGGGGCCGACGGCATCCTCACCTACTTCGCCAAGCGTGCAGCGGAATGGATGAAGTCCGCATGACCGCGAATCCGGACAGGTACGCAGTCGCCGGCTTCCCGGTGAAACACAGCTGGTCTCCGTTCATCCACGGCCTGTTTGCGAAGCAGACGGGCCAGAACATGGTCTACCGCCTGCTCGAGATCCCGCCCGAGCATTTCCGTGGGGATGTCCTGGCCTTCTTCGCCGACGGCGGGAAGGGACTCAACGTCACGCTGCCTTTCAAGCAGGCGGCGGCACAGCTCGTGAACAGACTGTCGCCCCGGGCCGAACAGGCCGGCGCGGTGAACACGATCATTCGCCAGGACCATGAACTGATCGGCGACAACACCGACGGTATCGGCCTCGTGACCGACCTCGACCATAACCTCGGCTTGCCGCTCAAGGGCAAGCGCGTCCTGGTGCTGGGCGCGGGTGGTGCAGCACGCGGCGTCATCGGCCCCCTGCTGACGGCGGGTGTGGCAGGCATCCATATCGCGAATCGGTCCGTAGGACGTGCCGAAGAGCTGGTCGAGCTTTTCAAGTCCCTGGGTGCGGTCACTTGCAGCACGTTCGCCGAGGTCACCGGCGAGTTCGACCTCGTCCTGAACGCAACCTCGGCGAGCATGAACGGGGAAGTCCCGCCGGTTCCACCTTCTGTCATCGGCGAGAGAACTGTCTGTTACGACATGTCCTACGGCTCGGGGGATACGGCCTTCACGATGTGGGCCAAGGGCTATGGCGCATCGCTGGCGGTTACCGGCTGGGGAATGCTCGTCGAACAGGCCGCGGAAGCGTTCTTCCTGTGGCGAGGAGTCCGGCCGCAAACGCGCCCGGTCCTCGACGCGATCAAGAAGCCGATGCCGGGGAAGAAGTCCTAGGCTACAGGGAAGAGACCGAGTCCAACCGTGGAGTTCCAGGAGCTTCCTGGATCCTTCCGGCTGTAGCCTGAAGCCTGCGGCCTACCCCTTCAGATACTCGTTCTTCAGCTTCACGTAGTGGGCCGCCGAGTACGGCAGGAAGCTGACTTCCCGGTCGGTGAGATCGCGAACGCGGCGCGCCGGACTACCAACGTACAGGCCCCTCGATTCAAGCCGCTTGCCAGGGGCAACGATACTGCCCGCCCCGACCATCACGTAGTCCTCAAGCACGGCGCCGTCCAGGACGATCGCCCCCATGCCGACCAGGCAGAAGTTGCCGATCGTGCACGCATGCAACACGGCCCGATGACCGACGGTCACATCCGTGCCGACGATAAGTGCACGTCCGCCCGGAGCGTACTCGCCGTCGTGGGTCACGTGCAGGATGCTGCCGTCCTGCACATTGGAGCGGGCACCGATGGCAATGTCGTTCACGTCGCCCCGCAGCACGGACGTGGGCCAGACTGAAACGTCATCACCCAGGGTGACCTTGCCGATGACAACGGCAGACGGATCGACGAACACGCGCTCGCCAAGCAGCGGGACGTGATGGAGATACGGACGTACGCTCATGGGACCTGACCCTCTGACTCATGCCCTGGGAGTGGGCATGCACTATTCTATTGAGAAAGCAGGTCGGCCGCCCAATACTAGGGAACCTCTGATCAACCTATACGCACTCGCGACGGCGAGCCATTTCGAGCAGGGCGAGGCGCGACGACCGCAGTGTACTGAATGTACATAAGGGAGGAGCAACACTGCCCTGCTCGAAATGGATCCCGTCCCGATCAAAGAATGAATACTCATTCAATGGGTTGCGCCTCTAATCC
>CAIUGU010000215.1 GCA_903898785.1 uncultured Pseudomonadota bacterium | reverse complement strand
GTTCCTCAAGGTTCAGTGGGCCGTCACGATCGGGCTGCTGCCTCTCGCGATCCTGATCTTCGGCAATGTATCGCTCGTGTCGCCGGTCGTGAACCTGCTGGCCATTCCGTTCTTCACCTGGCTGGTGGTGCCGCTGGTACTGCTCGGATCGGCGGCGGTGCTCGTGTGGGCGCCCCTTGGAACCGCATTGCTGTCCGGGGCGAACGCGTTGCTGGCCGCGGCCTGGCCTGTCCTTGCCTACTGCGCCTCGTTCGATCTGGCGGTATGGCACAGCCCTGATCCGCCCGCCTGGGCCAAGGTGCTGCTGTGCCTGGGGGCGGCCCTTGTCATTGCGCCGGGGTTGCTGCCCACGCGGCTGCTGGGCCTGCTGTTCTTCCTGCCGGCGGTGCTGTGGCGACCCGAGCCGCTGTCTGAGGGTGCTTATCGGTTGACGGTGCTCGACGTGGGGCAGGGCCTCGCCGTCGTGATCGAGACGCGCACGCATCGGCTGCTCTATGACGCCGGGCCGGCATTTCCGGGGGGCGGCGATACCGGTGAGCGGGTTGTGCTGCCGTATCTCTACAGCCGCGCCATCCGCAGGCTCGATGCCGTGGTCGGCAGCCACGGTGACCTCGATCATGTGGGCGGGTTCCAGTCCGTCCTGCCCGCGCTGCCTCCGACCCCCGTGCTGGCGGGACCCTCGGTCCGGTTGCCCGGGACGATCCTGCGAGTGTGCGAGCGGGGGCAGCGCTGGCGCTGGGACGGGGTCGAGTTTGCCGTCCTGCATCCGGTCGCGGGGCAAGCCTGGCGCGGCGACAACAATACGTCCTGCGTCCTCGAAATCACCGGCGCCGGTGATCGCGCCTTGTTGCTCGGCGACATCGAGCGCGATGCCGAACGCAGTCTCGTCGACGCCGGGCTGCTCAGGCCCGCGTCCGTCGTCGTGGCCGCCCACCACGGCAGCCGCACGTCCTCGACGGCAGCACTCGTAGAGGCGGTTCGCGCACGGTACGTCGTGTTCGCGGTGGGCTATCGCAATCGCTGGGGCTTTCCGCGGCCCGACGTCGTGGATCGCTGGCGCGAATCCGGTGCCGAGACGCTAGACACCGCGTCGTCGGGTGCCATCGGCTTGCTGGTGGGGTCGTCGGGTGTCGCGCCGCCTGTCGCTTGGCGGCGCCAGCATGTCCGGTACTGGCACCACAAGGGAGAGAGCGACCAGCGACTAGCGACTGGGGGCGGGGACTAGCGGCTGGCCATGGGCGACGACCTGCCTCCAGCCAATCCCGAATCGCTAGTCGCTGGTCGCTATCCCCTTGTCCTTCCCCCATGGCCTTCCTGCTACTATGCGCAGCCAGCAGGATTACGTCGCAACGACCGGAAAGCCAAGCGAATCCATGTTCGAAATCGTCAAGTCCGGCGGCATCATGATGGTGCCGCTCATCCTCTGCTCGATCATTGCCGCGGCGATCATCCTCGAACGCCTCTGGACCCTGCAGAAGTCGCGCGTCGTGCCCCCGGAACTCGCCGAGAAGGTGTGGCGCTGGGTCGAGTCGCGGCAGATCCAGGAAAAGCACATCGTGGCGTTGCGGCAGAATTCGCCGCTCGGGAAGATCCTGGCGTCGGGCCTCGCCAACCGGCACCGCGAGCGCGCCGTGATCAAGGAGGCGATCGAGGATTCGGGCCGCCACGTCATCCACGAACTCGAGCGGTACCTGAATGCGCTGGCCACCATCGCCGCCATCTCCCCGCTGCTCGGCCTGCTCGGTACCGTCTTCGGCATGGTGCGGACGTTCAACGCGATCAGCAGCGCGGGCGTCGGCAATCCCGCGTCGCTGGCCGCCGGCATCGGCGAGGCGCTGATCGCGACGGCGGCGGGCCTGATCGTGGCCATCCCGTCGCTGATCGGCTATCGCTATCTGCGACGCCGCGTCGACGAACTCGTCGTCGACATGGAAGTCGAGGCGGTCAAGCTGCTGCATGCGCTCGACGACGATGCGGCCGCCGCACCGGCGGTCGTCGAGGAATAGCCCGGCGTGAACCTGCGCAAGAACTCCGATCGCGGCGAAGAGCCCGAGATCATGATGGTCTCGTTCATCGACGTGCTGCTGTGCCTGCTGATCTTCTTCATGGCGTCCACCACGTTCGTCGACGAGGCGCGGGTGCAGGTGCAGCTGCCCGAGGCGAGCGTCCGGCAGCAGGGCCAGGTCCCGCGGGATCCCATCGTCATCACCATCACCCGCCAGGGCGGCTACAGCGTCAACGAGCGCAGCCTCATCAACAGCAGCGCGCAGACGCTTTCTGCAGCGATCACGCAGGTGGCAGGGCCGGCCCGCGACGTACCGGTCACGCTGCGCGCCGATGGCCAGGCAACGCACCAGGCGGTGGTCACCGCGATGGATGTCGTCGGCCGCCTCGGCTTCCGGACGATCAACATCGCGACCATGAACGAAGGGCCTGAAGGCTCGCAGGGTGCCTCGCCATGAGCCGGTCGCTGCCGCTCACGCAAGATGCCATGCAGACGTACCTGAGGTTGCTCCGGTACCTGAAGCCGCACATCGGCATGTTCCTGTTCGGCGTACTCGGCATGGCGCTGTTCGCGGCCACCGAGGCGGCGTGGGCGTGGTTCATCAAGTTCTTCCTCGACGGCACCTTCGTCGACAAGGACCAGAAGATGATGACCCTCGTGCCCATCGCGCTGATCGGGCTGTTCGTCGTGCGCGGCATCGGCGACTTCATCCAGGTCTATGCGCCCGGCCACGTCGGCCGGCAGATCGTCAAGCGGCTGCGGGCGCAGATCTTCGACCACTACCTGAACCTGCCCGTGGCGTATTTCGACCGCAACGCGTCCGGCATGCTGCTGTCGCGGCTGACGTACAACACCGAGCAGGTGGCGCAGGCGACGACGGATTCCGTGACCATCTTCATCCGCGACTCGCTGACCATCGTCATGCTGCTCGGATACCTGTTCTACCTGGACGCGAAGCTCACGGCGCTCGCGCTGGTCACGGCCCCGGTCCTGGCGTGGCTGATCACGGTCATCAACCGCCAGTTCCGCCGATACAGCCAGCGCATCCAGAACTCGATGGGCGACGTCACGCGCATCGCCAAGGAAGCCATCGAGGCGCCGCGGGTCATCAAGGTGTTCAACGCGCAGGCGTACGAGAATGCGCAGTTCGAGAGCGTGAACGAGCACAACCGGCGCTCGAACATGAAGCTGCTGATGACGCGCGGGCTGTCGAATCCGGTCGTGCAGACGCTGACGGCGGTCGGCCTCGCTTCGGTGCTGTACGTGGCCACGCGTTCGGCGATCAAGGGCGACCTGTCGGTCGGCGAGTTCACGGCGTTCATCGGCGGACTGGTCATGGTCACGGCGCCTCTGCGTCGCATCGTGAACGTGGCCGGACCGCTGCAGCAGGGCATCGCGGCCGGCCAGAGCATCTTCGAATTGCTGGATGAGCGGATCGAGCCGCAGGGCGGGTCGCTCAAGCTCGACTGTTCGCAGGGCGAGGTGGAGTTCCGCAACGTGGGCTTTTCCTACGAGGCAGGCAAAGGCGTCGCGCTCAGCGACGTGTCGCTGCGGGTGCCGAGCGGGCAGACGCTGGCCATCGTCGGCCGTTCGGGCAGCGGCAAGTCGACGCTCGTGAACCTGCTGCCGCGGTTCTACGACGTGGCTAGCGGTGCCGTCATGGTCGACGGCCACGACGTGCGCGAGTACGAATTGCAGAGCCTGCGGCAGCAGGTCAGTCTCGTGAGCCAGGATGTCGTGCTGTTCAACGACACGATCCGCGCCAACATCGCGTTCGGCAGCGGCGTGAGCGCAGGGGAAATCGAGCGCGCGGCCGGTGCCGCCCACGTGCTCGAGTTCACCCGCGACTACCCGGAAGGCCTCGATACCATGGTCGGCGACCGCGGGGTTCTGTTGTCCGGCGGCCAGCGGCAGCGCATCGCCATCGCGCGGGCGCTGCTCAAGAACGCACCGATCCTCATCCTGGACGAGGCCACGTCGGCCCTCGACACGGAGTCCGAGCGCGTCATCCAGACGGCGCTCGAGCAGCTGATGCACGGGCGCACGACGCTCGTCATCGCGCATCGACTGTCCACCGTGGAGAAGGCGGACCGTATCGTCGTCATGGACGGCGGCCGAGTGGTCGAGAGCGGCAGCCACGCGGAACTGCTGCGGAAGGACGGCCACTATGCGTCCCTGCATCGCCTGCAGTTCAATGAATAAAGTGCGGTCCTCCTCCTGCGGTGCCGCTGCCTGATGCCGCGGGCATGAGCGCCGATTCCTACCTGCAAACCCTCTGGTACGGGCGCCCGTCCAGTCTGCCCGTCCTGCTGCTGACGCCGCTGTCATGGTTGTTCCGTGCCGGCGTGGCGTTGCGCCGCCTGGCTTACCGGCTCGGCCTGTTGCGCGCAGAGAAGGTGTCCCGCCCGGTCATCGTCGTGGGTAACCTGAGCGTCGGCGGCACCGGCAAGACTCCCTTCACCTTGTGGCTTGCTTCCCAGTTGCGGGCCAAGGGCCATGTCCCCGGCATCGTGCTACGCGGTTATGGCGGGAACTCGACGACATGGCCGCGAGACGTCGGACCGGACAGCGATGCCCGCGACGTCGGCGATGAGGCCGTGCTGCTTGCTGTGGAGTCCGGCGGCATCGTGGTTGCGGGTCCGGACCGCGTGGCCGCGGCCCGACGGGCCATCGAGCGCGGAGCCACCGTGGTCCTCTGCGACGACGGCCTGCAACACTATCGACTCGCGCGGGACTGCGAGTTCGCCGTGGTCGATGCGCTTCGTGGCCTTGGCAACGGCCGGCTCCTGCCCGCGGGACCGCTGCGCGAACCGGCGGGGCGGTTGTCGACGGTCGATGCCGTCATCCTGCGAGCGCCTGCGCCGGCGTCTGCACTTCCCGTCACGTCGCGCGTCATTGCAGGCACGGCATCGAAGGCCTCCTTCGCGGTCGTGCCGACCACCGTGCGGTCCTTGAGCTCGGGTGAGGAGCGGCGGCTCGCGGCGTTTGCCGGGCAATCGGTCCATGCGGTAGCCGGTATCGGCTATCCCGAGGGTTTTTTTGCTATGCTCCGCTCAGTGGGGCTGCTCGTGATTCCGCATCCGTTGCCCGACCACGCCATGATCTCGCCTGCGACATTCGACTTTGGCGACTCGTTGCCGGTGCTGATGACGGGCAAGGACGCGGTCAAGTGCCGCGGCAGCAGCGATCCCAGGCTCTGGGTGGTAGCTGGCAGGGCGGAAGTCGAACCAGCCCAGGCCGTCGCCTTGCTTGCCATCGTCGAGGCCCGCATTGCGTCTCCCCGGTTATCCATCGCCAATCGCTAATCGCTACTGCCATCCATGGATTCAAGACTGCTCGACATTCTCGTATGCCCGCTCTGCAAGGGGCCGCTGCGTTACCTCAAGGCCCGCGAGGAACTCGTCTGCCGCGCAGATCGCCTCGCGTTTCCGATCCGCGACGGCATCCCGGTCATGCTCGAAGACGAAGCAAGGCTGCTGGGCAGCGACGATCCGGCGTTGAAGGAATAGCGGGCGCGACCCCGGGGCTACCGATGTCTTTCAAGGTCGTCATTCCCGCGCGCTATGGCTCGACCCGCCTGCCGGCGAAGCCGCTGCTGCCGATTGCGGGCAGACCGATGGTCCAGTGGGTGGTCGAGCAGGCCTGCCGCAGCCATGCCGACGAAGTGCTGGTGGCCACGGACGATGCTCGCATTGCCGCCGTCATTGCGGACCCGCGCGGCAGCGGTCACGTGCAGGCCGTGATGACCCGCGCCGACCATGCGTCAGGCACGGATCGCATCGCGGAGGTGGCCAGGACGCGCGGCTGGAGCGGCGACACCCTCGTGGTCAATGTCCAGGGCGATGAACCGCAGATCCCGCCCGTGCTGATCGACCAGGTGGCGGCATTGCTGGCAGCGGACCCGCAAGCCGACCTCGCGACGCTGTGCACGCCCGTGACGAGCGATGACGAATTCCTGAACCCGAATATCGTGAAGGTGGTGCGCGCCGCCGATGGCAGCGCGCTGTACTTCAGTCGCGCCCCGATTCCCTTCGATCGCGATGCGGCCGGGCTCGCAGCGGAGGCGCCGCCGCGCCATGCCGGAGCCTTGCGGCACCTCGGCATCTATGCGTACCGGGTCGACGCGTTACTTCGCATGACCACGCTGCCGGTCAGTGCGCTCGAGGCGAAGGAAAAGCTCGAGCAATTGCGTGCGCTCGAGGCCGGCATGCGGATTGCGGTCGGGATCGCGACCCGGGTGCCGGGCGTCGGTGTCGACACCCATGAAGACATCGAGCGGTTGCGCCGCGAGATCGATACTCCCTAGCGCTGGTCAGCGTCCGAACGGCCCGGTCGATCCCCGGATCACGAGTTCGTACGGGAACAGGGTCCCCTTGCTCTGGTCCTTTTTCCGTTCGTCCCTCATGACCGCGATCAGCGTGCCGACGACGGACTTGGCCATGGCCTCGACCGGCTGGCGGATCGTGGTGAGGCTCGGCCACGTGTACCGCGAGACCGGCGTGTCGTCGAACCCGGCGACCGACAACGTGCTGGGAACGTCGATCTGCAGTTCATGGGCAATGTGCAGGACGCCCGCGGCCATCTCGTCGTTGCTGGCGAAGATCGCCGTGGGCCGGTCCTTGCGCGCCAGCAGCGTGCGGCCGCATTGCTCGCCGGAGTCGAACGAGAAGAAGCCTTGCACGATGAGGGTCTTGTCGAAGCTCAAGCCCCGGTCGCGCAGTGCGCCGCGATAGCCCTCGAAACGCGCCTGGCTCGCGCCGTGGTGGGGATGGCCCTTGATGAAGCCGATCCGCTTGTGCCCCATGTCGATCAGGTAGCGCGTCAGGTCATAGGCGGCGGCCCGGTCGTCCACGGCAACGTAGGGAGAGGGGTGTTCCGGGTCCACAGGCGCCACCCGCACGAACTTGACGCCCAGCTTGTCCAACTGTTCGACGACGTCGCTGAGGTCGGATAGCGGGGGTGTCAGCACGAGGCCCGGATTGCCGCGCTCGGTCACCAGCGTGACCAGTTCCTCGAGCAGCTGCGGACTCTGGTAGTCGCAAGGCTGCAGCAGCAGGCTGTAGCCGCGTTCGCGGCAGGCTTCGAGGGCGCCGCTCTGGAAGTCGAGCAGGTAGCTGGCGCTCGGGTTGTCGTAGACCATGGCGACGAAGTACGAACGGTTCGACGCGAGGCTGCGCGCGGCCGGATTCGGCTTGTAGTTCAGTTCCTTGGCGGCAGCCAGGACCCGCTGGCGGGTACTGTCGCGGACGGCGGCTTCGCGGTTCATGACCCGCGAGACGGTCTTGATCGACACACCGGCGTGGCTGGCGACTTCGTCAATGGTGACCGGACGGGTCGTGGGTTTCTTTCTTAGCATGGCGGGAGCGTACAGGCGACGGGGGCTCGGTGGACGACACTATAGTATTGAAAGCGTTGTCATCGCCGCTCATGCTCGGGAAAATCCGCTCGGGGGGAGCCGATGACTGACCACGCCCGCACTTCGCGTGATCCGGTGGCGCGTATCGCGCCGCTGGGCATGAAGGATAGGGTTTGGTGGTTCGCTCCGCCATTCTTCAGGCGCGTGCCGCAATGAGGGCAATCCGGCCAGAGCGCATCGCGGTCGGATTTCGCTGGAGGGCGTATGTCTAAAGTTGCGCAGGAGACTGTTACGGATTCCCCGGGCATCAAGCAGACCACGCTCGTCGGCGACATCGGCGGCACCAACGCGCGGTTTGCCATCGTCGGCATGGGCCGGCCGGAGTCCCGCCGCGTCTACCAGTGCGCCGACTATCCGGAAGCGCAGGCCGCGATCGAGGCCTATCTCGCGGAGATCAAGCCGGCAGCGAGGCCGCAGTGCATTTCTCTTGCCGTTGCGGGTCCGGTCCTCGAGGGCAGCATCACCTTCACCAATAACGGCTGGCGGATCTCGGAGCGCGAGCTGCTGGCCAGTGGCTTTGAGCGCGCGCGACTGGTCAACGACTTCGCCGCGCTTGCCATCGCGATCTCGAATGTCGCACCGGAGGAGCTGGTCTGGCTGGGAGGTCCCCGCGAGGCGGTGCCGGATGCGACGACCGTCGTCCTCGGTCCCGGTACCGGGTTCGGTGTGGCCGCGCTCGTGCGCGATCGCGGCCTGCAGGCTGTCTCGACAACCGAAGGCGGGCACATCGCCTTTGCTCCCTGCGACGACGAGGAGATGGAGCTGCTGCGCGTGATGCGTCGCCAGTTCGCGCGAGTGTCGGTCGAGCGGATCCTGTCGGGCCCGGGACTTGCCAGCCTGCATCAGGCGCTGGCCGTCGTGGACGGACGCATGCAGGAACCGCTGGAAGCCGCGGAGATCGCGCGTCGCGCACGCGCAGGCGACGAGTCCTGCCTGCGGACCACGAAGCGGTTCTGCGCAATCCTGGGCAGCGTGGCCGGCGATTTCGCACTGGCATACGGTGCGCGTGGCGGCGTCTGCATCGCCGGCGGCGTAGCAGAGAGGATGGCCGACCTCATCAAGGCATCGGACTTCCGGGCGCGCTTCGACGACAAGGGGCGTTTCAACGCCTACATGCAGGCGGTTCCGACGTGGCTGCTCAACTCGACCGATGCGGCCTTGATAGGGGCTGCCCGGGCACTGCATCTGTAGATTGCAGGTCCCCTGGATGCGGGCAATCGAAAGACAAATTCACGACTGACCTGACCGACGACAAGGGCATTCCGATGAAGACCGGGAACCAGCCAACGGTCCCGATCCTGTCCCATCGTGACGTCATGGGGCCGTCATCGTTAAGCGGCAATGCGTTCGCCAAGGCCCAGGCGCTGGATTCGCTGATTCGCGGCGTGCAGTTCGGCTGCATCACCTGCTCGTTCCGCCGCATGCCGAACCAGAGTGCGCCGGAACGCGCGATGCATGCGGCGGTCAGTGCGGGCGTGTCAGCAGTCGTGCGCCCATGGCGCGCTGTAGGCGCTGTCAGCGACTGTCGGCGCGTCCCGTCGACGTCCGCACGATCAGCGAATGCGGCAGGATGATCGTCCTCGCCACATCGCCCGACCGGTCGGCCTCGTCCTGCAGCATCTCGATCATGAGCTGCATGGCCATCTCGCCGATGGCGGCCTGCGGCTGGTGGATCGTGGTCAGCGGCGGATCGCAGTAGCCCGAGAAGCGGATATCGTCGAAGCCGATGATCGAGATGTCCCGGGGAATCCGCAGGCGGGTTTCCTTGATGGCTCGCGCGGCGCCGATGGCCATTTCGTCGTTCGAGCAGAAGACGCCCGTCGGCCTCGCGGGCTTGCCGAGCAGCGCCTTCATCGCGGCGTACCCGGAAGGAGCCGAGAAGTCGCCGTTGACGACGAGTTCTTCGTCCACTTCGATCTTGGCCTGCGCCATGGCCTGCCTGAACCCGGCCAATCGGTCCTTGCTCAACGGGTTGTGCATCGGGCCGGTGATCTTCGCGATGCGCGTATGCCCGAGCCGGATCAGGTGCTCGGTGGCCATGCCGGCCGCCGCGACATTGTCGATGCGCACGTTGGGCAGGTGAATATGTTCAAAATACTCGCATGCCGAGACCACCGGCATGGCGTGCACATGCTGGCCCTGGGCTTCCTTTAGGATCGACGGCAACAGGGCACCGAGCAGGATGAGGCCGTCCGCTTCCTTGCGGGCGAGCATGCTGGCGTAGCTGTCGAGCCGCTCCTGGTTGCCCTGGCTTTCGCCGAGCAGCACCTTGTAGCCGCTCAAGTGGGCGAGGTTCTCGATCCCGCGGATGACGTTCGAGAAGAACGGGTTATGGATGGACGGCACGATGACGACGATGCTGTCGCTCTTCTGGCGTCGCAAGCGGCTGGCAAGCGCATTGGGGAGGTACCCGGTCTTGCGGATGGCTGCGGCGACGCGTTCGCGGGTTTCCGCCCGCACGGAATGGGGCGCTGATAGAGCTCTGGATACGGTGGCAACGGACACCTTGGCGGCACGTGCGACGTCCTTGATGGTTGGCATGGGTCTAGCTTAGCCGAACGCGCTGGCAGGCTGCGCTTTGATAGCGTTGTCAGCGTCGCACTCTTCCGCGGCGGGCCCTGGCTCTTGTTGAGCTCCTCCTGCTGAGCGCGTGCCTGCGCATCCCACAAGGACACTTTCATGAACAGAGGCGACCGTCTCGGTGCGGCTTATCGGCCGCAATGGGGTCGTCACAGAGAACAGGCTTCGAAGAGTTGCAGTTCGCAAGACTCATGAGGCATTTCCCGAATCGCATCGCTTAGCATGCCAAGGAGTTGGGGCTCGCGATGCACTCCGTACGTACGGGCAACGACCAGGTACGAGACTTCCTTGTACCGGGCGACGTTATCCTCGAATTCAGCGCCATCCCGCGCGCTGCCATGAAGGTGAGCGATCCGCTGTTCTATCTCGAGATCAACCTGTCATAGGGTGCGGATCCGCTGAACGAGGTGGCCAAAGGCTATCGCCAACTGCACGGTCTCGGGTCGGGAACGGCTGCGTGAATCGGTCCGGCAGCAACCTCGTTACGTCCGTTATCCACGGATCCTGCCACCGCTGCAGAGACAACGGGTAACATTGCCCGGCTGGCAGGGATTGAGGCCAGGTAAGGGGGTAAGTGTGGCGGTGATCAACAGCATTGCGGATCTGCGGGACCTCGCCCGCAGGCGGGTTCCTCGGGCCATCTTCGAGTACGCGGATCGCGGCTCGTACGACGAGATCACCTTGAGGCGCAATCGTGCGGATCTTGAGGCGCTCGAACTTAGGCAGCGCGTGATGATCGACCTGTCGAAGCTGTCGCTGGCCACGACGGTGCTGGGTCAACCCTGGAGCTTTCCGGTCGCCATTGCGCCGACGGGGCTGACAGGCCTGTTCCACGGGAATGGCGAGATTCACGGTGCGAGGGCAGCGCAGCAGGTCGGCGTGCCGTTCACGCTGAGCACGATGTCGATCTGCTCGATCGAGGACGTCGCGGCGGCGGTCACGAAGCCGTTCTGGTTCCAGCTCTACCTGATGAAGGACCGCAGCTTCAACGAGGAGCTGATCGCCCGGGCGGTGGCAGCCAGGTGCAGTGCACTCATGCTGACGCTTGACCTGACGGTGATGGGAGTGCGGCGGCGCGACGCGAAGAACGGCCTCAGCATCCCGCCGCGCCTGACGCTGCGCAATGCGCTCGATATCGCGAGCAAGCCGGCGTGGGCGATGGGCGTGCTGTTCGGCAAGCGGCGGACGTTCGGCAACCTGGTGGCCCGCATGCCGGACACCGGCGGGCTGTTGACGTTGTCGCAGTGGATCGCGACCCAGTTCGATCCGTCCATCACCTGGGCAGACCTTGCATGGGTGCGGGCGCGCTGGCCCGGCAAATTGATTGTCAAAGGCGTGCTCGACGCCGAGGACGCCCGCCTCGCGGCAGAGCACGGCGTCGATGCGCTCGTGGTGTCGAACCATGGAGGCCGACAGCTGGACAGCGCGCCGTCGACGATCTCCGTCCTGCCTGAGGTCGTGGAAGCCGTGGAGGGACGCTGCGAGGTGCTCTTCGACGGCGGCATCCAGAGCGGCCAGGATGTCCTGAAGGCGCTGGCCCTCGGTGCGCGCGGCTGCCTCATCGGGAAGGCGTTCCTCTATGCGCTCGCCGCCGGCGGCGAAGCCGGCGTGGCGCAGGCACTCGAGATCCTGCGCAAGGAACTTGAAGTCAGCATGGCACTGTCGGGGTGTACCGATGTGCGGTCTGTCGATGCGTCCTCGTTGCGGAAGTCCACTGCGCTGGGGTCGACGCGAGTCCGGGATTAGGGAGGGAAAGTCAGCATGTCACCCCTGAAGGCGAGCATGGCGGCGGTGTTGTTGCTGGCGTCTGTTGACGGATCGTCCGTCGCTGCGGGAGCGGCGGCCGCGCAAACTCAGCCAATGCTGCAGGCCCGCTCGGTTCCCGTGTTGAGCGTGGATGGGCTCAGGTTCAAGGACCTTGACCGGAACGCGATGCTGGATCCGTATGAAGACTGGCGTCTGGGGCCAGAGGTCCGTGCACGGGATCTGGTTGGGCGCATGGTGCTTGCGGAAAAGGCCGGTGTCATGATGCATGGCACGCTGCCGATGCAGGCCGGCTCCGCGCTTTACGACATGCCCAAGGCCCGCGGGATCATCGAGTCTGGCGTCAACAGCCTGATCACCCGCCTCAGCGCCGACCCCGGCTCCTTTGCCGAGCAGAACAATCAGGTTCAGGCGATTGCCGAGCAGACGCGGCTCGGCATACCGCTCACGATCAGCACCGATCCGCGGCATCACTTCCAGGTCATCACCGGCGCCACGGAGTCGTCTATCGGCTTCTCGCAATGGCCCGAGCTGATCGGCTTCGCTGCACTGAACGACGTGAACCTGATGCGGCGCTTCGCGGATGTCGCTCGTCAGGAATATCGCGCCGTCGGCATCAACATGGCCTTGTCACCCCAGGCTGACCTCGCTACCGAACCGCGCTGGTCGCGCATCAATGCCACGTTCGGTGAGGACCCGCAGGTCGCGAAGCGCATGGTGGGTGCCTACGTCGAGGGCATGCAGGGCGGCAAGGCCGGCCTCAACGGCGACAGCGTCATCACTGTCGTCAAGCACTGGGCTGGATATGGCGCCGCGCGCGACGGCCTCGACAGCCACAACATCTATGGCCGGTTTGCCGTCTTCCCGGGGAGCGCGTTCGAGTCGCACCTGGTGCCGTTCGAAGGGGCCTTCGCTTCCAATGTGGCGGGTGTCATGCCGACCTACTCGGTACTCATCGGGGCCGGCAGCAATCCCGAGAAGGTGGGTGGCGGCTACAACCGCTGGCTGTTGCAGACGCAACTGCGCGAGCGGTTCGGATTCAAGGGCATGGTGCTGTCCGACTGGGCCATCACCAATGACTGCGGCGACATCTGTCGCGACGGGTTCCCGCCGGGCGAGACACCGGGGCCGCGAGGCTTCTCGACGGCCTGGGGTGTGGAGCACCTGTCGCGCGCGGAGCGCTTTGCCAAGGGCTTAGAGGCAGGCATCGACCAGTTCGGCGGCACCGAGGACTTTCCGTCGCTGGTGGAGGCCGTGCAGAAGGGGTATGTCGCGGAAGCGAAGATCGATGAATCGGCAAGGCGCATCCTGATGCAGAAGTTCGCGCTCGGCCTGTTCGAGAACCCGTATGTCGACATCGAGCGGGCGGTGCGGACCGTCGGTAACCCGGGCGTCGTTCGCGAAGGGCTTGAAGCGCAGCAACGCGCGCTCGTGCTGCTCGAGAATCGCCAGTCGCTGCTGCCGCTCAAGCGTGCAGGGCAGAAGCTGTACCTGCATGGCATCAGCGCAGACGCGGCGCGCAGCCACGGTTTCGCGGTGGTCTCCACGCCCGAGGCGGCCGATCTCGCCGTCATCCGGACCGCAGCACCCTACGAGACCCTGTACCCGCGATACTGGTTCGGTTCGCGGCAGCACGACGGATCGCTTGCGTTCAAGGACGACAACGCAGACCTCAAGGTGATTCGGGCCGCCGCGGCCAAAGTACCGACGATTGTCACCGTCTACCTCGATCGTCCGGCGATCCTCACGAACGTCAGGCCGCATGCCGCTGCGTTGCTGGCGGATTTCGGCGTCAGTGACAGCACGCTCTTCGATGTGCTGACGGGACGCGGCCGGCCTCAGGGCAAGCTGCCTTTCGAGTTGCCGGCGTCGATGACCGAAGTGGACATGCAGGCAGAAGACCTGCCGCATGACACCGCGAATCCGCTGTACCGGGTCGGCTACGGCCTCGCATATCGGTGAGGACGGCAGTCGGCGCTCGGCGTTCACTCGCGTAGGGCAGCTCGCCGAGGCTTCCTTCGCCATCAGGCAGGGGCAGCGCGGCGACCCAGCCGAACATGCCCGGGTGAGCTACGGCCAGCTGTGCCGTGCTATCCAGAAGGGAAGGGTTGCGCTCTGGGTTCGCGGCTGTGCCGCCCCGCACAGGATCGGTCGGATGCCGTGGAATCAAGCCACAGAGAACGATGCCGTGGTCTTCGCGCGCAGTTCATCCAGTGTGACGCCGGGCGCCAGTTGGCGCAGTTCGAATCCCGACTGCCGCGTGGCCCGCGCGAACACCGCGAGGTCGGTGATCAGCAGGTCGACGACGTTCACGCCGGTGAGAGGCAGTTCGCACCGCGGTTTGAACTTCGGCGTGCCCTTGCTCGTGTGCTCCATGACGACGACGACCCGCTTGACGCCCGCAACGAGGTCCATCGCGCCGCCCATGCCCTTGACCATCCTGCCGGGCACCATCCAGTTGGCGATGTCGCCGCCTTCCGAAATTTCCATGGCGCCAAGCACCGAGAGGTCGATGTGCCCGCCGCGGATCATTGCGAAGCTGTCGGCCGACGAGAAGTACGAGGTAAAAGGCAGCTCGCTGACCGTCTGCTTGCCGGCGTTGATGAGGTCCGGGTCTTCCTGGCCCTTGAGCGGGAACGGACCCATGCCGAGCATGCCGTTCTCGGACTGCAGGACGACGTTCACGCCGGCCGGAATGTAGTTGGCCACCAGTGTCGGAATGCCGATGCCGAGGTTGACGTAGTAGCCGTCCTTGAATTCGAGGGCTGCGCGCTGCGCCATCTGTTCGCGGGTCCAGGCCATGGCTCTCTAGACCTCGCGGACGGTACGGTTTTCGATGGGCTTCACGTAGTTCGTGCCTTGGAAGATGCGCTGCACGTAGATGCCGGGCGTGTGGATCGCATCGGGGTCGAGTTCGCCGACGGGCACGAGGTGTTCAACCTCCGCGACGGTGACGCGGCCGGCAGTGGCCATGTTGGGATTGAAGTTGCGCGCGGTCTTGCGATAGATGAGGTTGCCCTCCGTGTCGCCTTTCCAGGCCTTCACGAGTGCGATGTCCGCCGTGAGTCCGGTTTCGAAAACGTAGGTCTCGCCGTCGACGACGCGCTGCTCCTTGCCTTCGGCGACCAGCGTGCCAGCGCCGGTGCGGGTGAAGAACCCGTAGATGCCGGCCCCGCCTGCCCGAATGCGCTCGGCGAGCGTACCCTGCGGGTTGAACTCGACCTCGAGTTCGCCTGTCAGGTATTGCTTTTCGAACAGCTTGTTCTCGCCGACGTACGACGACACCATCTTGCGGATCTGGCGCTGCTCGAGCAGCAGGCCGAGGCCAAATCCGTCGAGTCCCGCATTGTTCGAGATGACCGTGAGGCCGCGCACGCCGGAATCGCGCAACGCGAGGATCAGGTGCTCGGGCAGCCCGCTGAGGCCGAAGCCGCCGGCCATGATCGTCAGGTTGTCGCGCAGCAGTCCTGCTAGGGACGCCGCTGCATCGGGATAGACTTTGCGATGCTTCAAGAGTCGAGATTCCTTGCGGTGTCACCGTGCCCCGCGAGATTGCGTCCGTCCCGGGCTGCCGCACTCTAGCCTGCCTTCCTCAGGCAGGAATAGAAGAGTCAGCCCATCGTGGCGTGGCTGTCTTGAGTCCGCCTCGTAGTGGGGAATTGGTAAGGAAGAGCATCTTCGCCGGGCTCATGTGCAGAATTCCCCATCAAGGTGTCCTACCTTCTGTCGGTTGGTGGCGGAACCGGCTCCGCTCGAGGTGAGATTGGAGACGAATGATCCATCAACACATCAGCCTCAGTCGGGCACGCAACCGGATTGAACGGTGCATTGCGGACCTTGCCCTATTGTGTCACGCCCGGTCAGGCATCGGAACGGCGTCGCAACGGTCGAGGCAAGGTCCAGAGCAGCCAAGGGCAAGTCTGAGCAGACCTGGCTCGCCGATGGAATCGTAGATCGTACCGTGAGAGCGACTTTCGGCGGTCCTTGCCCAAGAGGTTTCGAGGTGGGCTATCGTTCGCTGCTGATTCCGTCGAGGCCGATCCCGTTATAATCACGGGCCTTGTCCGCCACGCTACCCTGAGGTCCCTTCCATGCTGAAGCACAACACCTATTTCGACGGCCGCGTCCAGAGCCTCGGATTCGAGCGCAACGCACTGAAGGCCACCGTCGGCGTCATCGCGCCGGGTGAATACCATTTCAACACCGGCGCCGCGGAGCGCATGACGGTCGTGAGTGGCGAGCTGCGTGCCAGGTTGAAGGACGGCGCGTGGCAGACCTATGCGCAGGGGTCGTCGTTCGAGATCCCGGCCAACAGCGGCTTCGACGTGCAGGCCGTCGGCGGCCCCGCGGCGTACCTGTGCGAGTTCCTCGGCGGCTGAGCGTTCTGCGCGCCGGAGCTATCTTTCCAGCGCCATCCGCGTGACGTAGACCGACTCTCCTTCACGTGCGGGGCTGGTCCTGAACAGGATCAGTCCCGCGATGTGCTCCATGTCCATGCTCCGGCCCGCCGGAGCCCGTTGCACGTCGGACAGCGGGATCCGCACGACCTGCCTCGAACTCGGTGCCAGCGTCAGCACGCCGTTGAAGCGGTCGTTCAACTGGTTGTTGTGGCGCCGGTCGTGGATGCGCAGCGTGAATTCGAGCGGATGACTCTGCGGATTGGTGAGGTCGACCAGCAGGGTCTGGTAGCCACGCCAGTCGGGGTACGGTTCGTCCAATGTGAGACCGGGCCACTGGATAGCCGGCAAGACCAGCCTGATGCCGACGGGATCGCCGGGTTGTCGCCAGGGTTCCGGCAGTGCGCGGAATTCCCGGTGCGCGGGCTCGCCGGGCAGGAAGTAGGTGTCGATCGCGTCGAGCCGTGCGCCGTGATACCGGAACAGCTCGGGGAGCTGCTGGTACCGATACCCGTAGGCGATCGCGGCGTGCAATACAGGTACGAGCAGGATGAGCGAGCCTGCCGCAATGGCGCTGGCCAGCCCCAGACGGTGGCGAGCGGGAGCTGCCCGGGGGGCTTCGCGCCAGCGCACGAAGGCGAGGGCCGTGGCTGCGCTGGCCACGTCCACGATCCAGTCCTTGATCGACGCGTTGCGGGCACCCGGAATCTGTGCGATTTCGCTGGCTGCCCCGAGCGCGGCTGCCACCGTGAGGGCCAGAGCGTATTGCGCGGCTGCCGGCCGTTCCGCGGAGGAGCGATGGGCATGAACGGTGCGCAGCGCGACGATCGCTACCAGCGCGAATACGGGAACATGCATGAAGTTCTGCAGCACCTCTGACGCGCGGGTGTCGTGCGGAAGGGCGAGCGGCATGACCACGAGCAGCAGCCCGATCACAGCGGCAATCTGGAAGGCCCGGTCAATTCGGTGCATGAGGGGACGGGGTGGGCAGGATGGCAGGGGGAGTCGGGTTGGGGTGAGCCACAAAGTCTATTCGACCATCCGCTTCGGCCGGGTTCCGTGTCGGGAGTCATGGCCCCGGCATTGCGTTCCGGGGTGTAGTGGGGCCGGGCGCCGGTTGTCGCGACTGTCAGGCCAGACTCCGGGCCCAATTGCAGCTTTGAACCAATTCCTCCGCAGCCTCGGACATGAACCGCGGAGGTGATCAGGCAGTCTGTCGTCCGCGGTCGCAAGGCCTGCCAGCCCGGCAAAGCGTCAATCTTGCCTCGATGACCGCAGCGGTCGCCATCGGCCCTGCATTCCGGGTCTGGTCATGGCACGATCCGCCTCTCCGGTTGACTGCGCAAGTAACGCTCGGGCGGCTGGACGGCCGAATGTCTATCAGGATGGAGCTGCCACCATGAATTTCCCTCGATTGCCCCTCTGTGCGATTGCCGCGACGCTGTTCGCCGGCAGCGCTGCCCAAGCGCAGGTCGACTTGACCGGCATGTGGGGCCAGCTGATGCATTCCGACGCCCCCGATCGCGGCGCCGGTCCGGATTACGGCGACTACACCGGTCTGCCGTTGAGCGCAGCGGGACTGCTGCGTGCAGAAACGTGGAGCGACCAGAAGTGGACGGTGCCGGAGCACCAGTGCGAGCCGCATCCCATCGACTACGCGCCATGGGGCCCTGCGGGCATGCGCGTGTGGAGCGACGTGGATCATCCGACGCAACGCATGACGGCGCTGCACCAGACCTTCCAGTGGATGATCACGCATCGGGTCATCTACCTCGATGGTCGCCCGCACCCGTCCCAGTACGCGCCGCACACCTGGATGGGTTTCAGCACCGGCAAGTGGATCGGCGACAAGCTGGTCGTGAACACCACGCACATCAAGGAAGGCTGGACGCGTCGCAACGGTCCGGCGCGCAGCGAAAAGGGCAAGCTGACCGAGTACTGGATGCGGCACGACAACGTGCTGACCATCACCAGCATCACCGAGGATCCGGTGTACCTGACCGAACCCGTCGTGCGCAGCATGAACTGGCAGCTCGATCCCGGTTACCAGCATGGGCCCTATCCGTGCTCGGCGCGCGTCGAGATCGAGAGGCCGCAGGGCTTCGTCGCGCACTTCCTGCCCGGCCAGAACAACCTGATCGGCGAGTTCCGCAAGAACCTGGGCGTGCCGATCGAGGCGGCGCAGGGCGGCGCGGAGTCGCTGTATCCGGAGTACGAGCAGAAGCTCAAAGAGATGATCAAGGCGGGCAAGAAGTAGTCCGCGCCCCAAGGCTCGCGGACCTTTGCTGCAACGGATTCGGGGAGTGATCTCGTGAAGATGAAGACTGTATTGAAAGGAAAGGGTGCCGTCGCGTCGGCGGTGGTGCTCACGCTGCTGGCGGTCGCTGCGGCTGCCGTGCAGGCGGCCCAGCCCGCGCGACGCGGACAGGCCGCACCGCCCGCTGCGACGCCGCCGCTCGAGCTCGTTACCGAACATGTCCGTGGCAACATCTACATGATCGGCGGCAACGGCGGCAACGTGACGGTCCAGATCGGCAACGAGGGCGTACTGATCGTCGATTCGGGCTTCGCGCAGAACGCGCAGGCGCTGCTCGCGGAAATCCGCAAGCTGTCGAAGGAAAAGATCGACTACATCGTGAACACGCATTACCACCCCGATCACACGGGCGGCAATGCCATCATCGCGCCGACGGGACAGTATGTGGGCGGTGTGGGCATCGGCGTTGCCCCGCGAGCGGCAATCTGGGCGCATGAAAACGTCCTGACGCGCGTCAGCACCACGACCGGCAGCGGCAAGGAGCCGCTGATTCCCGCGCAGGGCTGGCCGATCGAAACCTACTTCACGGCCACGCAGGAACTCGTCTTCAACGGCGAGCCCATCCAGATGATCCACATGCCGAACGCACATACGGACGGCGACAGCGTGATCTTCTTCCGCCGCGCGGACGTGATCGCCACGGGCGACCTGTTCAATACGACGATGTATCCGTACATCGACGCCGCCGCGGATGGCCACATCAACGGCTACATCGATGCGCTGAACCGCATCATCGACCTCGCGATTCCAGCCGAGAACGAAGAGGGCGGTACGCTGATCATCTCGGGCCACGGCCGCATTGCCGACGAGTACGACCTGCTGGTGTATCGCGATGCCATCACGATCATCCGCGACCGCATTGCGGACATGATCTCGAAGGGCATGACGCTCGAGCAGGTGCAGGCCGCAAGGCCGACGCTCGATTACGACGGCATCTACGGGGCGACATCGGGCTTCTGGACGACCACGCAGTTCGTTGCGGCCGTCTACAACAACCTGAAGCAGGCGAACTGACCATGAAGAACTCCAACCTGATTGCGCGATTCGGCGTGGCCGCACTGGTGTCGCTGTCCGCCATTGCCCCCTCGCAGGCCGGCGCGCCTCCGGCAGGAGCGCCACGCCCCACCGCACCCAATCCGTTCGCGCCTGCTCCCCAGGGCAAGGCTGGCGCCATGATCGACCTGACCGGCAACTGGGTGCCGGTCATCAGCCAGGACTGGCGCTGGCGCATGATGACCCCGCCCAAAGGGGACTACGCGAGCGTGCCGCTCAATCCGAACGGCACCCGGGTGGCCGACAGCTGGGACCTTGCCAAGGACAATGCCGCAGGCGAGCAGTGCAAGGCCTTCGGCGCACCGGCGATCATGCGGGTGCCGGGGCGCATGCGGATCAGCTGGCAGGACGACATGACGCTGAAGCTGGAATTCGACGCCGGCCAGCAGACGCGGCTTCTGCGGTTCAGCGCGCCGAATACGCCCCCGTTGCAGGCCACGGGCGAGCGCACTTATCAGGGGTTCTCGACCGCAAGCTGGTTCCGTCAGCCGCAGCGCCGCGGATTCGTGCCCTTTGCCCCGCCGGGCGAGGTGGAGCCGGGCGGCAGCCTCACTGTCGATACCACGAACCTCAAGGCGGGCTACCTGCGCAAGAACGGCGTGCCGTACAGCGAGAACGCGCGACTGAAGGAGTACGTCGACCGGCTGCAACAGCCGGACGGGACGGAATGGCTGGTCGTGACAACGGTCGTCACCGACCCGACCTATCTGCGCCAGCCGTTTGTCGTCGCCACGCATTTCAAGAAAGAGCCTGACGGTTCGAAGTGGAATCCACAGCCCTGCCAGACGGACCCGCCCGTCGTCGAGAACTTCAAGGATCGTCCTACGGGCTTTCGCTGAACGACCTCGCGCCCCTGTTGGGCGAGAGGTCGACCTTCCCCCTTAACTGGGGGCTGCCTGCCATGGGCCCTCCAGCCTTTTTGCCGTGCTGTCATTAAGGGCGATTCTTCCGTGCGGTGCTAGGATCGGCGGTGTCAGCCAGTGGCATCACGAAGGGCGTCCCGCATGCGCATCCTCTTTGTCTGCATGGGCAATATCTGCCGCTCTCCCAGTGCGGAGGGTGTCTTCCGGAAGCTCGTGAGCGAACGCCTGCCAGACGCGACTCTCGAGATCGATTCGGCCGGCACACACGATTACCACACCGGCAGTCCCCCTGATCGTCGCTCTGTCCAAGCCGCGTCCCGGCGCGGCATCGACTTGTCCGGACTGCGGGCGAGGACCGTCACGCACGAGGATTTCGAGCGCTTCGACCTGATCCTGGCGATGGACCGCGAGAATCTCGCGTTGCTCGAGCAGCGTGCGCCCGAGAGGCATCGCGGGCGTATCCGGTTGATGATGGATTTCGCGCCGGCAGCGGGCTCGCGCGAGGTGCCCGATCCGTACTACGGCAGCGCCAACGGATTCGAGGAAGTCCTCGACCTGCTTGAGGAAGCCGCGGAAGGGCTGTTGCAGTCGATCGCGGAGGCAAAGGTTACGCCGCGATAAGCAGCCTACAGGAGCCGGCTGGGTGCCGGCTCCTGCGCTTCATGCCTTAGTCGCGAGGCGTCGAGTCCCGTTCCGGTGAGAACGACACGGTGCTCGGGCTCGGGCTGCTCGACCACACGGTCACCGGCTTTTCGCTGCTGCTTGCAGGAGCGGGCGACGGTGCTTCACTGGAGCGCGACTCCGAAGCCTGCGGCGCTTCACGAGGAGTGGCGGGCGGAGTCGGCGGAGCGAGCTCGAAGCTGCGCTGCGGCTCGGCAGGCCTGGATTCCGGGCGGGTCTCCTGGCTCGCGGACTCTGAGCCGGGCCGCGAAGCCCCCGACTCCGACGACGCTGGTTGCGAGTCGAACGACCGCTCCTGGCCTTCGTCGCGGGAGTCGTCATTGGATCCAACCGGACCCATGGCGCCCTGGGGCTCATCGCCGCCGCGACCACCACGGCCGCGACGCCGACGACCGCCACGGCGCGAACGGCCGCTGCGTTCACCGCGTGCATTTGCATCCGGTGCGCCCTCTGCGGGCTTGTCTGCACCTTCTGTTCTCTCCTGGCCTTGGGGCTGTGCGTCACGCTGCCGTTCCGGACGCGGCTGATTCTGTTGCTGCGGCGGCCTTGGCTGCTGGGGCGCGGCAGCAGGTTGTGCTGCTGAGGGAGCCGCTACTGCAGGTGCCGGCGGACGTTGTCTGTCGCCGCGTTCGCGGTTGCCTTGCTCTTGCGGACGACGCTCGTCACGGGGACGGTCACGTCGCGTATCGGGACGGCGTTCACCGCCGCTGCCGCTACGAGGACCCCGATCGCGATCTCCGCGATGGCCCTCGTCGCGATTGCGATCGCGATCCCGTCCGTGGCGCTCGGGCCGCGAATCGCGGCTGCGCTCCGGGCGAGATGGCGGGGCCGGCTTCTTTTCCTCGACCGGAGCCGTACCGGCGCCGCCGAAGAAGAACCGCCACAAGCGCACGAGAATGCCGATCTGCTCGGCGGGCGGAGGAGGCGGTGGCGTCACTGCTTCCTGCGCAATGCTGGGCGGCGGCGGCAGGCTTGCGACTGCACTCGTGACGACAGGCGCCGGCGCGGCAGCCTTCGCCTCGTTGCGATTGGCAATGCCGTCCACGTCGACCAGCGGCTGTACCGCGAGTTGGTGGCTGACGATGCTGTTCTCGAGGAGTGCCGTTTCGTCATCGCGCACGCGGCGGATGTCGTAGGCCGGTGTCTCGATGTACTTGTTCGGTATCAGCACGATCTGCACGCCGCCTTTGGCTTCGATGTTGTGCAGCCACTCGCGCTTCTCGTTCATGAGATACGTGGCGACATCGACGGGCAGTTGCGCGATGACCTTTGCAGTGCGGTCCTTGCGGGCTTCTTCGCCGATCAGACGCAGGATGGCGAGGGCCAGCGATTCGACGCCGCGGATGCTGCCCATGCCCGAGCAGCGCGGGCAGGCGATATGCGTGGCGTCGCTGATCGATGGACGCAGCCGCTGGCGCGACATTTCGAGCAGGCCGAAGCGCGACAGGCGGCCGATCTGGATGCGGGCACGATCCTGCTTGACCGCGTCGCGCAGCCGGTCTTCGACGGCACGCTGGTTCTTCTGCGACAGCATGTCGATGAAGTCGATGACGATGAGGCCGCCCAGGTCGCGCAGCCGCAGCTGGCGGGCGATTTCATCCGCCGCCTCCAGGTTCGTGTTGAATGCGGTGGTCTCGATGTCGCCGCCGCGCGTGGCGCGAGCAGAGTTGATGTCGATCGAAACCAGTGCTTCCGTGGGATCGATGACGACGGAGCCGCCCGAGGGCAGGTTCACCTTGTGCGAATGCGCCGACTCGATCTGGTTCTCGATCTGGAAACGCGTGAACAGCGGGACGTCTTCTTCGTAGGGCTTCAGCTTGCGCAAGGACGCGGGCATGAAGCGCTGCATGTATTCCTGCGCTTCCGAGTAGATGGCGGGGCTGTCGACGAGGATCTCGCCGATGTCGTCGTTCAGATAGTCGCGCAGGGCGCGGATGATCGCCTTCGACTCCTGGTAGATCAGGAACGGAGCGGGGCGGTCCTTGGCCGCTTCTTCGATGGCCTTCCAGACTTCCTGCAGGTTCGCGAGGTCCCACTGGAGTTCCTCCGTCGACCGGCCGACGCCGGCGGTGCGGACGATGGCGCCCATGTTCTCGGGGATGTCCACGGCGTCCAGCGCCTCGCGCAGCTGGTCGCGGTCCTCGCCCTCGATGCGGCGCGACACGCCGCCGGCGCGGGGATTGTTCGGCATCAGCACGAGGAAACGGCCGGCCAGGCTGACGAAGGTGGTCAACGCAGCGCCCTTGGTGCCGCGTTCTTCCTTTTCGACCTGGACGATGATGTCCTGGCCTTCGGACAGGAGCTCGCGGATGTTGAGCTTGCCGCTCGCGGCTGCCTGGGTCTTGAAGTACTCCTTCGAGACTTCCTTCAGCGGCAGGAAGCCATGGCGCTCGGCGCCGTACTCCACGAAGCACGCCTCGAGGCTGGGCTCGACGCGGGTGATGCGGCCTTTATAGACGTTGGCTTTTTTCTGTTCGCGAGACGGTAATTCGACGTCGAGATCGTAGATGCGCTGGCCATCAACCAGCGCGACCCGCAACTCCTCTTCCTGAGTTGCATTGACGAGCATTCTTTTCATGGGCCCCTTCTTTTCGTGGGTACGGGGCCGCAACTCTGCGCACGGACGGCGCCAGCTCTGTGGATAAGGATTGATCGGGGAGTAAGGTCATCCGATTGTCTTCGGCGACGGCCTTGGGGCCTTCGCATCAAGGAATCCTGCCCAGGTCTCTGGCATCCCGCCCGGTGCGTTCTGATCGACCCGGATCCCGAGTTGCGGGTCCGGCGCCGGTCCGACTGCGGCCGAGCGATGGTCTGACTGTTCAGAACCAACTAAGATGCGGCGCTTTGAGGCGACTTTCGCGCTTCCCAAGGCCACCGCGTGTGGATCGCGTTGCGAACTCAATTGCCCGCACCGCGATATGTTTCGCGCCAGACTATATCAGGACAGTCTCCCTTTATTCAATGGCTTACGTGTGTCCAGTCCGCAGTTTTCTGCGGGGTTCCCCGCCGTGACTGCTCCGAAGCAGAAGTCCGCGTCCGAAACCGCTGCCGTGGAAGGGGTCCGGGCGCAGGTTTCCTACGTCGAAGCGACGGAAGGCGATGCCGGACAGCGCATCGACAATTTCCTGATGCGCGTGCTCAAGCACGTGCCGAAAAGTCATGTTTACCGCGTCCTGCGCAAGGGGGAGGTCCGGGTCAACGGCAAGCGGGCCAAGCCGGAATACAAACTGGTCGAAGGCGACAAGGTGCGGATCCCGCCGCTGCGCATGGAGACCGAGGCGCCGCAGCCGAAGCCTTCACATTCATTGCAGGAAGCGCTGCAGGAAGCGGTCATCCATGAGGACCGGGACATCCTTATCGTCAACAAGCCCGCCGGCATCGCCGTGCATGGCGGCAGCGGGCAATCGTTCGGGGTCATCGAAGCGCTCCGGCAGGCGCGCCCCGAACTCAAGGAGCTTGAGCTGGTGCACCGGCTGGATCGGGATACCAGCGGAGTGCTGCTGCTCGCCAAGCGCAGGGCCGCGTTGCGGGAGCTGCATGCGCGGCTTCGGGAGCGCGAGATGGACAAGAAGTACCTGGCACTGGTCAAGGGTCGCTGGACGCTCGGCCCCAAGAAGATCGACCTGGCCCTGAAGACGAACCTGCGCCAGGGTGGGGAGCGCATGGTCCAGGTGCATCCCGAAGGCCAGACGGCCACCAGCCGTTTCAAGCCGATCCAGTTCTTCGGCAAGGTGGCAACGCTGATGGAGGTCTCGATTGGCACCGGGCGCACCCACCAGATCCGTGTACATGCCGCGGCCGCGGGACATCCGGTGCTCGGCGACGAGAAGTATGGCGACCGCGAGGGCAATAATGCGCTCAAGGCCTATGGCCTCAGGCGCATGTTCCTGCATGCGCATTCGCTGGGATTCCAGAAGCCGGGCAGCACCGAGAAATTCAGCATCACGGCGCCCCTCGACGGGGAGCTGCAGCGGGTGCTCGACAACCTGAAGCAGGCCGAGAAAGGCTAAGGCAGTTCGAAGCCGGCCCGACGCAGCGCGCCGCTTAGCCAGATCAACGGCAGTCCCATGAGGCCGGTAGGGTCCTGCGAATCAATACGATCGAACAGCGAAATGCCGAGGCCCTCGCACTTGAAGCCTCCGGCGCAATCGAAGGGCTGTTCCGCATCCACGTAGCGCTTGATTTCGGGATCCGACAGCGTCCGGAAGGTCACCGTCGTCGTGTCGACATGGCTTTCGTGCCGGCCCGTCCGGGTATCGATGACCTGTACGCCGGAGTGAAACAGCACGCGCTGGCCGCTGGCGTCGCGAAGCTGCTCGATGCATTTGTCCCGAGATCCGGGCTTGCCGAGGACAATCCGGCCCCGCAACGCCACCTGGTCCGCTCCGATGATCACGCTGTTGGGGAAGCGGACGGCAACAGCAGCGGCCTTTTCCCGCGACAGCCGCTGGGCGAGGGTCATGGCATCCTCGTCCGGTCCGCGGGTTTCCTCTACCTGGGAGCCGCTCGTCGCGAACGGGATCCTGAGGCGCTCGAGCAGCTCGCGGCGGTAGCGCGATGTGGAGGCCAGTACGAGGGGCAGCGCCGGGCGCGGGGAATGGGGGCTCATGGTTACAAGTCCGGGTCTCTATCTTTATGAAAAAACAAGGGTTTAGCGAGCAGAAAACTTTGACATGCTCGGGCTCGGTCCCTATCATACGCGCCCCATGCCGGCCACCCCGGACGAACCTGTCGATGCTATTGTGCTGGCGAGCCGCGAAGCGGTCGTCGAGCGCCGCTACGAACTCGCGGGTTTACCCCGCGTAGGGGAAGCCGGAGGGTTGCCGGGCACGGGGATGACCGTGCGATTCCGGTTTTCGCGCGCTGAGGGCGGCATCGGCATCGATAGTGCGCTTGACGGCCAGGTGGTGCTGACATGCCAGCGTTGCCTGAGGCCGGTGACGGTGCCGGTCGAGGGTGAGAGTGCACTGGTCGTGGTTGCAGACGATGCAGCGGCGGAGCAGGTGCCGGAGGACCGGGAGCCCATCGTCGCCGAGGCCAACCATGTGGACCTCACGTGGCTTGCCGAAGAGGAATTGTTGCTCGCGCTGCCACTCGTGCCGTTGCACGAAGAAGCTTGCAGCGCGGCGGTCGAGAGTGAAGCGGTTGCAGTTGTGAGCGAGGTCCCGGAAGGGAAGCGCCAGAAGCCTTTTGAGAACCTGCGGGATCTGCTGAAAAAGCAGTGACCCCGCACCAGTAGAGTACGAACCATGCCAGTCCAGAAAAGCAGAAAGACTCCTTCCAAGCGCGGTATGCACCGGTCGCACGACGGTCTTGCCCGCCCGGCCCTGTCCATCGACCCGACGTCCGGCGAGACTCACCTGCGTCATCGCATCACGCCGGATGGTTTCTACCGCGGCAAGAAGGTCATCGAAGGCCGCGTCGAAGAAGACAAGGAATAGCATTCCTTTGGGCATGCGGACGTCT
>CAIUGU010000214.1 GCA_903898785.1 uncultured Pseudomonadota bacterium | reverse complement strand
GCACGAGGTCGAGGGCGCAGTTGAGTGCGGTCTGGCCACCCATGGTGGGCAGCAGCGCGTCAGGACGTTCCTTCGCGATGATGCGTTCCACCGTACGCCAGTGCACCGGCTCGATGTAGATCGAGTCCGCCGTCTCCGGGTCAGTCATGATCGTCGCCGGGTTCGAGTTCACCAGGATGACGCGGTAACCCTCTTCGCGCAGCGCCTTGCAGGCCTGGGCGCCCGAGTAGTCGAACTCGCACGCCTGGCCGATGACGATCGGGCCGGCGCCGATGATGAGGATGCTCTTGATGTCAGTGCGCTTGGGCATGGGCTCTTCTTGAATGCTCTGCTGGCTCGTTCGTCGCTAGTGCAATCAGCCGCGCGCGCCGCTGCGTCCGCGGGCCGCCATGTTGACCCGCAGCTGCATCAGCTGGATGAAACGCTGGAACAGGTGCTTCACGTCATGCGGGCCGGGACCGGCCTCGGGGTGACCCTGGAAGCTGAAGGCCGGCCGGTCGGTGCGGGCGATGCCCTGCAGCGTGCCGTCGAACAGCGACTTGTGCGTGATGCGCAGGTTGTCGCCCAGGGTCGACTCGTCCACCGCGAAGCCGTGGTTCTGGCTCGTGATCAGCACACGGCCGGTGTCGTTGTCGAGCACGGGGTGGTTCGCGCCGTGGTGGCCGAACTTCATCTTGATCGTGCGGGCGCCGCTTGCGAGGCCGAGCAGCTGGTGGCCGAGGCAGATGCCGAATACCGGCACGTCCGTCTCGAGGATGCGCTTGATGGCGTCGATGGCGTAGGTGCACGGCTCCGGATCGCCGGGACCGTTCGACAGGAATACACCGTCGGGATTCATCGCCAGCACGCGGTCGGCATGCGTCTGTGCAGGCACCACGGTCATGCGGCAGCCCTGGTCCGAGAGCAACCTGAGGATGTTCCGCTTGATGCCGAAATCGTAGGCCACCACGTGCAGGCGCTGGCCGGGCCGGGAAGGCTTTGGCCCCTGCTCAAGCGCCCAGTTCGTGCCCTCGTTCCACTGGTACGTGCGCTTCGTCGTCACGACCTTGGCGAGGTCCATGCCCTTTAGCCCGGGGAAACGCCGCGCCGCATGCACGGCGGCCGCCGGATCGAGATCGTCGCCCGTCATGATGCAGCCGGCCTGCGCTCCCTTCTCGCGCAGCACGCGCGTGAGCTTGCGGGTGTCGATGTCCGCAATCGCGACGACACGCCCGCGCTGCAGGAAGCTGGACAGTGATTCGTTGGCGCGCCAGTTCGAGTGCAGCAGCGGCAGGTCGCGGACGATCAGTCCCGCGGCGTAGATCGCCGAGGACTCGAGATCCTCGGGGTTGGTGCCCGTGTTGCCGATATGCGGATAGGTCAGCGTGACCAGTTGCCGGCAGTAGGACGGGTCGGACAGGATTTCCTGGTATCCGGTCATGGCGGTGTTGAACACCACCTCGCCCGTCGTATTGCCCTTGGCGCCAATGGAGCGACCGTGAAAGACCGTTCCGTCCTCGAGCGCCAGCACTGCGGGTGTATTCATTAGCGACCCTGTCTCCCGACGGCCTGACGACCGTCATTCAGTTTCACGCGCGCACGCCAACGACGGGAGGGGTCTGTAACCCGTCCCGCGCACATTTTTTTACGCGCTTGCTGAAGGGGGCAGTCTACGCGACGAAACGGATCAGGTCCATCGCAAAACGGGCACGGAGACGATCCTTTTTTTGCCGCCGATGCGGCGATGGCGTCAAAGCGATTCGAGGCCGAGCACGTCCTGCATCGAATAAAGACCGGCATGCCGCCCGACAATCCACGTCGCGGCCTTCAACGCGCCGCGCGCGAAGCCGGAGCGGTCGTGGGCACGGTGCGTGAGCTCGATCCTTTCGCCGGGGCCCGCAAATGTCAGTACGTGGTCGACGACCACATCGCCGCCCCTCATTACGGAGAATCCGATGGTGCCAGCACGCCGGGCACCCGTCAGGCCATGGCGAACGAAATCGCCGGACTCGGCCAGCGTCGTCCCGCGCGCTGCAGCCACGACCTCGCCGATCCTGAGCGCTGTTCCCGACGGCGCGTCCTTCTTGTGGCGATGATGCGCTTCGTAGATCTCGATGTCGTAGTCAGTATCGAGCGCGCGGGCTGCAAGATCAGCAAGTTTGAGCAACAAGTTCACGCCAAGACTCATGTTGGGCGCGAGCAGCACCGGGATACGCCTGGCCGCCGCGTCGATCTCCGCCCTTACCTCGGCCGAGTGACCGGTGGTGCCGATCACGAGGGGACAACCGGTCGCGACGCAGGCAGCCAGATTGGCCGGCGTGGCCTCCGGCAGCGTGAAGTCAATGGCGACATTCGCCCCGCGAATGGCCGCGGCGGGATCGGAAACGACGACGGCGCCCCGCGTCGAATGACCGAACGCCTCACCCGCGTCCTGTCCCAGATACCGGCTGGTCGGCGAGGCCAGTGCCCCCGAGAGCGTGACGCCGGGGAAATCCCTGAGCTGGCCCAGGATGGCCTGGCCCATGCGGCCGCTTAGCCCAAGTACCGCAAGTCGGGTCGCTGTCATGGTGTCTGTCCTCAAGCGGATCAGTTGGCGATGTTTTCGAAGAAGCGCTTCACGCCATCGAGCCAGGTGCGCTCGCGGGGGCTGTGGGTCTTGCCGCTGTTCTGCACGGAACTCTCGAACGCGCGCAGCAACTCGCGCTGCTCGTCGGTCAGCTTGACCGGGGTTTCCACGACCACGCGGCAGAACAGATCGCCGGTGGCGCCGCCGCGGACCGGCTTCACGCCCTTTTCCTTCAGCCGGAAGCTGCGGCCGGACTGCGTCTCGGCGGGAATCTTGAGGACGACGTTGCCTTCCAGCGTCGGCACTTCCACCGACCCGCCGAGCGCAGCCGTGGCGAAGCTGATCGGCACCTCGCAGGACAGGTGGCTGCCATCGCGTTCGAAGATCGCATGTTCCTTGACGTGCACTTCGACGTACAGGTCTCCAGCCGGCCCGCCGTTCCGGCCCGCCTCGCCCTCGCCCGACAGCCGGATGCGGTCGCCGTTGTCGACGCCTGCCGGCACCTTCACGCTCAGCTCCCGCTTGCGGCGGACCCGGCCCTGGCCCAGGCAGCTGTCGCAGGGTTCGGTAATCGTCTGGCCCCGGCCGCGGCACCGCGGGCAGGCCTGCTGCATGGACAGGATGCCCTGGCGCATGCGCACCTGGCCGACGCCTTCGCAGGTTTCGCAGGTCACCGTCTTGGAGTTGGGGCCGCCGCCAGTGCCTTTGCACGTCTCGCATTCGCCGAGGCTCGTGAACTCGATGTTGACCGAATCGCCGAACACCGCCTGTTCCAGCGTCAGTTCAAGCTCGTAGCGCAGGTCGGCGCCCCGGAAGACCTGCGACCGCGACCGGCGTCCGCCCCCGAAGATGTCGCCGAACACGTCACCGAAGATATCGCCGAAGGCATCG
>CAIUGU010000213.1 GCA_903898785.1 uncultured Pseudomonadota bacterium | reverse complement strand
CGAGGAACGCGATGCCGACACGGTCGGCCTCCGATTCGTTGTCGCGCGTGAAACTGATCTGGTTCTGGATGGCGAGGCCTTGGGCGGCCATGACGCCCGCCATGGCCATGTCGCCGCTGCCCGTGGCGGCACCGAGCAGGATCGCGGCCAGCATGGCGGCGGTCGAGACGATACCCGAGCGGCTCTGCTCGGCAATGCTGCGGGCAATGTGCCGCTGCGACACGTGGGCGATTTCATGCGCGAGCACGCTCGCGAGCTCGCCTTCGTTCTTCGTTTCAAGGAGCAGGCCGGCGTTGATGCCCACGAAGCCACCCGGGAGCGCGAACGCGTTGATCTCGTTGTCCTTGACGACGAAGAAATCGAAGTTCTGGTGTCCCTCCTGCGCCTGGCTTGCGAGCTTGAGGCCGACGGACTGGATGTACTCGGCCACTTCGGGATCGTCGAGGATCTGGTCGCTGTCGCGCAGGCCGCGCACGATCATGCGGCCGATGCGGTACTCGTCCTCGAGCGTGATGATGGCCTGCGCTGGACTGCCCATGTCCGGCAACTCGGCCGCATGCACGGAGGCCACGGGCGCTTGATTCGCGACCAGCGCGATCAGGGGCAACCAGCTAAGCCATGCTTTCACGTTTGGGCCTTCACGTCAGGATGTCCCGGAGGTTCATTGGCTGTTCGACCGGGATGCCGCAGCGAGGTTCGATTCTGGGCGTACGAAAGCCCGGCGGCAAGCCGCGGCCGGGCCGTCTTACAGTTGGTTACAGCGTTTCGGACGCAAAATCGGCCAGGCGCGAGCGCTCGCCGCGGACCAGCGTGATGTGTCCTCCGTGCTCCCAGCCCCGGAACCGGTTGACCACATAGGTGAGCCCTGATGTGGTCTCCGTGAGGTACGGGGTGTCGATCTGCGCGATGTTGCCGAGGCACACGAGCTTCGTGCCGGGCCCCGAGCGGGTGACGATGGCCTTCATCTGCTTCGGAGTCAGGTTCTGGGCCTCGTCGAGGATGATGAACTTGTTCAGGAAAGTCCGGCCCCGCATGAAGTTGAGCGAGCGGATCTTGATGCGGTTGCGCAGCAGGTCGTTGGTGGCTGCGCGGCCCCAGGTGCCGCCTTCCTGGCTGTGCGTCAGGACCTCGAGGTTGTCCATGAGGGCGCCCATCCACGGTTCCATCTTCTCTTCTTCCGTACCGGGCAGGAAGCCGATGTCCTCGCCCAGGGGAATCGTCACGCGCGTCATGATGATTTCCGTGTAGCGATTGAGTTCAAGCGTCTGTGCTAGGGCCGCCGCCAGTGTCAGCAGCGTCTTGCCGGTGCCGGCGGGACCCAGGATGGTGATGAAGTCGACTTCCGGGTCCATCAGCAGGTTGAGCGCGAAGTTCTGCTCGCGGTTGCGTGCCGTGATACCCCAGATGTTGTGGCGCTCGCCGCGGAAGTCGCGGACGAGTTCGAGCACGGCCTCGTTGTCGGACAGCGAGCGGACGACGGCCTCGAACGCGTTGGGCTGGTCCTGGTACAGGAACTGGTTGACGTGCCACTCGCGGGTCATCGGGCCCTTCAGGCGATAGTACGTACGAGCCTGTTCCTGCCAGGACTGCATGCCCTTGCCGTGCTTTTCCCAGAACGCGGGAGGCAGGGCCTGGATGCCGGTATACAGCAGGTCCGCGTCCTCGATCGTCTTGTCGCTGTAATAGTCCTCGGTGTGGACGCCGATGATCGACGCCTTGATGCGCAGGTTGATGTCCTTCGACACCAGCGTGACGCGAGCACTGGCGAATGCCTTTTGCAGCGCGAGCGTCTGCGCCAGGATCTCGTTGTCGGCGCCGTGGCCGGGCAGCGTGTCGGGGAGGACCGAGGCGAGCTTGCGGGTCTGGAAGAAGAGGCGACCGCTCGGCGCCTTCTTGCCGCCGTTGCTCATCTTGGCCGACGGCAGCTCGAGGCCGGCGTCGATCTGCGCCTTCGTGGCACCTTCGATCAGCTCATCGAGGAAGCGGCTCACCTGGCGGACGTTGCGTGCGGCCTCCGACACGCCTTTCTTGCCGGCGTCCAGTTCCTCCAGCACGATCATCGGGATGTAGATGTCGTGTTCTTCGAAGCGGAAGATCGCCGTCGGGTCGTGCATCAGCACGTTCGTGTCCAGAACGAAGATGCGGCGCTTCACTCTTGCCTTGCTGGCTGCCTTTTTGCGGGAAGTCACTGCGGGCCTCGGGGGCGGCCTACAGGGCCTTGGCAGCGGCGAGCACGTCGGCGACGTGGCCCGGCACCTTCACCTTGCGCCATTCCTTGCGCAGGACGCCCTTGCCGTCGATCAGGAACGTGCTGCGTTCGATGCCGAGGAACTTCTTTCCGTACATGCTCTTCTCCTTGATCACGTCGAAGAGCTTGCACGCCTTCTGGTCGGTGTCTGCCAGCAGCTCGAACGGGAACTGCATCTTGGCCTTGAACTTCTCGTGGGATTCGAGCGAGTCGGCCGAGATGCCGAGGACGACAACCCCGGCCTTGCGGAATGCGGCTGCGGAAGCGGCAAAATCCTTGCCTTCCTGCGTGCAGCCCGGCGTGTTGTCGCGCGGGTAGAAGTACAGGACGAGCGTGGAGCCGGCGGCATCCTTGAGGGACCAGGTGCCGCCGCCGGTGGCGGGCAGGGAGAAGGCGGGGACGGGCTTGTCGGGTGCGACGGTTTTGGCGGCCATGGTCCTTCGGATCTGGGCGGGCGTTACGACTTGAGCGGTTCGAGGATCGCGTCGAGGTTGTGGTGGTCGCAGAAATCCATGAATTCTTCGCGCAAGCTGGCGACATGCACCTTGCTCGGGATATGCACGACCATCTGCACGGAGAACATCGGGGCGCCCGTATGCGCGGCGGCGTAGCTGCGCGTATTGACCTCGGCGATGTCGATGCCGCGTGAGCTGAAGAAGCCGGCCAGATGGAACACGATGCCGGGCTGGTCCAGGCACACGACGTCGACCGTGTAGGTCATGACGTCCGTGCGAGCCGGCTTGGCTTCGGTGCGCCGGATCGTGACGCTCATGTTGCCGGCGGCATCCAGCTTGGCGACTTCGGACTCGAGCTTCGCGAGCGTATGCCAGTTGCCCGCGACCAGCAGCATCATGGCAAATTCGTTGCCGAGCGCGCTCATGCGGCTTTCGACGATGTTGCCGCCGCAGTCGAGAACTACCCGGGTGAGATCGTAGACGAGGCCAGTGCGGTCGTTGCCGATGGCAGAGATGACGATGAGTTGTTTCATTCAGGCGCTTGATGGGGGTGCGCCATCGAGTGTACAGGCATCGGATCGCAGTGAAAACGGAAAAGGGCAGCGGACCGGGCGAGGGCATGTCGTTGCGGTCTCCTGCCAGGGCGTTGCCACCGCTGGAGTCCGCGCCGGGATACGGTTTCCGCTTGCGCAGGATCCGACCGCGCCAGTACGATCACACCCCCTCTTGAGGTCCCGGGAATTCCATGTTCAGCGGTAGCATCGTCGCACTCGTCACCCCCATGCGCACGGACGGCGCCGTGGACTATTCGGCACTTGACCGGCTCGTCGATTTCCACGTCGCCAACGGGACGGATGCGATCGTCGCGGTCGGCACGACGGGCGAATCGCCGACGCTCGATGTCGAAGAGCACATGGCCGTGGTCCATCGGGTCTATACGCGGGCGGGGGGCCATGTGCCCGTCATCGCGGGGACCGGGGCGAATTCGACGCGCGAGGCCATCGAATGGACGGTCATGGCCGAGAAGATCGG
>CAIUGU010000212.1 GCA_903898785.1 uncultured Pseudomonadota bacterium | reverse complement strand
TCGAGCTCGCCTACGAGCACATGAACGAACCGGAGCTGGTCCGCATCGAGCCCGAGAAGATGACCGTCGACCGCATCAAGCAGGTCATCTACTACCCGTCGATGGACGAGAAGCCGCGGCTGCTCGTCGGCCTGCTGAAGCACATGGATCCGACGCGCAGCATGGTGTTCGTGAACACCAAGCGCTGTGCGGAGGACCTCGAGCGGACGCTGCGCGGCAACGGCATCAACGCCGAGGCCATCTCGGGCGACGTGCCGCAGCGCAAGCGGTTGCGCATGCTGAAGGACTTCCACGACGGTACGCTCGCGGTGCTGATCGGAACCGACGTGGCGTCACGCGGCCTGCACGTGCCGGCCGTCAGCCATGTGTTCAACTATGACTTGCCTAACGACCCCGAAGACTACGTCCATCGCATCGGCCGCACGGCGCGCGCAGGCGCTGAAGGCGATGCCATCAGCTTCGGTTGCGAGGAATACGCGATCTCGATCCCGGACATCGAGGCGTACATCGGCCGCAAGCTGCCGGTCGCCGCGATTCCACAGGACATGCTGGCGGAACTCGGGCCGTCCGAATCGCGCGCCAAGCAGCGGTTCCGCGTCCATGGCGAGTCGCCGGACGACGTGCCGAACCAGGATCGCGGACAGGATCGCCCGCGCGGCGGACGAGGCGGGCCTCGCGGCGGTCGCCGGGGCGGACCCGGTGGCTCCTCGGGCGGACGCTCGTCAGGCGGCCCGCGACGCGAGCCTCAGGCAGCCGCGGCTCCTGCCGTGCAGAGTGCGCCTCCGCCGCCTGCAGCCCAGTCATCGGGCGAAACCGGCGGCGAAGGCGGTGCCCCGAAGAAGCGTCGGCGGCGGCGGCGTCGCGGCGCGGGCGGCAGTCCGGATGCCGAACCGAGCGCACCGTCCGCCGAGTAACAGCCTCAATCGACCGGCAGCAGATCGCTCACGGAGTGCACTGCCGGGAACTCCTCGATGACATGGGGCGGCTGCGTCGAGTCGGGCCGCGCCACGGCGAACACCTGCGCGAGGCCGTGCAGCCGTGCGGCCCTGAGCACCGGCAGGCTGTCGTCCACGAACAGCGAGCGCCCGGGCTCGTAGACGCCACGCAGGTCGAGCGCCTGCCAGAAGCGCGGGTCCTCCTTCGGAAACCCGATGCTGTGCGAGCTGATCAGCAGGTCGAAATGGTCCGCGAGGCCTGTCTGCGCCGCCTTGATGCCCAGGCTGTCGTGATGCGCGTTCGTCACCAGCATGAGGTGCTTGCCCGCAGCCCGGACTGACTCGAGGAAAGCGGTCGCGCCCGGCAAGTAGCGGATGCTCGCGCGCATCTCGTGCTTGAGCGTCGCCACGTCGAACCCGAGGTCGCCGCTCCAGAAATCCGTGCAGTACCACTCGAGGGTGCCCTGCCTCGCGGCAAAGCGCGGCACCAGCTCCTGCCGCGCGGCCTCGTACGTCATGCCATGGACTTCCGCATAGCGCTGCGGGATGCGCTCGCGCCAGAAGTGATTGTCGAAGTCGAGGTCCAGCAGCGTGCCATCCATGTCGAGGAGCACGCTGTCCACCCGGGACCAGTCGGGGCGGGGGGAAGGGTCGGCCAGGTCGCTCAACTGGGGGAATGCTCTCTTGAAAACGGCGGATGCCGGTATGATACCTGCCCCCTCGCTCCAGTTCCGCTGCCGTGCCGACGCCAACCCGCTCCCTAGCCGACCTGCTGCCTGCCGTCCTTGCGATCGGCGAGGCCGCTGCGCGCGCCATCCTCAAGGTCTATGCCACGGAGTTTGCCGTCGACGAGAAGGCCGACGCCTCGCCGCTCACCGAAGCCGACCGCGCCGCCCACGACATCATCACGAGCGGCCTCGCGAACCTGACGCCCGGCATCCCGGTGCTGTCCGAGGAATCCCCCGCCAGCGACCACGAGTACGCAACCCGGCGGCACTGGCCCGAGTTGTGGCTCGTCGACCCGCTCGACGGCACGCGCGAGTTCGTGAAGCGCAATGGCGAGTTCACGGTCAACATCGCGCTCATCCGCGACCATCGGCCCGTGCTCGGGATCGTGCTCGCGCCTGCGCTCGACCTCGCCTACAGCGGCGCGGAAGGCCAGGGAGCATGGCGCCACCAGGGCGGTACGGCCAAGGCCATTGCCGTACAGCGTCCCGCCCGCAGCCGGCCCGTCATCGCGGGCAGCCGATCACATCGCGGCGCCTCGCTCGATGCGTACCTTGAACGCCTCGGCGACCACGAACTCAAGTCGGTCGGCAGCGCGCTCAAGCTGTGCCTGGTCGCGGAAGGTACCGTGGACGTCTACCCGCGGCTGGGCGACACCTCCGAATGGGACATCGCGGCCGGACAAGCCGTGCTCGAAGCAGCGGGCGGGGCGGTCGTGGACCTCTCCGGCAGGCCGCTGCGCTACAACGAGCGCGAAGGCCTGCTGAACCCGCATTTCCTGGCCTGCGGCGACCTGTCCCGCGAATGGTGGCGCGTATGAGGCCGGGATGCTGAGCTGGGGCCTGCTGGCCTGGGTGCTCATCGGCGCGGGAACCGCCTGGTTCTGGCACGACAGCCTGGGCGTGCGCGAACGGGCGAACCGGGCCGCCATGGAAGCCTGCGAGGAGCTGCGCCTGCAGTTCCTGGATGGCACGGTCGCGTTCGCGCGCATGTGGCCTGTCCGGGGCTACGGCGGCCGGCTGACGCTGCGCCGTACGTATGTTTTCGACTACACCGCCGACAGCGTCGCGCGGCGCCAGGGTTTCGTCGTGCTGCTCGGCACGAAGGTCGAATCCGTCGGCTTTGCCAACGACCCCACGCCGGCGCGGACCGTGACGCAGGTGGAGCCTGCGCGTGACGTCACGACCCCGAATCCGCCCGCGGTGACCGGCAACGTGTACGACCTCGACTCCTGGCGCGAGAACCTGCGCCGCCACCGCGAATCGCGGGGCGACTCGGGCAACGGGGACGCCTGAGAGCCGCTACGACCAATTGGAATACGGGCGCTCGTTGGCTAAAGTACGGGTTGCCTTGCCCCACCCCTCCCCTGGGGCCAGACCCACCCCCCGACAGGATCGCGATCCCGCTTCTAATGAGCGATGCCGAAGACAACGTCGAGACCAAGACCTTCCGCCGCATCGAGCGGCTCCGGAGCTTGCGCATCGAGCATCGCGACCTCGACGACGTGATCCATCGGGTGCAGCTCGACCTCTATGCGGACGAGATCCAGCTGAAGCGCCTGAAGAAGCGCAAGCTGCTGCTCAAGGACCAGATCGCGCGCCTCGAAAGCGAGCTGATTCCCGACCTGAACGCCTGACCCCAAGGCTCCGGACCCCCCACCCCGCCAATGCAAAGCCTCGTCGAGAACATGGGACGCCAGCTGGACCTACTGCTGGCCCCGGGGGGCATGCTGCAGGTCGGCACCGTGCTGGCCATCATCCTCGTGTCCTGGTGGGTGGGAAGGATCGCGCGCGAAGCGGCAGCCCGCGACTCGCGGGACCCCGCCGGCACGCAGGGCTTCCTCAGGGAGGCGCTGCTGATCCTGAGTCCGCATCTCTCGGCACTGCTGCTGACGGCCGCCGCCGGCGGGCTGTTCCATGCATGGAAGGCCCCAACGGCGATCATCGATGCCGCGATCACGCTGACGGCGCTGCTGCTGCTCATCCGCCTCGTCATCTACGTGGTCCGCGTCGCGCTCGGCGAGCGGGCGCCGATCAAGGGCTGGGGCAATACCCTGAGCCTCATCATCTGGATCGCCGCGTCGTTGCACGTGCTCGGCTGGTTCGAGCCGCTCGTGAAGGCGCTCGACAGCGTGGGCATCAGCGCTGGCGCCGCCCGCATTTCCATCTGGTCGGTGGTCAAGCTGCTGTTCACGGTGAGCCTGTTCATCCTCGTGGCGGCGTCGATCGCCCGCTGGATCGAGCGGCGGGTCATGGGCATGGGCAGCCTGGCCATGAGCACGCGCATCGGCGTCTCGAAGTTCTCGCAGGCCGCGCTCATCGGCCTGTCCATCCTGCTCGGCCTGAACGCGGCCGGCCTCGACCTGACCACGCTGAACGTGCTCACCGGCGCCATCGGCATCGGCCTCGGCTTCGGCCTGCAGGCCATCGCCGCGAACTTCGTCAGCGGCTTCGTGCTGCTGATGGACCGCTCGATCAAGCCGGGCGACGTCATCAGCTTCACGGGCACCACCGGCACCAGCACGGAGGGCTTCGGCTGGGTCCAGGAGCTGCGCGGCCGCTACGTGGTCGTGCGCGATCGCGACGGCGTCGAGACGCTGGTGCCGAACCAGCACCTGATCACGAACCCGGTGATCAACTGGAGCTACACGGATCCGCGGGTGCGCCTCAAGCTGCCGGTGCGGGTCAGCTACAAGGACGACCCGGAGGAGGCACTCGCGACGCTGCTGAGCGCAACGGAGGGACATCCGCGTATCCTGCGCGAACCGGCGCCGGTGTCGCGGCTGATGGCCTTCAACGAATATGGCTTCGACCTGGAACTTCGCTTCTGGATTTCCGATCCACAGGAAGGCGTGAACAACGTCCGCTCCGACGTGAACCGGAGGATCTGGCGCCTGTTCAGGGAGCGCGGCTTCACGATCCCCGTGGCACAGCGGGAAGTGGTGCTGCAGATGAAGTCGGGGGATGGCACGGCGCAGGCAGGCCGCACGCCGGACGCATAACCAAAAGGAAACGCCGTGTATTCGATCGTTCTGTATCTGGTGGCCGGCTGGTCCGGCTTCTTCGTCATGGGCGTGGAGCTGCTGGGCGGCCGGCTGCTGGCCCCGTACTTCGGCAGCAGCATCTACGTCTGGGGTGCGCTGATCACCATCTTCATGCTGGCGCTGTCCATCGGCTACCTGGTGGGAGGCAGGCTGTCAATCCACAGCCCCAGCCTCAAGAAGCTTGGCATCATCCTGATCCTGGCCGCGCTGACCGTCTCGCCCATGCTGCTGTTCGGCACCAGCATGCTGGACGCCGTGTCCACTGCCATCCTGGACCCGCGCTTCGGCTCGCTGATCGGCTCCGCGGTGCTGTTCTTCATCCCGACGATCATCTCGGGGATGGTGTCGCCCTATGCCATCCGGCTGCTGGTGGATGACCGCGCGACGTCGGGCCGCAACGCCGGCCATCTCTTCTTCGTATCGACTTTCGGCAGCGCCGCGGGCACGATCATGACTTCGTTCTACTTGGTGCTGTGGCTGGAAGTGAACCAGATCCTCATCACCATGATCGCCATTTCACTTGTACTCGGGCTGGTTGCCTGCCTTGTTCCCAAGAATCGGAGGGATGAATGAACGCTGCTCGCTTGATGCGTCTCCTGCTGCTGGCGCTGGTCGCCGGCATGCCGTTCGGATTGCAGGCGCAAGACCTGATCCATTCGGAGAAGTCGCTGTATCGCCAGGTACTCGTGTACGAGGACGGCGAGACGCGCTGCATGTGCTTCACCGTGCGCTGCTCGACAGGGCGACAGACGTGCCTCTACATCAAGAATCCGGACCAGCTTGCACTTGGCTATTCCACGATGATGCTGTCGTCGCTCTACCTCGAGCCGAATCCGAAGAGCATCCTGATCGTGGGGCTGGGCGGCGGCGTGCTGCCGAGGACGCTCTCGCAGCTCGTGCCGGACGCGCAGATCGACGTCGTCGAGATCGACCCGGCCGTGACGCGCGTGGCGGAGAAGTACTTCCTGTTCAAGCAGGGTCCGAAGCTCAAGGTCAGTGAAATGGACGGTCGCGTGTTCGTGAAGCGCGCCATCCGCGACAAGAAGACCTACGACATCATCATGCTCGATGCCTTCGACCACGAGTACATCCCGGAGCACCTGCTGACGCAGGAATTCCTCGAGGAAGTGAAGGCGCTGATGCACCCGGGTTCGGTGCTCGCCGCCAACACGTTCTCGGGCAGCGGCCTGTACAACTTCGAGTCGGTCACGTACCAGAAGGTGTTCGGCGAGTTCTACAACCTGAAGACGCAGAATCGCGTGATCCTCGCGCGGATCGGCGGCCTCCCGACCATGGCGCAGATCACCGAGAACACGAGCCTGTTCGAATCGGCGCTCGCGAAGTTCCGCATGTCGGCGGACGACGTGCTTCCGCTGTTCAACAAGCGGGTCGACTGGGACCCGAAGGCCCGCGTGCTGACGGACCAGTATTCGCCGGCGAATCTGCTGAATTCGCGCTGACCAGAGTGTGAAGAGTGGCCGGTGACCAGTGGCTGGTATAAATCCATCTGGTCACCGACCACTCTTCACCGACCACCGACCACCGACCACTGTCCACTGTCCACTGTCCACTGTCCACTGTTCGCCGCCCGCCGCCTCCTTCAATGCCCCTCCCCATCTCCCCGACGCTCGAGGTCCCTGACGAGGCGATCTCGATCCGCTTCGTCAGGTCGGGCGGCCCCGGCGGCCAGAACGTCAACAAGGTCGCGACGTCGGCGCAACTGCGCTTCGACGTCGCCGCCTGCCCCGGCCTCAACTACGACTCGCGGCTGCGCTTGAAGACGCTCGCGGGCCGTCGCATGACCGACGACAACGTCCTCGTGATCTCCGCGCAGCGGTTCCGCACGCAAGAGCAGAACCGCCGTGATGCCTTTGAGCGGCTGACCGAACTGCTGCAGAAGGCACTGGTCGCGCCGAAGCCGAGACGGGCAACGCGACCTACTCGCGCGTCGAAGGAGCGCCGCCTCGAAGGCAAGGAACAGCGCAGTACGGTCAAGAAGCTGCGCGGGAAAGTGGGACGCGAAGACTAAGACCTCGCGCGCCTCCCCGAGCCGGCACCCAGACGGGGTGAATACTTGGTGGAGACTCGCACACTCGCTATCCGTGCCATCGTGCTGGCGATCTGCGCGTTTCAACCGGAACGAACCGCAAGCGGCATGCGGAGCGAAATCAACATCAGATCGACTGATGCGATCATTCTGCGGGCACCATCGAATGCCGTTGCGGTGACGCCGGTAGTTGGATAGGCCAAGTGTTCACCCCGTCTGGGTGACGGCTCGGCCGTAGGCGGCGCGCTTCCGGGATCCGTTCTTCCGCAATGCGGCTCCGGCGAGGCACCGCACAGCCAATCAAGACGAAGAGCAGTTACCGCATGGCGCCAGGCGGACTGGCCTGCGGCGGGCGGTGCGTCCCGGGTGTACGCTGCGGCTGCGGGCGGGGAACCCGTGCTTGCGGCCCACGGCGGCAGGCGACTCGAAGCCACCCTCAAGAACATGGCACGGATTGACCGACTTTCATGGCGACTCTCACGATCCTCATGCAATCGTTGCTGAAGCGTTTGACCCTCGGTCACGGTACCGCCGCGCTGGCTGTCCTGCTGTCACTGCAAGGTTCACCGGCGCACGCCCAGGCAGCAGCCCCGGCGTCGCCGGCGTTGCCAAGCTGGGCGTACCCCGTGAATCCGCCCTTCCCCGTGTTCGACGACAAGACGCTGCATCGCGTCCCCGGAAGCACGAAGGAATTCACGCAGGCGCAGGTGGAGAACGACTTCGCGCCGCCCGACTGGCATCCGGAGGATCACCCTGCCCTGCCCCATGTCGTGTCATCGGGCAGGCCGCCTGCAGTCCGCGCCTGCATGAAGTGTCACCTGACGAATGGCGGCGGTCATCCGGGATCTTCGGACCTCGCCGGCATGTCGGTCGCGTACCTCACCGAGCAGATGCATGCCTTCCGCGACGGCAATCGCACCGGGCAACGGGCGGCGCCGATGATCCCGATCGCCAAGGCGATCACGGACGAGGAAATCCTCGAGGCGTCCCGTTACTACAGTGCGCTGCCGCTTCCTCCTGCGGGATGGCGCACGATCAGGGAAGGCGACACCGTGCCGGAAACGTACATCCACACGGGCGGCATGCGGTTGCCTGTACCGGGCGGCAAGAAGGAAGCGCTCGGCAATCGCATCATCGAGCTGCCGCAGGATGTCGAGCGCGTCGAACTCCGCGACTCGCGCGCAGGCTTCCAGTCGACGGCGCCGAAGGGCAGCTTCAGGAAGGGCGAAAAGCTGGTCAAGGACACGAGCGGCAAGACCATCGCGTGCACGACTTGCCACGGCCCGGACCTCAATGGCCTTGCAGACGTGCCCGGCCTGCTGGGTCGCTCGCCCCTTTACATCTTCCGGCAGATGAACGACATCAAGATCGGTGCTCGCAAGGGCGGTGCCGTGGCCCTGATGCAACCCGTCGTGGCCAACCTGAGCGAGGACGACATGCTGGCGATCTCTGCGTATCTCACGTCGCAGAAGCCGAAGCACAAGACATAAGGGAGCTATTGCAGGAAGCGCGTGCGGGCGATCGCTGAAGGCCTCGCTCTGCGCAGTTTGCGGCTCCGGCGGATATCGGGATTCTGCCGACCCCGATTGAAATCATGTGACCCCAAGCCGGGCCAAGACAGAGTTTCCTCGCATCTTTGACAGTGCACCGGTGCCAAGGCAGGAATCGGGTCATCGAGCTGATTCAGAAAAGTACTGATTGACAGACTGCATCTCAAGAATGCTAAGTGCAGCGTCGCATCATGCTTCATGCTGCACTTCCCTCCGGGATTCACTCTTTTGGACCGTCTGGTCCAGCCGACTGAATCATTACCGCGCCTTTCCAAGATCAAGCAAGGACCTTACTTCCTATGAACCAGCAGACGCTAGAGCTCTCCCTGCTGGATCAGGTGCCAGTGCCTCTCGCAGCGATTGATCTCGAGGGGACGCAGACCTTCGTCAACCAGGCTTTCTGCCAGCTCGTGGGCTGGAGTGCGGCAGACCTCATTGGCGAGAAGCAACCTTTCAAGTATTGGCCGAAAAGCCATCTCAACGAGCTATCGACGTTTACCTCCCGTGTTCTTGACGACACGAAAAGCGAGCAAGGCTTGGAATTGCCCTTACAGGATCGCGCCGGGGAGGTCTTGACCGTACGCGTCAATTTTTCTCCCATACTAAGGCAAGGACAGAAGGTAGGCTGGATTGTGGCCGTTACCGAACTCAGCCACGAGATAGAGCAAAAGCGGCAGCTTGTTCTCCAAGAGATGCAGTTCCGCGCCATCGCGGAGAACATCGACGAGGTCTTCTACCTTATGGACAATCACTCGGGCCGCCTCCTCTACATCAGTCAGTCCTACGAAAGGGTCTGGGGCAGATCGTCCGACAGCCTGTATGCGAACCCGCGCTCCTATATGGATGCCATGGACACAGAGTATCGCGCCCTGGCCATCAAGTGCTTTGAACGACAAAGCAAGGGCGAGAGCACGCGACTGGAATACCGTATCCGGCGCCCCGACGGGCAGATCCGCTGGATCGACGACCAGAACTATCCGTTCCAGGAAGGCGGCTATTCCTGGACCGTCGGACTCGCGGCAGACGTCACCGTCCGCAAGTCCGTGGAGAATGCGCTGCGCAATAACCACGAGATGCTACATATCGCGCAGGAGGTTGCCGATCTAGGCAGCTGGAACATCGATCCTTCGAACCGGACGTGCGAGCTGACGGCCGGCGTGTTCAACATCCTGAGACACCCGGTGCCCCCGGAACGCGATGAGGCAACGTATCTGTTCAAGCAGGACATGGAAGGCTTCATGTCCATGTTCTCGTCGCGCATCGACGAGACAGTGATGCAGCGGGTCAGGGAGGCCCTGTCCAGGGATGGCGAGATCGAGTTCTCCATCGCGCGGGCCGGAGGCAAGCCCCGCAGGATCCAAGTCCGGAACCGCGTGGCCCGCTCGGCAAGTGGCCAGACGGAATCGATCAGCGGCGTCATCCAGGATGTCACCGAGTTCCACGAAAAGAACGAGCTGATCGCGCAGCTGCAGAAAATGGATGCGCTGGGTCAGTTGTCGGGCGGGCTCGCCCATGACCTGAACAACATCCTGGGCATCGTCATTTCCAACCTCGAGGATATCCCGGCGGTGGACGAGTCGAACTGCAGCCGCCACGAGAACGTCGATGCCGCCCTGGTTGCCGCGAAGCGCGGCTCAGATATCGTCCAGTCATTGCTGGCGTTCGCAAGGAAGCGGTCGTCGAGCGAGGCCCGC
>CAIUGU010000211.1 GCA_903898785.1 uncultured Pseudomonadota bacterium | reverse complement strand
CGCTCGGGTTTTCCACCGCGCTGTCGTTCCAGAACCTCGGGCTGTGCTTCGTCGGCTGCCTGGTCGGCACGCTCGTGGGCGTGCTGCCCGGCGTCGGCCCCATCGCGACCATCGCGATGCTGCTGCCGCTGACGTTCAACATCGACCCCACCGGCGCGCTCATCATGCTCGCGGGCATCTACTACGGTGCGCAGTACGGCGGTTCGACGACAGCCATCCTGCTCAACGTGCCGGGCGAGGCCACGTCGGTGGTCTCCACGATCGACGGCCACCAGATGGCCCGGCAGGGCCGTGCCGGCATCGCGCTCGGCCTCGCCGCAATCGCCTCGTTCATCGCGGGCACCATCGCCACCTTGCTGATCGCCTCCCTCGCCTCGCCGCTCACCGCGCTCGCGCTGCTGTTCGGCCCGGCGGAGTACTTTTCACTGATGGTGCTCGGCCTCACGTTTGCCATGGTGCTGGCCCGCGGCTCGGTGCTGAAGGCCGCCTCGATGATCATCGTGGGCGTGCTGTTGTCGACCATCGGCACGGACCTCGAGACCGGCGAAGAACGACTGACCTTCGGAATCGCGGCGCTCTCCGATGGCATCGACTTCACTGTGCTCGCGATGGGCCTGTTCGGCTTTGCCGAGATCCTGCGCAACCTCGAGAACCCCGAATCCCGCGGCATCCTGACGACCGCGATCGGCCGGCTGCTGCCGTCGCGTGACGATCTGCGCAAGGCGATCGCACCCATCCTGCGCGGCACGGGCCTGGGTGCGCTGCTCGGCATCCTGCCCGGTAACGGCGCCGTCCTCGGTCCGTTTGCGTCGTACTCGCTGGAGAAGAAGGTCGCGAAGGACCCCTCCCGCTTCGGCAAGGGCGCGCCCGAAGGCCTGGCCGGCCCGGAAGCCGCGAACAACGCCGGCGCGCAGACTGCGTTCATTCCCCTGCTGACGCTCGGCATCCCGCCCAACGCGGTGATGGCGCTGATGGTCGGTGCCATGACCATCCACGGCATCATTCCCGGGCCGCAGGTGATGACCCGCAACCCGGACCTGTTCTGGGGCATGATCGCGAGCATGTGGATCGGCAACCTGATGCTGCTGATCATCAACCTGCCGCTGGTCGGCATGTGGGTCCGGCTGCTGCAGGTGCCGTACCGGCTGATGTTCCCGGCCATCCTCCTCTTCTGCTGCATCGGCATCTACTCGATCAACAACAGCCCGTTCGACGTGGTGCTGACCGCTGTCTTCGGGCTGGTAGGGTATGCTCTGCACAAGCTCGGCTACGAACCCGCGCCGCTGCTGCTCGGGTTCGTGCTCGGGAAGCTGCTCGAGGAAAAGCTGCGCCAGGCGCTCGTGATCTCGCGCGGCGATTTCATGACGTTCGTCGAGCGGCCGGTGTCGGCAGGCCTGCTGGTCGTCGCCGCCGTCGTGCTCGTGCTCGCGGTACTGCCGGCGATCCGCCGCGGCCGCGAGAAGGCGTTCCAGGAATAGATGCAGGCGTTGAAGGCTCGTTGTAGCGAGCGTACACAGGTCTATTGAGAGGTTCCTTGCCCATGTTGCGATCGCTGTTCGTTGCTGCAGCCCTGCTCGGAGCCGGCACCGCCACGGCACAGACCTGGCCCACGCGCCCGATCACGATGATCGTGCCGTTCACGGCCGGCGGTCCCACGGACGTGATTGCGCGCATCGTTGGCGAGCACATGTCGAAGACACTGGGCCAGCAGATCATCATCGAAAACGTGATTGGAGCGGGCGGCACGGTCGGCAGTACGCGCGGTGCGCAGGCGGCCCCGGACGGCTACGTGCTGACGATGGGCCAGATGGGCACGCACGGCGCGGCCCCCGCGATGTACCCGAAGCTGAGGTACGACCCCGCCACGGACTTCGCGCCGGTGGGCATGGCGGCCGGAACGCCGATTCTCATCGTCGCCAGGAAGCAGTTCCCGCCGGCCACGCTCAAGGACTTCATCACGTACGTGAAGGCCAACACGGCCAAGGTCAACGAGGCCCATGCCGGTGCCGGGTCCGTGTCGTTCACGTCGTGCACGCTGCTCAATTCGCAACTCGGTCTCAAGTTCACACAGGTGGCGTATCGCGGCACCGGGCCCGCGCTCAATGACCTCGTGGCCGGCCAGGTCGACTTCATGTGCGACCAGATCGTGAACCTCGTCGAACAGGTGAAGTCCGGCAACATCAAGGCGTACGCGATTGCGACGGCCGAGCGCTCGCCCGCCCTGCCGAATGTGCCGACGACGAAGGAAGCCGGCCTCCCGGAGTACCAGGTCACGGCGTGGAACGCGCTGTTTGCGCCGAAGGGCACGCCGCCCGCCATCGTCAACAAGGTGAGCGCCGCGCTGGACAAGGCCCTCGACGACGCCAACGTCCGCAAGCGCCTGCTCGAGCTCGGCGCCGTCATTCCCCCGAAGAACGAGCGCAGCCCCGCATGGCTCGGGACGTTCGTGAAAGCGGAAGTGGCGCGCTGGACGCCTATCCTGAAAGCGGCGGGCGCTAAGGGCGAATAGCCGGCGACCGGCTCAGTAGAGTACGCCCAGCGCCTCGCGGGTGAAGTCGCGCAACGCCTCGCTGCGGCCGTCGCGGATCTTCACGACCCACTCGGGGTCGGCGAGCAACGCGCGCCCCACGGCGACGAGATCGAAATCACCCCGCTCGTAGCGGCGGACCAGGTCATCGAGCGGCGTCGGCACGGAGGACTCACCGCCAAACGCTGCCATGAATTCGCCGGACAAGCCGACAGACCCGACCGTGATGGTCGTCTTGCCCGTCAGCTTCTTGGCCCACCCTGCGAAATTCAGGTCCGATCCCTCGAACTCCGGTTGCCAGAAGCGCCGCTGCGAGCAGTGGAAGATGTCGACCCCGGCATCGGCAAGAGGCTGCAGCCAGCTCGCCATCTCCTCCGGTGTCTGCGCGAGCTTCGCGGCGAAGTCGCGGACCTTCCACTGGGACAACCGCAGCAGCAGCGCGAACTCCTCGCCCACTGCTTTCCGCACGGACTTCACCACTTCCACGGCAAAGCGCGAGCGCTCGGCCAACGTGGCGCCGCCGTACCGGTCAGTGCGCTGGTTCAGCGCGGCCCAGAAGAACTGGTCAAAAAGATACCCATGAGCACCGTGCAGCTCGACGGCTGCGAAGCCCATACGCTTGGCATCGACGGCGGCCGCGGCGAAGGCGGCAATCGTGTCGGCGATGGCGTTCTCTGTCATGGCGACGCCGGCCACCTGGCCCGGCAGAAACAGGCCTGACGGACCCTCGAACGGAACCGGCGGCAGCCATCCTGATCGATGCGGCGTCGCGATACCCATATGCCAGAGCTGCGGCGCCATGACCCCTCCTGCCGCGCGGACGCCATCGACCACCTTCTGCCATGCAGCCAGCGCTGCCGTGCCGTAGAAGTGCGGCACGGCGCGATCGGCCGAAGCGCTCGGACGGTTGATCACGGTGCCCTCGGACAGGATCAGCCCGACGTCGGCTTCCGCGCGGCGACGGTAATAGGCCGCCACCTCATCGGTGGGCACGCCACCAGGTGAAAACGAGCGCGTCATCGGCGCCATCACGAACCGGTTGCGTAACGTGAGCGACTTGAGCTTGAAAGGCGCAAACAAAGAGGGATTGCTCAACAGCGATCTCCAGACGAGGAAGCATCGGCGGGCTCGTATGCTGCCAGATGCGAAGGCGCGCAGCCGGATCCATCGTGGCAGGCGACCGGGACAGCCGGCCACCCTACCCCGCTACACCGGCGGCTCGATCCTGTGAATATTCTCCAGCGGAAACTGGCACACCGGACAAGCGGATTTTGGCAGCTTGATCATTGTCGCACCACAGACCTGGCAGACCAGGTACTGCGCAGTCTCGTTCTCGATCTTCTTTGCCACGGCCTCGAAGTGCTTCGGCGTCCAACGCTGGATCGACTTCAGGATACCGAGGTGCAGCTTCTCGGTGTTCCACGCGTAGGTCGTGAACGTGACGGCTTCGTCCATGGCTTCCGCCGCGAGTTCCTTGAGCATGCCGGGATAGACCACGTTCACGGACGCGAGCTCGTCGGTGGCTGCCCTGATGAGGTTCTCCTTCGTTGTGCCGATCCGGTGGTCGCGATCCTCGACGGGCGTCGCTTCGACTCCCATTCCCGCGAGAACCTTCTCGAAGTTGAGGCTGTGAATGCGCTCGGCCGTCGCAAAGGCCGTGAACAGGTACGCAATCCCCGGATAGCCATCCGCCATGGCCTGCCTGGCGAAGGCAACATACTGGAAATGGGCTGCCGTCTCTGCCTCCCGCGCGCGCCGCAGCACCGCTTCCGTCTGCGGATACGCGCCCTGCGCGAACACCGTGCTGGTTCGCGGCACGAAGACGAGCGTGGCCGTCGCCAACCCTGCTTGAAGGACAAACCTGCGGCTGAGCATGGGGCGCCTCATTTAAAGCAACCTGCCTGTGACCAAGTATCCATCAGCGCAAAGCCCGCTGTCGATTGCGCGGCGGCGACTCCCCGCCCTTGCACCCGGAAGAACCCTCAAGTGCGCCGGGGGCGGACCCGGCGGAGCACCCCATCCATCACGACCCGGGCTTCGGTCACCCCCAGCAGCCGCGCAAGCGCGAGATAGACGACACCGAACACCGACGCGACGATGCCGGCAGAGACCAGCGGATAGAGGTCCTGCAGCGCGAGGCTGGTCCCGTAGCCCGCTACTGCTGCCGCGACGGCCGCGGCGAATAACCGGCCGAGCGCCCCGGCACCCACGCCGATTGAGCCGATCTGCCTGGAGAGACTCCTCCTCAGCAGCGCCCACTCGAGCCACGCACCGACCGCCGCACCCAGAGCGAGGCCGACTGGACCGAGCGGCAGGCCCTCGATGCGCAGGTCACCGAACAGGCCCGCCGCGACGGTAACGCCTCCGAGGGTCACCGGCTCGAATTGCAGCATCAACGCCGCTCCCGCAAGCGCCGACGTGAGCACGCGCAGTCCCGCTACGCGCGCAGGCGTCTTGGTGTCCCGCAAGGCGTAGAACGCCGTCTGGTAGATCCGGCCGCTCGTCGATGCCAGCAGGCCGACGCTGTAGGCCGCCAGCGTGAGCCACACGATGCGCACGTCCGCGACACCGAACTCGCCTGCGCGGTAAATGCCGGCGACAAACACCTCGCCGAGCAGCACGAAGGCCACGAAGCTCGGGACGACGAAGAACGCGACGCGAGTGGCGGCGGCAATGGTCCGTTCGCGCAACGCCGCTGCGCCCTGCGCCCGGTCACGTGCCAGGTCCGGCAGTTCCGCGGCCGCAATGCTCATGCCGAACAGGCTGATGGGCAGTACGTACAGCGCCTGGGCATACCGGAGCCGCGCCACCGCGCCGATCGCCAGCAGGCTGCCGAGCACCATGTCGACATACGTGCTGACCTGCACCACGCCGCGTCCCATGATCGCGGGTACGGCGTTCCGCACGACCTCCTTGAACGCGGGCTCCGTGCGGCCGCTGTTGAGCCGGATCTCGCGATCGAGCTTCAGTACCCACGGCAGCTGGATCCCGAACTGCAGGAAGCCGCCGACGAGCGCGCCCCACACCGCCGCCATCAGCAAGCCGTCCAGGTCGACACGTCCGGCAAACGCAATCAGTGCCACGATGATCGCGACGTTCCACAGCACGGGTGCGAAGTAAGGAATGAAGAACTTGCGGTGGCTGTTCAGGATGCCGAGCGCCCAGGCGGACAGCACCAGCACGCCCGTCATCGGAAACACGATCCGCACCACCGTGATCATGAGGTCGCGACGGTGGCCCTCGAAGCCGGGGGTGAATACCGTGACGAGTAGCGGCGCCAGTACCACGCCGAGCAGCGCGATGGCGCCGGCAATGCCGAGCAGCAGTGCAAACACCGCGCCGGCCACGCGACCCGCTTCCCGGGTGCGGCCCTGGCCCAGCAGCTCGGAGTACACGGGGATGAACGACGCACTGAGCGTGCCTTCGCCCAGCAGGTTCTGCAGTACGTTCGGCATGCGCAGGCCGGCGCTGAAGACGTCCGCCTGCAGCCCGGTGCCGAAGTAGATGGCGAGCATGCGTTCCCGCACCAGGCCCAGCACGCGGCTGAGCAGGATGCCGGCAGCCACCAGCAGTGATGCCGCCCGGTTCGACTTGCGCGGGGCAGCCTCGGATGGGCGCCCTGCGTCATCCGCCATGATGATGCGGGCGCGGCATTGCGATCGGATCGAGGCGCATGTAGGACTCCGCCACCAGGGTTCACGTGCAGGCAGGAGCCGACACCGTGCCATTGTAAGCCGAGTCCCCCGGTTCGCGGCGCCTTCCCCTAGCCCTCGACCCCGTAGAACCCCTATACCTCGGTTGCAGGCCCGCATGCACAATGAGTCCATCGTTCTGTTGCCACGAGATCAATCCATGCGTCCTTCCCTGCCGGTTCTCGTTCTCGCGGGCGCACTCCTGATGGCCGGACTGGGCGGTTCGGGGACGGCCTCCGCTGCCGACGCTGGCAAGGCCAAGCTGCTCGCGGGACGCAGCGGCTGCCTCAAGTGCCATGCCGAGGACAAAGCGAAGGACGGCCCGGCCTACCGGGAGATCGCAGCCAGGTACAAGGGCAACGCGGAAGCCAGGGCGAAGCTCATCCAGCACGTGACGAGCGGCGAGAAGGTGAAGTTCGCGGACGGCCATGAAGAAGCCCACGCGATCGTCAAGAGCACGAAGGCTGAAGACGTCGCCAACCTCGTGGACTGGATTCTCTCGCTCGACGGCGGGGCGGCGAACTGATGGCCGCGCGGACTGCGGCTACTGTCGGGACCGGCCGCTGATGCGGAGCGGAAAGGTCATCCTCGGGTCGATGGCGGCCCTCTTGTGGCTGGGGATGGCCCCTTTCGCGTTTGCCCAGGCACCGGCCGAAGCCGACCGTTCGCTGACCGGCGATGCCGCTTGCACACGCTGCCATGACGAGAGCGAAACCAAGCCGATTCTCGCTCTGTACAAGACACGTCATGGCGTGAAGGCAGACGGGCGGACGCCCGGATGCCAGTCCTGCCACGGCGCGAGCGATGCGCACATTCGCAACCTCGGTGGCACCGGTGACAGGCGAACGCCACCCGACATGACGTTCGGCGTTCGCGGCAAGAGCGATCCGAAGCAGCAGGCCGGTACCTGCCTCGGCTGCCACGAAGGTGCCAATCGCGCGCTGTGGCTCGGCAGCCAGCATGAGAGCCGCGACATCCCGTGTGCCGGGTGCCACACCGTGCACGCCGCCGTCGACCCCGTCCTGACGAAGCTGTCGCAGCCCGACGTCTGCTACGGCTGCCACAAGTCGCAGCGCGCGCAGTCGCACCTCCTGTCCACGCATCCGCTGGCCGCAGCAAAGATGGCCTGTGCCGATTGCCACAACCCGCACGGGTCAACCGCCGATCACCTGCTGTCCAAGCCATCGGTCAATGACACCTGTTTTACCTGCCATGCCGAGAAGCGTGGCCCGTTCCTGTGGGAGCACGCACCGGTGGCGGACGACTGCACGAACTGCCACACACCGCACGGCTCCACCGTGGCGCCCCTGCTGAAGGCCCGCGTGCCGTGGCTGTGCCAGGACTGCCATAGCGGTGACCACGCCAATGCCGTCAACAGCGGTGCAAACCTGCAGGACGGTGCCGTCACTACCGTCGGGGGACGCAACCCGCTTGCGAACTCGGCTGCGCGTGGGCAGCTCGCCGCTCGTGCCTGCCTCAACTGCCACGTGCTCGTCCACGGCTCCAACCATCCGGCCGGCTCGAAGTTCCAGCGATGAAACGCCTTCCCGTCAACGGACTGTCACCTGGAGCACTCCGCCCGCTCGCGCTCGCGGTCAGCGCCATGCTGGCCGTCAACGCTGCACGGGCAGCGGAAGCGGAGCTGAGCGATGAAGTGAAGGCCCTTGCTGTCCCTGCCAACGTGCTGGAACTCGGTCTGGGTGGTATCTCGGACAGCGCCTTCAAGTTCGGCGAATACAACGGCCTTGAAGACAAGGGCGCGTTCCTCGTGGGCTCGCTCGCGCTGCACGGCGGCAGTCGCTTTGACAGCGACGACGCGACGCGCTGGACACTGACGGCGACGGACTTGGGGTTGAGCACACGGAATGTCACGGCCGAGTACGGCAGGCAGGGCCTGTTCCGCGTGACGTTCGGCTACGACGAGCTCCGCCGCAATCGCTCGGACAGCTACACGACGCCGTATGCGGGGGCTGGCAGCAGTGTGCTGGCCCTCCCTCCGGCTGGCTGGTGCCGGTTGTACCTCGTGTCAATGCAACCGCGCCCAACGCCCGGGGCTTGTCCGCCGCGGTGACGAGTTCCAGTGCCCTGGTGAACGGCGTTCTCACGGCACCCACTCCCGCGCAGCTGGCGACGTCCAGTGCCGTCCTCGCCGCCGACTTGCCGCTGTTCGCACGCTACGACCTGCACACCACGCGCGCTCGCTATGAAGCCGGTGTCAGCTATATCGCTCCCCGCGAATGGGAAATCGCCGTCAACGCGAACCGCTCGGACAGGACCGGTGCGAAGCCGATGGGCTCCGTGACTCGCGTGACCGGGGGTGACATCGCGGCGATCCTTGCCGACCCCATCGACCAGACGACGGATCAGTTCACGGTGAGCGTCGCCAAACGCACGAAGAAGGACTTTGTACAGCTCAGCTACTACGGTTCGAAGTTCACGAACCACATCGATTCGCTGACGTGGACGAACTGGGCGAACCCCGCGACGTCGATGACCATGAGCAGCGCCCCCAGCAACCAGGCGCATACGCTTTCCCTCAACGCCGGTCACGACTTCGGTCGCGCGACACGCCTCGTGCTGACCGGCGCCTATGGCCGCAACACCCAGAATGCCGTGTTCCTGGCTGACGCCAGCACCCCGCTGGTACCGACGACGTCGCTCAACGGCCTCGTCGTGACGCAGACCTACGCCCTGAAGCTCACCAGCCGTCCGACCCACCGGTTGAACCTCGGGCTCGGCTACAAGTTCGACGAGCGCGACAACCGTACGGCCGTGCACACCTTCGCGTATTACGACGCCAACGAGCCAGCAGCGGCGAGCGCGATCAACAGTGCCTTCAGCGCCTCGCTCGGCGTGCCACCCACGCTGTTGAGCAGCAACGCCAACGTCAATGCCAGCCGCCCCTACAGTCGCCGCCTGAATCAGGCCACGGCGGACGCCACCCTGAGACTGACGTCCGGACACTCGCTGCGGGGTGCTTATGAATGGCAAAGCCTCGATCGCTGGTGCGACGGTTCGTGGATCGCCTGTGCCGATGCGGCCAACTCGAAGGAGAACACGCTGTCTCTCGAATGGCGCGCCACCCTGCTCGCGACGCTGGAGACGCGCCTGAGCGTGAGCCGCGCGGAGCGGGACGTCGGCACCTACAACGAAGACGCCTTCCTCGCACTTGTCCCCATGGCCAATATCGCGCCCTCCACGTCTGTCGGAGGCTTGAGCGCCTATGCGTACATGCTGGCAAACGGACTGACCGGCTATGGCCCCGCGGCAGGCTACCTCGCGACGACGGGCAACCAGAACCTGTTCTTCCCGCTGAACAACGCACTCGCGACCGCCACGTACGCGAACCAGAACCGCATCAGCGAACTGGCCGGCCTGCGACGCTACAACATGGCCGATCGCACGCGAGACAGGATCAAGGCGGTGGTGGAGTGGCAGCCGACGGACCTGCTGGCAGTCCATGCCAACGCCGACTATCGCAAAGATGACTTCACGCAGTCCCGCTACGGCCTGCTCGACTCGCGGAGCTGGTCAGCGAACGCCGAAGGGTCTCTCGCCGCCACCGAGGATCTCTCGCTGACGGTGTTCTATACCTACGAGCGCCAGCGCGCCCGCAGCGCCGGCAACACCTATACCGCGAACAGCGCGGCGACCGCGGTCAACGGCTTCACTGCCATTGAAGGCGGCTGCTTCCCGACCATCGCGCTCCGCAATGCGAACAACAAGATCGACCCGTGCCTCGACTGGTCGACCCGCATGAACGATCGCACGCATACCTACGGCTTCTCCGCCGACCGCAAGAACCTTGCTGGCGGCAAGCTGGCCCTAGGAATAGAGCTGTTGTTGAGCCTGGCCGCATCGGACAACGACGTCGCCGGCGGCAACTACGTGAACAATCCGCTGGCCGTCACCGGCGCACCTGCAGGCACGATCGCCTCGTACTACCTGGCCGCAGCGCCCCTGCCAACGGTCAAGACACAACGCTGGGACGCGATGCTGAATGCGCGCTACATGCTGAGCGCCGCGTCGACGCTGCGCTTCGGCTACCGTTACGCCTGGCTCCGCGCCAGCGACTATGCCTACGAGGGCATGCAGTTCGGCGGTCTCGCGGGCGTCCTGCCGACGAACGAGACCGCACCTCACTACTCGCTGCACGTGGCCTCGCTGTCGTATCAGCACCGCTTCTGAGTTCGCCTGCCCGAGTCAGGACAACCGTCATCCTGCTTGCCTCAAGGCCTGCCCGCGTGGGCGACACGGCCTCCAAAAAAGCGATAGAGCGCCGGCAGCACGAACAAGGTCAGCAGCGTGGACGAGACCACGCCGCCAATGACCACGGTCGCCAGCGGTCGCTGAACCTCGCTGCCAATGCCGGTATTGAACGCCATCGGCACGAAGCCCAGGGCCGCGACCAGCGCCGTCATCAATACGGGCCTGAGTCGCGTCACCGCGCCCTGGCGAATCGAGTCGTCCAGCGACAAGCCGCGGGCCTGCAGGTCGCGGATGAAACTCACCAGCACGAGGCCGTTCAGCACTGCGATGCCGGACAGCGCAATGAATCCCACTCCCGCCGAAATCGACAGAGGGATGCCGCGGAGCGCTAGCGCCGCCACTCCGCCAGTCAATGCGAGAGGGACGCCGGTGAAGATCAGCAAGGCCGTCCCGATCGAGCCGAAGGCCATCCAGAGCAGGCCGACGATCACCAGAAGGCTGATCGGTACGACGATGGCAAGGCGCGCGCTCGCGGACTCGAGCTGTTCAAACGTGCCGCCGTAGTCGACCCAGTACCCTGGCGCCAGCTCGCCTTCGCGGGCCACGCGGGCCCGCAACTCGGCAATGAAGCTGCCCAGATCGCGCCCGCGGACATTGGCCGTGACGACGACGCGTCGCTTGCCGTTCTCTCGATTGATCTGGTTGGGGCCTTGAGCCAGTTCCAGCGCTGCCACTTCTCCGAGCGGCACATAGCCGGACGTCGGCAGCGGCACTGGCAACCTGGCAAGCGCATCGACATCGGTCCGCAGCGCCTCCGGCAACCGTACCACGAGGTCATGACGCCGATCACCTTCAAACACCATCCCCACCGCCTCGCCGCCATACGCCGCAGCCACGATGTCCTGCAGCGCAGCGACATCGAGCCCATATCTCGCGAGCGCATCACGACGAGGCTGCACGCTCAGTACCGGCAAGCCGGTCACTTGCTCCAGTGAGACGTCCTGTGCACCCGGAACAGACGCGACCAGTGCGCTCATGCGCGCGCCGATCGTCGCCAGCTGCTCGAGATCATCGCCGTAGACCTTGACGGCCACGTCGGCCCTGACGCCGGACAGCAGCTCGTTGAAGCGCATCTGGATGGGTTGCGTGAACTCGTAGTTGTTCCCGGGAATCACGCGAACGGCAGCCTCCAGGTCGGCGACCACCTGGGCCTTCGACTTGCGGGGGTCGGGCCACTCCTTGCGATCCTTCAGGATGATGAAATTGTCGGCGACGCTCGGCGGCATGGGGTCCGTGGCGATGTCCGCTGTGCCGAGCTTCGCGACGATGTGGCTGACCTCCGGCAGCTGGCGCACGGCCGCTTCGAGCTGCTCCTGCATGCCGACCGCCTGCGTGAGGCTGGTCCCGGGGATCCGCAGCGCGTGCATCGCGATATCTCCTTCATCGAGGCTGGGCAGAAACTCGGAGCCCATTCGCAGCGCCTGGGCGGTCGCGAGAGCGACCAGTCCGATCGCAATGGCAACGACCATGCCCCGCATCCGCACGGCCCCACTCAGTAGTGGCGCATAGACCCGCTCACCGTACCGTGCGAAGTACCCGTCCGTGTGGGGCTTGGGATGGCGGATCAGCAAGGCAACCGCAGCAGGAACCGCCGTCACCGACAGGACCATCGCTGCCACCAGCGCCATGACCACGGTCTGGGCCATCGGGTGGAACATCTTTCCCTCGACGCCGCTCAACGCAAAGATCGGCAGGTAGACGGCCGTGATGATGAAGACGCCAAACAGCGCGGGCCGGATGACTTCACGGGTTCCCTCGAAGACAACGCGCAGCCGCTCGTCCAGCGACAACACCGCACGCCCGCTGCCGGCCAGCGAGAGCCGTCGCAGGCAGTTCTCCACGATGATGACCGCGCCGTCGACGATGAGCCCGAAGTCGAGCGCACCGAGGCTCATGAGGTTCGCGGATACGCCACTGCGCACCATGCCCGTGATCGTCATCAGCATCGTCACCGGAATGACCATGGCGGTCAGCAGGGCTGCCCGCAGGTTGCCGAGCAGCAGGAACAGCACCACGATCACCAGCAGCGCACCTTCCAGCAGGTTCTTCTGCACGGTGGCAAGCGTCTTGTTGACCAGCGAAGTCCGGTCGTAAGCGGCCGTGGCCTTGATGCCGGGCGGCAGGGTGGCATTGATCACCTCGAGCCTGGCGGCGACCGCCTGGGCCACAGCGCGGCTGTTCTCGCCCACCCGCATCAGCACCGTACCCAGGACCACTTCATGGCCGTTCTGCGTAGCCGCCCCGATGCGCAACTCGGGACCGGTGGTGACCGTGGCGACATCGCCAATACGCACTGGAGCCCCTGCTACCGTCTTGATCACGATCCGTTGCAGGTCTCCGATCGCCTCGCTGCCCTGCCCGACCTGTCCTGGCAGGCGCAACAGCATCTGCTGGCCGAAGCGCTCGATGTAGCCCGCACCCCGGTTCGAGTTGTTGCGCTCCAGCGCCTCGACCAGTTCCGCAAGTGAAATGCCGTACGCAAGCAGGCTCTCTGGCGAGGGCTGCACGAGGAACTGCTTCTGATATCCCCCGACCGTATTGACGTCTGCGACGCCATCGACGCGCAGCAGCTGTGGACGGACAATCCAGTCCTGCGCGAGCCGCAAATCGGTGGCTGTCAGAGGCGCTCCATCCGCTTGCCTGGCGTCCGGCAACGCATCGACGGTGTACATGAAGATCTCGCCAAGGCCGGTGGCTGCCGGTCCGATCTGCGGCTCCACGCCGACCGGCAACGAGCCCCGTACCGCTTGCAGCCGTTCCGCGACCTGCTGGCGCGCAAAGTACAGGTCGGTGTCATCCTCGAACACGACGGTGACCTGCGAGAGGCCGTATCGTGACAGGGAGCGCGTGTAATCCAGGCGTGCGAGTCCCGCCATGCCAGTCTCGAGCGGCACGGTGATGCGCTGCTCCACTTCAAGCGGCGTGTACCCCGCGGCCTCGGTGTTGATCTGCACCTGCACATTGGTGATGTCCGGCACCGCATCGATGGCCAGGTACTGGTAGCTCCACAGTCCCAGCAGGGACACTGCGAGCACCGCGGCCAGCACCACCCACCGGTACTTGAGGCTGGAAGACAGAATTCGGTCGAGCATGACGTGAGCTCCCTAGTGATCGTGGCTCGCGCCCGACTTCTCGATGTCCGCCTTGATGAGGTAACTGTTCTCCGCGACGTAGCTCGCGCCGGGCTTCAGTCCGCCCAGCACCTCGATCCACGTGTCGTCCTGCCGTCCCAGTTCCAGCATGCGCACTTCGTAGGTCTCGCCGACCCGAACGAACACCACCGTGAAATCCCTGAAGGCCTGCAGCCCGCTGCGCTTGACGGCCAGCGGCACCGCGGTCTCGGCGATTCGCACGTGCCCCTCGACAAACAGACCGGGTGCCCAGCGTCCGTCGGTATTGTCGAGCACCACCCGGGCCGTGTAGATGCCGGTGGCCGCCCCCTCCGCCGGTGCCACTCGCGTCACTTTGCCGAGCCCTTCGATCACGCCGTCCGTCGCCGTGACTCGCACCTGTTGGCCGACCTTGATGCGCGGCAAATCCCTTGGGAACAATGCGAGCTCGGCCCAGAGCTGGCTGTAGTCCACGATGAGGAAGAGCGGCTCCGGGCCGGCCGCCTCCCCTGCGTTGGCGTGCCGTTCGACTATGACGCCGTCGATCGGTGCAGTGACCGCATACAGCTGGAGGCTTTCGTTGCTCTCGACGCTCGCGAGGCGCGAGCCGGCCTTGACCCGGTCGCCGACCGAATGCATCACCTCGCGGATGGGACCCGGGAACCGTGCCGATACGGAGCGCGTCCGCTCTGCGTTGGGGACGAGGCGGCCCGTCAGCACCAGCGTGTCGGCGATCTTCGCCTCTCCCGCTGTCTCGGTACGTATCCCCGCGGCATCTGCCGTTGCCTGCGCGATGGTCGTGCGGCCTTCGAAGCTGTCGAATGTCCAGCGATGCACGGTCCCCGCCTCCCGTGCCTCGACGACCACGCTGAACGAGTGGGGTTCGTGGACCGTCCCGCTGCCCAGCAGATACTCGCCCCGCGGCGTGAACGTGAACTGATTGACCTCGCCATCCAGTCGCGTCAGCTCGACACTGACGGTCACGCCCCCAGGGGACACCGGTTGTCCGTTGCGGAACAGGTAGACGTGATATTCGGGCGGCACTCCGTCCTCGAAGATCTGCAGCTCCAGCGCGAAATCGCCGTCCGTGAGCAGTCGCCCGCGATGCGGCCCGCGCTCGAAGTCCTCTGTGGGTGCCGAGTGTTCGGCCGGCGACGGCGACTGGCTGGATTCGCATGCCGCCAGCAGGAGGGAAGCACTCGCCATTGCCGCGGCAACGAGCAGTCGATGAGCATTCATCGCGGTTCTCCGGTCGTGTCGAGACCTTCGCCGGTCAGGCGTTCGATCTCGGTCAAAAGGATGTGGAAATCGGTGGCGACGTCGATCTGGCGCCGGCGGGCGTCCAGCAGGTTGCGCTGTGCGGTCGTCCATTCGAGGAAGGAGTACCTGCCCTGCTGGTACGCATACTCAGTCTGGCCGAGGGCCTTTTCGAGCCGGGGGATGATTTCCTCCCGCAGCAGTCGCGACTCGTGCCGCGCATGCTCGAGCGCCTGGTACTGGTCGAAGAGCCGGGCCTGGGCTTTGAGGAAAGCCGTCTGGCGTTCGGTACCGAGGCGCTCTCTTTGCGCCCGCGCCGCATCGATCTGTGCTTCTGCGCGTCTTGCGGAACTGAAAGGCACGGTGACGCCGGCGATCAGCGCGAAGTCGTCGCCTTGCTCGTAGCGCCGGGCGCCGATCGTCCCGCGGATATCGGGACGTCGTCGCATCTCCACCAGGCGAAGTTCGGCATCCCGCAACCGCCCCTCGTCGGCAAAGCGCAGGAAATCGGGGGACCGTTCAAGCCGGCCCAGCAGTGTCGCCAAGGGTGTGGCCGGCGGGAGCTCCAGCAGCGTCCCCGCCGCCCGATCGAACCGGCTGTCCGTTTCACCCATCGCCGCGGCGAGAAAGTGGCGCGCCGTCTCCAGTTCGTGTTCCGCGTCTTCCACTCCGAGCTCAGCCTCGATAAGACTAACCTCCGCCCGGAGGGCCTCCACCTCGGGGGCACGAGCGGCAGCAACACGCCGCTGCACCGCGTCGAGCGCTCGCGTTGCGATCACGACGCCCTCCGCGGCAACGTCGGATCGCGCCTGCCAGTTCAGTACGCCGAGAAAGCGGCGAGTGACCTCCGCGAGGACGTCCAGCTGCCTCGCAGCCTGTTCTGTCCGCAAACGATCGCGAGTGGCTTCCGCCACGGCGATGCGACCGTCCCGTTTGCCACCCAGCTCGATGAGCCGACTCAAACTCAACGTCGTCTGCGCAGTCGACAGTCCGCTGCGGGCACCCGACCCCAGAGCGTCTTCGACCAGTACTTCCCCCTGGAGCGGAGGCTTGAGGCCCGCTTCCGCGACATGCGCTTCCTGCGCACGCAGTTCGAACACGAAACCGGCCAAAGCCGGCTGCTGCTGCAATGCCCGATCAACGGCCAGGCGCAATGTCAGCGCCCCCTCGGAGGACTCTGCACTCCAGATCGGGCCTGAAAAAACCAGACAGCATGCCGTGACAGCGACACGCACGAGGACCGGAAACATGGACTCTCTCCCGCTGGCAATCGGTCCTGGTGTTCCAGGACAAATGGACTTCTCAGCCGTTCAGGGCTGCGCGGGGAGGTGCCTGCGAGGGGGGATGGAGATAAGGCCCGGGTCCGGGCTTCGGAGGACGACTCGGTGGTGGAAAAACCGGCGATTCGCGGGCGCGGATGGCCAGGACAGGCATCGCGTCGACGCTTCCCGCCAATACCAGCCCCGGAAACAGGGATACCTTGCCGGATGACGTCGCAGGCTGATCGAGATCGATGTCTCCGTCCTGCAGGTGCGCTTCCAGATGTCCAGGCGCCCCTTCCACACTCGGCAAGGTAATGTGTTCGCCGTGCCCCGCGATCTCGTCGTCGTGGTCGTGGTCGTGATCGTGATCCGGATCGAAGGCTTGCGAGACCTCGTCATGAGGCTCTTCATGCGCCAGATGCGAATGCAGCCCGAAGACACGCCCGGCCAGGAAGACCGCGCAGAGGGCTATGAGGAATGGAGTACGCACTGCCACGCCAAAAGTATTACATACGAGGTCCGCGCTGCCTATGGCGGGGTCCTTCGCAGGCCCGGACCCACCTCCAGCACTCGCTACTGCCCGTCAAGACGCCGTGTAACGCAGCTCCACGACGATCATGAATTGATTCGCGCAAGGCTGGAAGCTGCCATTGGTCAGTCGCTCCTGGCCGGTGCAGGGCTTCTTGCGGACGGCCTTGGCCTGGGCCGTGGCCACGAGAGGACTCAGCAGCGCCGCGATCGCGACGCCGCCTTTCAGGCAAGCGCTGTTGGAGCACTCGAGACGGTCGCCCCTAGACGGATCCCACGAGACGGATGTACCTGGATAGCCGTCACCCGGCGTCGATTGCAGGTACGAGATCGACAGCGATTCGATGCCGGGAAACTCCTGCGCCAGCGCATCAGGCAAGCACAAAGCCTCAGGTGCCGGCGACGGAGTCATCGTGGTCCCCGGGGATGCAACGGTTCCGCAGGTCGCGACACCGGGAGCCCTTGCAGCGCTCCGGTCACCTTACTAGCGAGGCGGATTGGCGCGCCCCATCTTCGAATGCGCAAACGACTGCTGCGCGTGCGACTTCGCAGTCGCTGCAGCGGGCCCCTGGTTGCCCTGCTTCTTGTTGAGCGCGTTCTTGATCGTGCTCGCCCAGGTGCCTTCCGCTTTCGCCGTGCTGGTCGCCTTGGCAATGCCGGGTGCCTTCACCTTCGAACCCGCCGATTTCTGTTTTGCTTGCATCGTTGAACTACCTTGCTGAGAAGTCTTGACGGAGAAGCGGGTTCATCCGGCGCGACCAGGGCTCAAACCCGTCGCAGCCAATCCCGCCGCCGGAAGTCGCCACTCGGCACTCGCGTGCCGACTGAAATGAAAAGAGCCCGAAACGCGTGACGCTCCGGGCTCTGTCCGAATCATTGATAAGCGAATCTATTGCAGTGCAGTGTACCGCAACCGGGAGGCTGCCATACCATGTATTTGTCGCTGAAACCAACACGCGTGGGTGCGCGAACTCTCCGCCGGTGGCGCTAACCGTGGAGACCGGATGAAACCCTCGAATCTGCTGCTACTCAGGACCACGATCGCCGCCTGGGTCGTGATGGGATTCTTCGGAATCCCTGCCCTCGTATTCTTCGACGTCTTTGGTGGATGGCGTTGGCCTCCCTACAACGCCATCTACGACCAGATGATCGTCAGCATCTATCTTGCAGTCGGATTTTGCGCGCTTCGCGCCCTCCGCCGGCCATGGCAGCACACCAGCTTTCTGTGGTTCGTCGTGTGGTCCAGCTTCGCCCATGGAGGGGTCATGCTCTTCCACGCCCTCCATGACCCTGCCCACCGGGGGCACCTTGCAGGCGATGTGTGGATACTGGCAGGAGGTTTGGTTCTCGGAATCGCGCTACGGCGGGCCGAGACAGCCCCTTCCGGCAGTGAGTCGAGCTAGAGAGTCGACTCGTGGCAGGCCCCCTCCAAGCTCAAGAAGGTGGGGTCCATCGTCGGATAAGCTGGAGGCGTTCGCCAGCGAGAACAGGGCTCGTCTGCAGCATTGCCGACCAATGCCTAGTAGGAAGCCCGCCTATTGGGATCTCTGCGATGCAACTCCGAGCCACAGGACTCACGCAGGTTTCTTGCGGCTTTCCAGTGCTTGCCGCCAGCGGTTACGCGTGCAGTCTCGTCATCACATTCCCTGATCGTCCGACGCAGCTCGTCTTCGGTCATGTCCCGAAGCAGTTTGCGGGCAGCGATGGGGAGGTCGGATTCGTTCATCAGGAGGCTTGGGGAGACGGAGAAGTGAAGCGCCAGACCAGAATGCCGGCGCTCTGGATGGAACAAAAAGGGCCCGAGACGCCATGCGCTTCGAGCCCTTCCATCTCAAGTTGGCAGCGGGGATTTACCCCCGATTCCGTGCCGCAAATAGCCATCAAGGTCGACGCTACTACGGCGCTGTCAAAGTGGTAGCGGGGGTAGGATTTGAACCTACGACCTTCGGGTTATGAGCCCGACGAGCTGCCAGACTGCTCCACCCCGCAACAGAGGTCGCGCATTCTACGAGGCGGGTGCCGGCAATACAAGGTCAAAACCGGGCTGATTCATCCTGATGCCCATGACGTGAGAAAATGACCGCCCCTGGTACTCAATCAGCAACGGATCCGCCTGCCATGATCACGATCTACCACAACCCCGCCTGCGGCACGTCGCGGCAGGTCCTTGGACTCCTCCGCGAAGCGGGTCACGACCCCGAGGTGGTTGAGTACCTGAAGACCGGCTGGACGAAGGCGCAGCTCAAGGGGCTGCTCGCGAAGATGCAGGCCCGGCCGCTCGACATCCTGCGGAAGACGAACAGCCCCGCCGCGGAACTGGTGGCAGAGCTCAAGTTGCTGGAGCCGGGCGTTTCGGATGAGGCCATCCTGAACGCGATGGTTGAGCACCCCGTGCTGGTGCAGCGGCCCATCGTCGTGACCCCGAAGGGCGTGAAGCTCGCCCGGCCACCGGAAACGGTGCAGGCGCTGCTCTGAAGGGAATCTAGTGGCCTAATTAATCAATGCGTTAGGCTACTTTCATGATGTAAGGCTTACTGCAGGACGCGGATGCAGAGGTCGAGCAGCACGCTCGGGAACACCCCCAGCGCCAACACGGCCAAGCCGTTCGCACTCAACACCAGTCGCATCGAACCGCCCGCTTCGATCGCCCCCGCATCGGTGGGTTCGTCGAAGTACATGACCTTGATGACGCGCAGGTAGTAGAACGCGCCGATGACCGAGAAGAACACCGCGACACCGGCGAGCCAGGTGTAACCCTTGTCGACGACGGCACCGATCACGCCGATCTTGGCCCAGAAGCCGACGAAGGGCGGCACGCCGGCCATGCTGAACATCAGCATCAGCATCACCAGCGCGAACCAGGGGCTCTTCTTGGCGAGGCCCTTGAAGTCATCCAGACGGTCGCTCTCGAACCCGTCGCGCGACAGCAGCAGGATCATGCCGAACCCGCCGAGCGCCATGATCACGTAGGTCAGCGTGTAGTACATCGCCGCCTGGTAGCCCACCGTGGTGCCGGCCACGAACCCGAGCAAGATGAAGCCGACGTGCGAGATCGTCGAATAGGCCAGCATGCGCTTCAGGTTCGTCTGCGCGATGGCAACGATGTTGCCGAGGGCCATCGACAGCACCGCCAGCACTACCAGCATGTCCTGCCAGCCACCGACCATGCCGCCCAGCCCTTCGGCCAGCACGCGGATGGCGAGTGCGAACGAGGCGATCTTGGGTGCCGAACCGATGAACAGCGTCACCGGCGTCGGAGCGCCGTGGTACACGTCCGGCAACCACATGTGGAACGGCACGGCACCGAACTTGAAGGCAACGCCGACGACGATGAACGCCAGGCCGAAGACCAGCCCGAGCTGGGAGGCCCCGACTTCGCTGACGCCCACGGCGATCTCGTCCAGCCGCAGCGAACCTGTCACGCCATAGACCATCGAGATGCCGTACAGCAGCGCGCCCGACGCGATGGCGCCCAGCACGAAGTACTTCATCGCGGATTCGGCGGCGATGCCGGAGTCGCGGTCAAACGCGACCAGCGCGTACATCGACAGCGAGAGCAGCTCGACGCCCAGGTACACCGTCAGCAGGCTGCCCGCGGTGATCATGACCATGATGCCGAGCATGGCGAACAGCGACAGTACGTAGAACTCGCCTTTGGCGAGCCCCCTCCGCGTCAGGTAATCGCGGGAATAGATGAAGGCGACCGCAACCGCGCCATAGGTGAACACCTTCAGTACATCGCCCATCGGATCGGCGATGAACATGCCATTGAAGGCCAGCTCACGCCCCACGGCCCCGTGGGTCAGCGTGACGACCGCAGCGCCTGCGAGCGTGAGCAGCGAGAGCGTGTACGTCAGCCAGCGCTGGCGCTCGCCCCAGAACACATCCGCGAGCAGCACCACGCAGGTGGCCGCGAGCACGAAGATCTCCGCCCCGGCGGGAGCAAGATCGGCGATGGAAGTGATGTCGGTTGCCATACGGTTCTACTTGTCCACCGGCGCTTACAGCTTGCTGGTCATGATGTGCTGCACGAGGTTCTCGACCGTCGGCTGCATGACTTCGAGCAGCGGCGCAGGCCAGATACCGAGGGCCAGCACGGCCACCGCCAGGATCGCGAGCACCAGGAACTCGCGGGAATTGACGTCCTCAAGCTCGGCGACGTGGTGGTTCGCCACCTTGCCGAAGATCACGCGCTTGACGAGCCACAGCGTGTACGCCGCACCCAGGATCAGCGTCATGGCCGCAAGGAAGGCATACCAGAAGTCGGCGCGGAAGCTCGCGAGGATCACCAGGAACTCGCCCACGAACCCGGACGTTCCCGGCAGG
>CAIUGU010000210.1 GCA_903898785.1 uncultured Pseudomonadota bacterium | reverse complement strand
CTGCTGCGGGCGATCGAGGGCGAGCTCGCCCCACGGCGTTACGGAGCGGCTGTCCGGCTGGAGACTTCTCTGGATTGCCCGGAGGACATCACCACCTTCCTGCTCCGGCATTTTGCGCTCGGGAAAGCCGACCTGTACCAGGTCAACGGACCCGTCAACCTGAACCGGCTCATGGCGCTCTATGACCTCGTCAACCGGGCTGATCTGAAGTACACCCCGTTCACGCCGGGCCTTCCAAAACGCCTGGCTGCGAAGGAAGACATTTTCTCGGTCATGCGGGACGACGACCTTCTCCTGCACCACCCGTTTGAATCATTTGCGCCCGTCGTAGACTTCGTGAGGCAGGCGGGCACCGACCCGGATGTCCTCGCCATCAAGCAAACGCTTTACCGGACAGGGCCTGAGTCGCCGATCGTGGATGCGCTGGTGGCCGCCGCCCGGGCCGGCAAGGAAGTCACCGTCATCATTGAATTGATGGCGAGGTTCGACGAGGCGGCGAACATCGGCCTCGCCACTCGGCTGCAGGAGGCCGGAGCTCATGTCATGTACGGCGTAGTAGGGTTCAAGACCCACGCCAAGCTGATCATGGTGGTCAGGCGCGAACGCGGAAAGCTGCGCCGATATTGCCACTTCGGTACCGGCAACTACCACCCGCAGACTGCACGACTGTACACGGACTACGGCCTGTTCACCTGCGACGAGGCCATGGGGGAGGACCTGCACGAACTCTTCCTGCAACTGACAAGCCCGACACGCGTGGCCAGCATGCACAAGCTGCTGCAGTCGCCTTTCACCCTCCACGAAGCGTTGCTCGAACGGACGCGACAGGAAATACGGCATGCCGCAGCAGGCCGACCGGCACACATCATCGCGAAGATGAATGCACTGATAGAACCCCAGATCATCCAGGCGCTATACCAGGCATCCATGGCGGGCGTACGGGTGGACCTGATTGTACGCGGCACGTGCGCATTGAAGCCCGGAATCGCCGGAGTCTCTGACAACATCACCGTGCGTTCGATCGTGGGGCGCTTTCTTGAACACTCTCGAGTGTTCTGTTTCCACAACGACGGCGAGGACCTGGTCTACTGCAGCAGCGCGGACTGGATGGAACGCAACTTCTTTCGGCGCATCGAAGTCTGCTTCCCCATTCAGAACAAGGTTCATCGCGAGAGGATCATTGCGGACCTCAGGCTGTACCTGGAGGACAACGCGCAAGCCTGGCAGCTTTCCGCGGATGGGCGCTACGCACGCGTCGCAGGAGACCACAAGGCCAGGATCAGCGCCCAGGATGAGTTGCTGCGGAAACTGACCGAATCGGGGTACTGACCTCCGGCCCCGTCACACCACCCGCAGGCGGAAGCCAATGGCCTTGAGGTACTCCGCCTCCTGATCCAGGTCAGCAGACGTCAGTGGGTGGTCGTCCAGCCAGCGACGAGGGAACTCCACCTCGAGTGATCTCGCCTTTGCACGCAGCTGAATCGGCGGCAGCGACACTACGGTGCGTCCACGATGCAGCAGCACCGCGAGCCTCAGCAACACCATCAGGAATTCCGCCTTGATGTGCCAGGGAGGCGGCAGGTCCTCCAGCATCACCACATTCGGCTTCCGCCTGTGGGTACCGACAACGCAGGCCAGCAAGCGTTGTTCCTCCCTGGGAAAGCCAGGCATGTCCGCATGCTCGAGCAGATAGGCGCCGTGACGATGATAGTGCGAATGCGAGATGTCGAGCCCGATCTCGTGGAGCCTTGCAGACCAGCCAAGTACCAACTCCGCGAGCGGATCGGCCAGTTCCCAGGCATCCTGGACCTGCTGCAGGAAGGCGAGCGTCGTTGCCTCCACCCGCGCAGCCTGCTGCCCATCCACATGGTAGCGCGACTCCATGGCCCGCACTGTTCGCACCCTGGCGTCCTCGTCCGTCAGCCGCCCGAGCAGGTCGTACAGCAACCCTTCTCTCAGCGCCCCGTCGGCAATGCGAAGGCTGCGCAGTCCCAGCATGGAAAAGATCTCGGCCAGGATGGCCACGCCCCCGGGAAAGACCGGCAATCGCTCCTCATTGAGTCCCGGCAATCGCAGCCGGTCCAGGGCACCCGCGCGCAACGCAACCTCGACCAGCGCTTCTACTTCTTCCGCGGTGATCAAGGATTCGGCACCGCCCCGTGCCGCGATGATGTCGCCGACGGCGCGAACCGTTCCAGAGGTTCCGACCGCGTGATCCCAGTTCGACCGGCCGAATGACGCCTGCAGGGGTTCAAGCTCCAGACGGGCCGCCAGCCGCGCACGTTTCATGCGCTTTTCCGTGAGCTCACCACCCTCGAAGAACCGGGCGCTCATGCTGACGCAGCCCATATGCAGGCTTGCAAGCTGGCGCGCCTGCAAGCCTTCACCGATGATCAATTCGGTACTGCCGCCACCTATGTCGGCAACCAGGCGTCTTCCCGGCTCGCTTGGCATCGTGTGACCGACCCCTAGATAGATCAATCGAGCTTCCTCGACGCCCGCAATGATCTCGATGGGATGCCCCAGGGCGCTGGCCGCACGGTCCAGGAAGGCCCCCTTCCTGCGTGCCTGCCGCAGCGTGTTGGTCCCCACTACTCGCACGCTCTCGGCTTTCATGTCCTTGAGGCGCTGTCCGAAACGATCAAGGCACTCCAGCGCCCGATCTACGGCACTTCTGTCAAGGCGGCCATGCTCGTCCAGGCCTGCAGCAAGCCGCACCATCTCCCGAATCCGGTCAACGATGATCAGCTGACCGTGCGAGTAGCGGGCGACGACCATGTGGAAGCTGTTCGAACCGAGATCGACAGCGGCGATGACGTCCGGAACCCTGGGTATTGAACGCGGCATGAGCGACAGGGGAGTTTCAAGCGGCGACGGGCAGGGTGCCGGACAGCCAAGAAGGATCGGTCATCGGAACAAGCGCCGGAACACCTTCCGCGGCGACGACGCGGCGGGAATCCCTACATCGAAAACGACGAGCCGCAGCCGCAGGTCGTCGTGGCATTGGGATTCCTGATGACGAACTGGGCCCCTTCCAGATCTTCACGGTAGTCGATCTCGGCGCCCATCAGGTACTGGACGCTCATCGGATCGACAATCAGCTGCACCCCCTGATTCTCGATGGAGGTATCGCCTTCCTCGACGTTTTCGTCGAACGTGAACCCGTACTGGAACCCGGAGCATCCGCCACCTGTCACGAACACACGCAACTTGAGGGCGGGATTGGCTTCCTCACGAATCAGCTCGGCAACTTTGGCGGCTGCCGCGTCCGTGAACAGCAGCGCGGCAGGGATCCCGGAAGACGCCGGGGACGATTCGGTAGGCGCTTGCATTTCGGTTGACATCGTAGCCTGATCTTGGGGCCAGATCCGCCGGAACTCAAGCCCGCTCGCAAAGTGATGCCTGCCCCGCCCATTGTGGGGCCGCGGCACTCGCTACCCCTTCTTCGGAGCCCCCCGCTCGCCGGTGGACTTCGGTCCTGCTGCCGTCTCAAGAGCAGCGGAGGCCGCAGCGACGTCGCCCTTCTTGGGCTCGTGGATCAGCTTGCCATTGATTGCGGCGCCCATCGCCATCTCTATCAGCCCGTAGTACACGTTGCCCGACACCCTGGCATTGGCGCCGAGCTCGACCCGGCCGCCGGACAGGATATCCCCCTTGACGACGCCGTTCAGCACGACATTCGGGACTGCCACGGATCCCTCGATGACGCCGGCATCGCTCACGCTCAGGGTCGAGTGCGATGCCGGTGGAGCATCCACGTTGCCCTTGACGTGCCCATCGACATGCAATCCGCCTGAGAAATGAACATCGCCGATGATGCGGGTGCCCGCTCCCACCAAGGTGTCGATCCGACTCGGCCCCGACGCTGCCTGCTTCTTGCGCTTGAACATCACCCTAGCCTGTGGTCCGTACTTGCCATGGAAAAGCCTGCCGCACTGCCGGCTGGCGCCCCGAGCGCACCTCGACGTTGACGGTCAGCGGCTCGAAGCCGTCCGGCAGCATGACATCCTGCTCGATGTTCTGGAAATACCTGAAAGAGAACGGCAGACGCCCACCCTCGGGCGGGTTTCCGCCCGCCTCCACGAGGGACAAGCGGGTTGGACTCGCATTGAGCGCCCCTTCGATGTCGATGCCGACGGAGCCGGCGACCACGGCGTCCTGACGCATCGCCTGGACGAGCACCACCCGCAGCCGGAAATGCCGGTCCGATCCGCCTGGCAAGACCTCAAGCCGCTGGATGCGCAGGCCGCCGATACCGTCTGCGGGCGCGACGATCCCCCGATAGAACGTGAGCTCCTCGCTCTGCCGCAGCACCTGGGCCTGCAATTCGCCCAGCGTGCGCTCGACATCGGCATAGGACTGCCGGTCAACGTCCCGCGTCGTATCGACCGCGGTGATCTGCCCTCGCAGCGAATCGTTCTCCCGTTCGAGCGCCTCGACCTTCGACTGCAGCCCGCGCCGCTCCATGACAGACTCAAGCTGGTTGTGCCCGGCGCTGTACCGACCCCACTCGTACATGCCGTACAAGACCATCGCGCCCAGGATCAACCCGCCGCCGCCCAGCAGCCTCCTGCGCCAGGGAGCGTGTCTCCGGATCACCAGCTGCCCGGTGCGCAATGGCTCGAACTCTGCCATACGGTGGTACTCGCTGCCTCAGACTTGCGTTGTGGCCCGCACGGGGGAAACTCGATGCATCGTCCCAGACGTCATGGCCCGCGGGTACCCGCATCGAAGCCCTCGGGGACCGCAGCAGTTTACTTAGCGCCAGAGCAACTGGGCTACAATTTCGCGAACGTCGCCGGCTGACGACATTAATCCAGGGCGCTCCGCATGCTGTGGCTCAAGGCCTTTCACATTGTCTTTGTCGTGACGTGGTTCGCAGGACTCTTCTACCTGCCGCGACTGTTCGTCTATCACGCCACTGCCACCGACCCGGCCGGCATCGAGCGATTCAAGGTCATGGAAAGGCGATTGCTCGCGATCATGACAATCGGCGGGGTGCTGGCGGCGATCTTCGGGATCTCCATGATCGCGCTGAGCCCGGCCTTCCTGGCCATCGGTTGGCTAAGGCTCAAGCTGGTACTCGTTGCCGCGCTCGTGGGGTACCACGTGTGGTGCGGCAGTCTGGTTCGCACGTTTCGAGCGGACCGGAATCGTCATTCCGAACGGTGGTATCGCCTCTTCAATGAAGCACCGAGCCTGTTGCTGATCGCGATCGTCGTACTTGCGGTCGTCAAGCCGTTCTGAGGCCAAGCCGGGCGACGATCAGTCCGGTGGCAGGCCTATCCCGTTCCCGCGTCACTGCGGCTGGGGTTGGGGCTGGGACTCGCGCCGACGCGCGAGGTTGCGCAGCGTCTTCTCCTCTTCCCACCATGCAGGCAGTGGCGGCGGCCCTCCCGCGAATGCATGGCGCCCCAGTTCGTCAAGTGCGCGCGCGTAGACGGCTCGCTTGAAGTAGATCACCTCGCGGACCGGGGCCCAGTAATCCACCCAGCGCCAGCTCTCGAATTCCGGGGTCGCGGTCGTGTCGAACCGGAAACGGTCTTCGCCGCTGGTCATCTCAAGCATGAACCAGCGCTGTTTCTGGCCGATGCATGCCTGCTTCGCATTGCGCCTGAGGTACTGCGCGGGCAAGCGGTAGCGCAACCAACCCCGCGTCGAGGCGATGATGCGGACATCGCCGGGTTCCAGGCCGATTTCTTCCTTGAGCTCGCGGAACATGCCTTCTTCGGGATCCTCGTTCCGCCCGATGCCGCCCTGCGGAAACTGCCAGCCTCGTCCTCCGGTCCGGCCGCCCAGAAAGACGTCACCCTTGCCCCGGATCAGCACGATCCCGACATTGGCCCGAAAGCCCGAAGCATCAATGAAGTCCGTCATGGAGTCGTCCTGAGATTCCTTTGCGCCTGATTTTTCCACATTCGGGGGCGCCTCACCATGTTGCCTTCAGCCCGGTACAAGACAGGGTCGTTTGCCACTGCGGCAAGCAAGCCGACGGCTACAGCGGTCAACCGCCCCGAGGGAAGGCCACGATATGGTCGAGCTCAATGCGCACGCCAATGCGATCGCCGAGGCTGTGATCGAAGTGGCTGGGCACGAGGGTCAGCAGTACGGCGCCGCTCGGCAGGGCGAGCGTGTAGAGGAAGTCCGCTCCGCGAAATGCCTTCTGCGTGACTTGCAGCGTCAACGGACTCGTTTCGTCGTAGAGCACGTCGTCGGGCCGCAGCAGCAAATCGATGCGGTCGCCCGGTCGGAAGGCCGCAGGGACGTCCCCTGCGAGGACACCCAACTCCGTGCCCACTGTGCCCGCCGACAGCACTTCGCCGGGGAGAAACACGCCCTGGCCGATGAAATCCGCCACGAAGCGCGTCGCCGGCCGATGATACAGGTCGTAAGGCGCATCCCACTGCTCAAGTCGGCCGTTCTGCATGACGCCGACGAGGTCCGCCATGGCGAACGCTTCGTTCTGGTCATGGGTCACGAGGAGGGCCGTCGCATTGACCTGCTTCAGGATCTCCCGGACCTCCAGGCTCAGCCGACCCCGGAGGTCGATATCGAGATTGGAGAACGGCTCATCCAGCAGGACGAGGTCGGGCTGCGGCGCCAGCGCCCTGGCCAGGGCGACGCGCTGCTGCTGGCCGCCCGATATCTCGTGGGGATAGCGCGCCCGACAGTCCTCCAGCCGGACGAGCGCCAGCATCTCGAGCGCGCGCCGCTCCCGCGCGGCCCGGGCGTCACGGTGCAGCCCGAATGCGACGTTGTCCAGAACCGTCAAGTGCGGGAACAGGGCGTAATCCTGGAACACCATGCCGATGTTGCGCGTCGCGGGCGGAGCGGTAACGTCACGGCTCGACAACAGTCGTCCTCGCGCGAAGATCTCGCCTGAATCGACGGGCTCGAAGCCGGCAACACACCGCAGTGCCGTCGTCTTGCCACATCCGCTCGGACCGAGCAGGCAGCCGATCGCACCCTGCGGCAATGTCAGGTCGAGCCCCGAGACCGCAACGGTCCGGCCAAAGCGCCGCTCGACGCCACGCATCTCAAGCCACATGGGCGCCTCGGCGGGTCAACAGTACGATCGGGAACAGGCCCGCAAGGACGATCACGACGGCGGGCAACGCCGCCCGCTCCCACTCGCCTTCCGTGGTCATCTCGAAGACACGCACTGCCAGCGTATCCCAGCCGAATGGTCGCGTGATCAGCGTGATGGGCATTTCCTTCATCACGTCCACGAAGACCAGCACGGCGCCCGTTGCAATCCCCGTTCGCAGCAGCGGCAGGTGGACGCGCTTCAACATCGCCACGCCCGTGACGCCAAGGCTGATCGCCGCTTCATCGATGTTGCGGGTAATCCTCTGCAGGCTGCTGTCTACGGGTCCGAAGCCGACCGCAAGGAACCGCGCCATGTAGGCAATCAGCACCGTCACGAGCGAGCCCTGAAGGTACACGCCCGGCGCCGCATCGCCGAACACACTGACCAGCCAGCCCTGAAGCAGGTTATTGAACCAGGCCATGGGCACGAAGATGCCTACCGCGAGCACGGTGCCGGGCACCGCATAGCCCAGGGTCCCGAGACGCGAAAACAGCGTCGTCCACGGACCCGCCTGCACGCGCGTGACATACGCGAGTACCACCGATGCCGCCACGATCACGCACGCGGCACTGCCAGCAAGTGCAAGACTCCGCAGCGCGAACCCGACATAGCGAACATCGAGGTCGGTGCCGGCATGCTTGACCGCCCAGACGACGAGCTGCAGGAAAGGCAACAGGAAGGCCAGGAGGAACACCAGCGACGCCGCAGAGAATGCCAGCCAGCGCGACTTGCCCCTCAGCTCGATCCTGCGTTCCGCGTAGGCCCCCGACCTTCCGCCACCATACCGCACCCGGGAACGTGAACGGCGCTCCAGCCACAACGCCGCCAGTACGAACAGCATCAGGAACGCAGCCAGCTCCAGTGCGGCGCTGATCGAGAACATGCCGAACCACGCACTGTAGATGGCCTTCGTGAAGGTGTTGTAGTTGAAGACGGAGACCGTCCCGAAATCCGCCAGCGTTTCCATGGCAACGAGCGAGACTCCGGCGGCGATCCAGGGGCGCGCCATCGGCAACGCGACCCGCCAGGCGGCAGCGCGGGCGCTGAGTCCCAGCGTCTGGGCCGCCTCGAGCACGCGTCGCCCCTGGCTCAGGAACGCACTGCGCGCCAGCAGATAAACGTAGGGGTAAAGCGCCAGCGACAACACCACGATCACGCCCCAGCCATTCGCGGAACGGATCGCGGGCAACCATGCCGATGCGACGCCCGTCTCCCTCATGGCCGACTGCAGGGGCCCGGAGTAATCGAGGAACCCCACGGCGACGAAGGCCAGGACGTACCCGGGAATTGCAAGCGGCAGCAGCAACGCCCAGTCGAAGAAGCGCCGTCCCGGGAAGTCGCATACCGCGGTCAGCCAGGCCAGCGACGTGCCGATCACGGCGGTCAATAGCACCACGCCCGCCAGCAGCCTGACGGTATTGAGCACCACCTCCGGAAGGACATAGCGAGAGAGGTGCGCCCACACCTCCGTGTCGAGGGTGAACAACGAGCCCGCAATGACGAGCAGCGGCACCACGGCGGGCAGCGCCAACGCAAACGCCAGCAAAGCGGCGCCGGTAGGCTGACGATCCTTGAGCCAGCGGGACTGCGGAAGGGGTGCGGCGACTGCGGCGGTCACGGACAGGACACCGCGTCAGGACACGCTCCTGATTCCGCCACGGCGCCTCGCACCCTGCGCACTACCGATAACCTGCCCGGTCCATCAGGCGCACCGCGTCCGCCTGCAACTCGCCCGCCTTCGCAACACTGATGGGGTTCTGCTTGAAAGGACCCCATGCGGCCACGATCGGGTCGAGCTCGACGGCCGGGCTGACCGGAAACTCGAGATTGACCCTGGCAAACAGGCCCTGCGCTTCGGCACCGGCAAGCCATTCGAGGAACCTGCGGGCCTCTGCTGCGTGGCGTGCATGGGCCGTCACACCCGCGCCCGACACATTGACGTGTACACCGCTGCCCGACTGGTCTGCCCAGAACAGCTTGACGGGAAACTCCGGCTGTTCGCGAAGGATGCGGCCGTAGTAGTACGTGTTCACGAGGCCGACATCGCACTGCCCGGCGGCAATCGCCTCGAGCAGCTTCACGTCGCTCGAGAAGACATCGGTTGCGAGATTGGCGACCCAGCCACGAACGATCTCCTCGGTGCGCGGCTCGCCGAACTCGGCGATCAGCATCGCCACGAGAGACTGGTTGTAGATCTGCTTCGACGTCCGCAGGCACAGCCTGCCACGCCACTTCGGATCGGCAAGGTCGGCATAACTGCCGAGCATCGCGGGATCCACGCGCTCGCTGCTGTAGGCGATGGTGCGGGCGCGCAGGGAAAAGCCGAACCAGCGGTTGCCGGGGTCGCGGAGACTCTCGGGGATGCTGGCGGCGAGCACGGGCGAATCGACACGCTGCAACAGGCCGCGTTCGGCAGCAAACCAGAGCTCGCCGGCGTCCACGGTCAGCAGGATGTCCGCAGGCGTATTCGCACCTTCGGCGTTCAAACGCTCGATCAACGGCCCCGCGTCGTCCGTCACGAACCGGACCTGGGTTCCCGTCTCGGCGGTGTACCGGTCGAGAATGGGCTTGATCAATGCTTCGACCCGCGCGGAATAGACCACGAGTTCGCCCGACGAGGGGGCGCATCCGGGCAGCAAGAACACCGCTGCGGCCAGTGTGGCCACCCGGACCGACGCAAACATGTTCTTTCGCTTCAACGACATGCGACCCATCCCAGCAGCACTCCACGGGAACCGCAAACAAATGCGAATCACTCTCATCTAAGCATAACAGGCCGGCGACCGCATAAACACCTGTGCGGCGTAAGGAAATACCGAAGAACTCGCCTAAGGGGTCTCGACTTCGACCCGGTTCCGACCGGCTTGCTTCGCCCGGTACAGCGCCACATCGGCCGCGCTGAAGAGGCGTTCTGCGACGCCCTTGAGATCGCCATTCTCCCTGGTCGGTGCGACTGCAGCCATGCCGATCGACACGGTGAGCCGCCGCTCCACGCCGGCAGCCACCTCGAGCGGCGTGGCGCCGACAGCCTCCCGGATTCGTTCAGCGAGGCCGCGCGCCTGTTCGAGGCTCGCGCCAGGGAGCAATACGACAAATTCGTCACCTCCGTAACGTGCCGCGGCATCGCTCGACCTGACCTGGGCGTCGACACGCAGCGCCACCTCCCGCAATGCCATGTCGCCCGCGAGATGGCCATGTTCGTCGTTGATCTCCTTGAAGCGATCGAGATCGATCAACAGGCACACAAGCGTGGAGCCCTGCCTGCGCGCCTTGGCCAGCTCCTCCATCAGGCGGGTCTGCAAGTACCGACGGTTGTGCCAGCCTGTCAGGAAGTCGGTCAGGCCGCTGCGCACCAGCCGTGCACGGTTGACTGCATTTTCCAGGGCAAACGCGATCATGACGCCGAGGTGTGCGAGAAAGTCGGTCGCGAGGTGCCTCGAGAAACGCTTCTCGTCGCGGCTGCCAAAGGCGAGGCAGCCAATGAGCTTGTCCTGCCGGCGCAGCGGAATGAGTGCAACGCTGCGGATCTCGTGCTGCGACCGGAACAGCAGCTGGAGGTCCGGTCCCATGTACGGTCCGAGCCAGGGCTTCTGCAGCGACGTGAACTGGGGCGCCATGCCGGCAAGGCTGTCCACGAAGATGATGTCGGGAAACTGCTCGAGCCTGACCTGATCGCCAAGCAACAGATGGCGGATCTCATGCTCGGCGTCGGCGAGCACCAGCACCACGGAATCGAGTCCGTACGACTCCCGCAGACGCCGGCAGATGACATCGAAGAGCTGCGGCAGCGATTCGGCGCGCAGGATCTCGAACTCGCGCTCCTGATTGCGCTTGAGCAATCGCTCGTTGTTGGCAGCCTCGTCCTTGAGCTCCGCAATCAGCGCCCGCAGCTCCCGGATTTCCGATTCGGGGTCGCGGGGCATGCCGGGCTAGCGCTCTTTCGGACGGTCCGCCAGGTATTCACGGCCGCGCTGCATGAGGCTCACGAAGCCCGCCGCGTCGCGGTTCGTGACAGCCTGCGCAACCCGGTCGACAGCGCGGCGCAGGGCCTCCAGGGACTCGGCGCCATAGTCGTTCAGGCTCTGGATCTCGAAGTAGAGCTCAGGGCTTTCCTGCGCCACCTTGCTTGCCACATCGATCTGGGCATCGAACGTGGTGCTCGACAGGCGCGCCAGCCGCGGCGCTGCCTCGCCGCTGTCCGCCAGCGCCGTGAAGAAGGCGATATTGAGTGCGTGCGACAACCCGAGGACATACGCGATCAGGCGATCATGCTCGTCGAGGCCCATCACGACCCGCTCCGCCATGGTCGATGCGAACAGGCCTTGCGCAGCTTCCAGTGCTTCGGGCGATCCGGCATCGATGAAGATCACATGCCGGCCCGAGAGGAGCTCGGTATCGGGACCGAACATCGGGTGAACCGATGTCACGCGACAGCCGGCTTCGTGCAGGGCCTTGATGCCCGCACGCAGCGGCGTCTTGAGCGAACCGATGTCGAAAACGACGCCAGACGGCTTGCGGGCTGCAAGTTCGCGCAGCACCGTATCCGCGACCT
>CAIUGU010000209.1 GCA_903898785.1 uncultured Pseudomonadota bacterium | reverse complement strand
TGTCACGATCGAAATCCTGCGCATAGATGCGTTCGGTGAGCTCCGTCTTCGAGATCACCTCGCCCGCCCGCATCATCAGGTGCTCGAGGATGCGGTACTCGAAGCTGGTGAGCTCGACGGGCTGGTCGTTCACGGTAACAGCCTGCGTACGGGGATCCAGTGCGACCGGACCGCACCGGAGCACGGGCTGGGCCCAGCCGCCCGAACGCCGCAGCAGCGCCTGCACGCGCGCGAGCAGTTCCTCGAAGTGGAAAGGCTTGGCGACGTAGTCGTCGGCACCGGCTTGAAGTCCTTCCACCTTGTCCTGCCAGCGGTCGCGGGCCGTCAGGATCAGGATGGGGAATTTCCTGCCCTGCGCACGGAACTGCCGGATGACGTCGAGCCCGGAAATCTTGGGCAGCCCGAGATCGATGATGGCCACGTCGATGGCGTACTCGGAGCCGCAATACAGGCCTTCCTGGCCGTCCGCCGCGGCATCGACATTGAAGCCGGCCGATTGCAGCGCCTTGACGAGGGATTCCCGCAGTGGCGCCTCGTCTTCGACGACCAGCACGCGCATGGGGTTATTGCATCCGTCCGGTGGCAGCGTCGACGCGCACGGTCCACACGCGGCCTTCGGCGCTCAGCAACCGGATGTAGTGCACGCGACGGCCCTGCTCTTCCACCGTTTCGGCCTTGACGGCCTTGGCGCGATCCCGGCTCTGCGCGAGTTCGACCGCATCGTCCAGCGAATACCCGCCGGGCTCGATGGCGTTGTCGTCCCGGGGCCTGCGATCCGCCAGCCCCTGCGCGTCGACCGGCGCGATGGCCGGTACGCCCAACAGACCGCAGGTGGCCAGGGCGATCAGGGCAAGGAGGAGGCGTTTCTGGACCATTGCAACCACTGCTTGAGGCACACCGCGTTTCTGTCGAAGGGGGTCACCTGTTGTCGGTAAGGGCTAGTCTACGTCCATTGGGACCCGAGCGGAATCAATACTCCGCCGGGGACACCGCCACCTGGACACGGATCCGGTCGCCCGGATCGTACGGCAGCCGGGTGGTGTACTCGCGGCCCTGGTATTCATAGGTGACGCGATAGCCGTCGACCCGCTCACGGTAAGAGGACTCGTACCGCGTCTGGCAGCGTTCCACGACCCGCTCCTCCGGAACCGAATTCCGGCTCGACCGGGTCGCGGAATCGTGGCCGATGGACGCGCCGATCAGGGTGCCGGCCACGGTCGCGATATCCCGACCCCGGCCCTGCCCCACCTGGCTGCCGATGGCGCCGCCGATGATGCCGCCGATGATCATGGGCGCCGCAGTGCCGCTATGGGCAGTGCGCTCCGGGTACTCGGTACGCACTTCGTCCCAGCATTCGCGACGCGGCGACTCGACCCGGACCTGCCGGACGATGGGTTCGACGGCAACCACGCGCGCATCGTCGTACTCGCGAGCCACCGGACGGCTGTACTGCCTTTCGACGTAGCCACGGTTGTTCGCCCACGGCGGCGGCGCCGCGACGGCAGTGACGCAACCGGACAGGCCGGTCAGCGCGAGCGCGGTGAAGCTGGTCTTGGCGATCCGGGAGAGCTTGTTGTTCATGGTGGTGTTCCTCGAAGCCCGTCGGGACCCGTTCCCTTGAGCGTGAGGCCAAGGTAGGCCCCGGGCCATGAATCCCGACTGAACACCCCCCGCTCAAGCGGGACGGATGCCTCGTTCCAGCTGCTTGGCTTCGTCCCACAGGACATCCAGCTCCTCGAGCCGGGCATCCGCCACCGTCCTGCCCTGCTGCCGCAGCCGCTCCTCGACATGGCGAAACCGGCGCTCGAACTTCGCGTTGGTCCGGCGCAGCGCCGACTCCGGATCCTGGCGGGTATGGCGGCACAGGTTCGCCACGCTGAACAGCAGGTCGCCGATCTCGGCGCCGACCCGGTCGGGCCCGCCACCCGACTCCACTTCGGCGCGCAGCTCATCCAGTTCTTCCTGGATCTTGTCCAGGACGCCCGCGACGTCGGGCCAGTCAAATCCCGTCTGGCTCGCACGTTTACCCAACTTGACCGCGCGGGTCATGGCGGGCAACGACGTCGGCACATCGGCGAGCACGCCGGCCTGTGCATTGCGGGCCTCGCGCTCCTGCCGCTTCAGGTCTTCCCAGGCTTGCGTCTGTGCTTCCGCCGAGTCCACGCGCGCCGACCCGAACACATGGGGATGGCGTCGTTCCATCTTGTCGCAGATGCCAGCCGCAACGTCGTCAAAAGTGAAGGCGCCCTGCTCGGCAGCCATCTGCGCATGGAAGACGACCTGGAACAGCAGATCGCCGAGTTCGTCGCGAAGGGCCTCGAGATCCTGCTTCTCGATGGCATCCGCGACTTCATAGGCCTCTTCGATCGTGTAAGGCGCGATCGATGCGAAATCCTGTTCCCGGTCCCACGGACACCCCCGCTGCGGGTCGCGGAGGGTCGCCATGATGCCGAGCAGCCGGCGCAGGGAGTCACTCATCGGTCGTTACGCTTCCTTGAGCAGACGGGACAGCGCCAGGAGCATGGCAGCCGTTGCGCCCCAGATCACGTGCTCGCCGTACGGGATCTCGGTGGTCTTGATGGTCAGGTGGCCGATCTGCCGGTCGCGCTGCCGCCGGTTGGCAGGATCGAGCATGTGAGCAAGGGGCACCTCAAAAGCCTCCTGGACTTCCGCCTCATCGAGGCGCAGGTCGAATCCCGGCTTGACGAAGCCGACGACCGGCACCACCCAGTAACCCGTGATGATGACGTGCGGACGCAGGTAGCCCGCGACGGAGACGAAGTCGCGGGCGAGACCGATCTCCTCCTCGGTTTCGCGCAATGCCGCCGCGAGCGGCCCCGCATCCGTCGACTCGAGGCGACCTCCCGGGAAACTGATCTGGCCCGCGTGCCGCTTGAGCGCACTCGCGCGACGCGTCAGCAACAGCGACAGCCCCTCGGGACGCTCGACGATGGGCATCAGCACGGCAGCGGGCGACAGCGACTGCGGCAGCAACTTCAGCAACTCGGGCAAGTGCTCGTCTTCGATGCCGGGAAACCGGGCGTCGTCCGGACTGGCAGCCGGCACCGTACCCTTGAGCCTGCGCTCGAGGGCGAGGCGGAGCTCGCGATCTGCGCCGCTAATGGCCATGGCCCCCGGTCAACCCGGCAGGATCCAGCAGGCGATCCAGCTCGCCACGAGACAGGGAGGTCATCTCCGCCGCCACGTCCTTGATCGGACGTCCCTCGCGGTAGGCCCGCTTCACGATGGCGGCACCCTGTTCGTAGCCGATCAGCCGGTTCAATGCCGTGGCGAGGATGGGATTGCCTTCGAGCACGGCAGCAAGCCTGTCTTCGTTCACGCTGAAGCCGGCGATGGCGCCGCCCGCCAGCGCCCGCGCTGCATTGCCGAGCAGCTCGATGCTCTGGAGCAGGTTGTAGGCGATCACCGGCAGCATGACGTTCAGCTGGAAGTTGCCC
>CAIUGU010000208.1 GCA_903898785.1 uncultured Pseudomonadota bacterium | reverse complement strand
TTCATGCCGCGCACCGGGTCACCGCCGATGCCGACGCAGGTGGTCTGGCCGAGGCCGTTGCTGGTGGTCTGGTATACCGCTTCGTATGTCAGCGTGCCCGAGCGCGACACGATGCCGATCTTGCCCGGCTTGTGGATGAAGCCCGGCATGATGCCGATCTTGCACTCTCCCGGTGTGATGATGCCGGGGCAGTTCGGGCCGATGAGCAGGCTGCCGTAGCTCGCGAGCGAAGCCTTGACCTTGACCATGTCGTTCACCGGAATGCCTTCGGTGATCGCGACGATGAGCTCGACGCCGGCGTCTGCGGCTTCGAGGATGGCATCGGCTGCATACGGTGCCGGCACGTAGATCATGCTGACCGTGGCGCCGGTGGCCTTCACGGCTTCGCGAGCCGTGTTGTAGACCGGCAGGCCGAGGTGCTTTTCACCACCACGACCCGGGGTGACGCCGCCCACCATCTTGGTGCCGTAGGCAATGCACTGCTGCGAATGGAAGGTGCCCTGCTTGCCGGTAAAACCCTGGCAGATCACGCGGGTGTTTTTGTTGACGAGAATGCTCATAGGAGGAATTCAGGCTCTGTGTCTTTAAAGGGTGATCACTTGCCGACCGGCTTGGCCGCGGCAACGACTTTCTTGGCAGCGTCCGTCAGGTCCTTGGCCGCGATGATCGCAAGGCCGCTGTCGGCCAGGATCTTGCGCCCGGCGTCGGCATTGGTGCCTTCGATGCGCACGACCACCGGAACGTTGACGCCGACATCCTTCACGGCCGCGATGATGCCCTCGGCGATCATGTCGCAGCGGACGATGCCGCCGAAGATGTTCACGAGGATCGCGCGGACCTTCTGGTTCGACAGGATCAGGTTGAACGCCTCGGTGACGCGCTCCTTGGTTGCGCCGCCGCCCACGTCCAGGAAGTTGGCTGGCTTGCCGCCGTGCAGCTGCACGAGGTCCATCGTCGCCATCGCGAGACCGGCGCCGTTCACCATGCAGGCGATGTCGCCATCGAGCGAGACGTAATTGAGTTCGTGCTTGGCCGCAGCGCGCTCCGTGGCGTCTTCCTGCGTTTCATCGCGCCAGCCTGCAAGTTCCTTCTGGCGGAACAGCGCGTTGTCCTCGATGTTGATCTTGGCATCGAGCGCAACCAGCTTGCCTTCGCCCGTGACGATCAGCGGGTTGATTTCAAGCAGGCTCGCATCCTGTTCGAGATAGAGCTTGTAGAGCGCCTGGGCGATCTTCGAGAACTCGTCGATCTGGGCGCCAGAGAGTCCAAGCGCAAATGCCATGACGCGGCACTGGTAGGGCTCGAGGCCCGTGGCCGGATGCACGTTCACGCGAATCAGCTTCTCGGGTGTCTTGTCGGCGACTTCTTCGATATCCATGCCGCCGGCAGGAGACACGATGAAGGCGATGTGGCCCTTGTCCCGGTTCAGCACGAGGCTGACGTACAGTTCACGCGCGATCTTCGAGCCGGACTCGACGAACACCTGGTGGATGGGCAGGCCTTCCGGACCCGTCTGGTGGGTGTGAAGACGACGACCGAACATCTTCGCCGCTGCTTCGGCAGCCGCCTCGGGGCTGTCGACGAGCTTGACGCCGCCAGCCTTGCCGCGACCACCCGCGTGGACCTGGGCCTTGACGACCCACTTCGCGCCACCAATCCGGCGAGCAGCATCGGCTGCTTCGGCCGGGGTCGACGCGACGTAACCGGTCGGGACCGGAATTCCATATCGCGCAAAGAGTTGCTTGGATTGATATTCGTGCAAGTTCATCGGCGGGTCTTTCCGGTTCTTAGGGAGAGTGGAGAGGCACTTTAATTCTGTGATGCTGCGCCGCGGTCTGGCGCGCTCAAGGGCGCGTATTCTGTAGCAAATGGCCGGAAATGCAAAGAGCGTGGCGCGAATGGCGTCGATCGGTGTGCTAGGGTTTGGCCATCATCATGAGTTCACCCGCACCTGACACGCCGAAAAGCGCGGCGACCGACCTGGCGTGGCGCATTCTTGCGCTCCTCAACCTGTTCCGCCTGCTGGTCCCCATTGTCCTGGCCGGGCTGTTTGCGTTGGTCGTACCTCGCCCGGTGGGACAGGTTTACCCTGCCCTCTTCGTAGGGGTGCTGACTGCCTACTTCCTGTTCGCGGTGGTCTGCATCTCGAGCCTCAGACGACGGTGGCCGGATGCCTCCGTGCAGGTCCTCCTCCATGTCATCGCGGACCTGTTCGCGATCAATATGCTGACCTACGCGAGCGGCGGCCTCATCAGCGGCCTTGCGGTCCTGTTGATCCTTCCCGTCGGTGCCGGAAGCCTGATTGTCGCGCCGCGGCAGGCCCTGATGTTCGCAGCGCTGGCCACACTCGGCCTGTTGACTCAGCAGGGATTCTCGATCCTGGAAGGGCATGGGGACTGGAGCGACCTGGCCCCCGCCGGCATCGTGGGTGCGATCGCTTTCATGCTGGCCCTGGGCGCGTATCCCGTGGCAAGGCGCCTGCGGGAGAGCGAAGCGCTGATCCGCCAGAAGGATGTCGACCTGGCGGACCTCTCCGAGCTGAACGAGTTCATCGTCCAGCACCTTCGGGAAAGCATCCTCGTGGTGGATGCCGAAGATCGCATCCGGCTGATCAACAGCTCGGCCGAGCAGCTGCTCAAGGGCAGCACGGTCAAACCCGGGACGCTGCTGGGCGAAGTGGCGCCCAAGCTGTTGTATCTGCTCGATACCTGGCGTCGCAAAACGTACGACTGGGAGTCGAACACGCTGTCCATGTTGTCGGCGCAGGGAACCGCCCTGATCGTGCCGCACTTCGTCTCGCTCGAAACCGAGAACCGCGGCCCGACGCTGATCTTCCTCGAGGACACCACGCTGATTGCAGAACGGGTGCAGCAGACGAAACTCGCTGCGCTCGGCCGCCTGAGCGCCAGCATTGCGCACGAAATCCGCAATCCCGTCGGCGCCATGAGCCACGCGGCGCAACTGCTCCGGGAGTCCGCGTCGATCAACCCCCAGGACCAGCGACTGATCGACATCATCCACACCAATGGCACGCGGGTCAGCACGATCGTGGAAAACGTCCTGCAGCTCTCGCGCAGGGACTCCACACGGCAGGAACGGATCGAGCTGGCCGGCTGGCTCAGCGACTTCCTGGCGGAGTTCCGGCAGACGCTCCAGATCACAGCGGAGCAATTGCGTTTCTCGCCGACCGAGCAGGACCTGGAGATCCGCGTCGATCCGTCCCACCTGCACCAGCTGCTCTGGAACCTGTGCGAAAACGCCTGCAAGTACGGACGATCCGCCGAGGGGCACATCTCGATCGACATAAGCATTGGTCGCATCCAGCCGAACCAGCGTCCGTATCTCGAGGTCGCCGACCGAGGCCCGGGGATCGATGTAGCCCATGCGGAGCAGATCTTCGAACCGTTCTTCACGGCGGGGCCGGGCGGCACGGGGCTCGGCCTGTTCATCGCCCGCGAACTCGCGCAATGCAATCGCGCCGTACTTTTCTACGAGCCTCGGCAGGGTGGTGGTAGTATTTTCCGCATCGTGTTTGCAGATCCGCAGCGCTGGGAACTATAGAAGACATGGGAAGTCCGCGAGCGCTCGTCGTCGACGACGAACCTGATATCCGCGAACTGCTCGGCATCACCCTCGAGCGGATGAACATCGAGGTCGTTGCGGTACCCGACCTCACCACGGCCCGCAGTTCGCTGCGCGCCGGGCAGTTCGACCTCTGCCTGACCGACATGAAGCTGCCGGACGGGGATGGCCTCAGCCTGGTGGAATGGGTGCAGACCAACCGGCCGCAATTGCCGATCGCGGTCATCACTGCGCACGGCAACGTGGAATCCGCCGTGAAGGCATTGAAGCTGGGCGCGTTCGACTTCATCTCGAAGCCGCTCGACCTCGCAGCGCTGCGCAAGCTGATCACGGCAACACTCAAGCTCACGGACTCGACCGAAAGCCCGGGCGGCCCGCCGCGGATCCGGTTGCTGGGGTCTTCCAAGGCCATGGCGCACCTGCGCGAGATGATCGAGAAAGTCGCGCGCAGCCAGGCGCCTGTCCACATCTTCGGCGAATCCGGCACAGGCAAGGAACTCGTTGCCCAACTGATCCATGCAGCCGGCGCGCGGCGCGAAGGGCCGTTCGTCCCGGTGAACTGCGGCGCCATCCCGACCGAACTCATGGAAAGCGAGTTGTTCGGCCACAAGAAGGGCAGCTTCACGGGCGCCGTCAGCGACAAGCGCGGTCTGATCCAGAATGCCGAGGGCGGTACGCTGTTCCTCGATGAAATCGCAGATCTTCCGCTGCACATGCAGGTCAAGCTGCTGCGGGTCATCCAGGAGAAGACCGTCAGGCCGGTGGGCGAAGCCAGGGAATCCCCGATCGATGCGCGGATACTGAGCGCTACGCACAAGCCGCTCGCAGCGGAAGTGGCGGCAGGCCGCTTTCGCGAGGACCTGTTCTATCGCGTCAACGTCATCGAGATCCGCGTGCCGCCCCTGCGCGAACGGCTGGAGGATGTGCCTGAACTGGTCGACTCCATCCTGCTCAAGCTGGGCAAGGAAACGGGGTTGCCCTCGCCTGCATTGACCAATGCGGCACTGAAGGCCCTGTGCGACTACCCCTTTCCTGGCAACGTCCGCGAGCTGGAAAACGTGCTGGAGCGGGCTGCGACGCTGTGTGCGGGCACCAACATTGATGTGTCGGACCTGCAACTGAGGCCTGCGGCGGGGGCGCTGGAGAAGCCCGCGACCGGTACCGTTGCCGCCGGCGAACCCTTGGGCGATGCGCTGGAAGACATAGAGCGGGATGCGATCGTGCGGGCGCTGGAACAGACGCGTTACAACAAGACGAAGGCCGCTGCATTGCTCGGCATGAGCTTCCGGTCGCTGCGGTACCGCATCAAGAAGCTGGGGCTGGAGTAGCCCCCCCCGCCTTCAGATTTCTGATACTCCGGCCGACATGGGTTCAGGGGCGCAGCACCCCTCCGCTGACGGCAAACGCGCACGTCGCGATTCGCCGGCGCAAAGTGACAATTCGTGTCACATCCGGGCAATTTGCGGCACTTAAGGGTTTTCCTGACTCCTCGCTGCGCCCACCCCCGTTGGTCCATTCTTATCTTCAATCAATGCCTTAGGGATTCAGGGAACTTGTGGCACGCCGCTTGCTTAAGCCTAGGTCAGGCGAATGTCGCCGTCGGTTTCCGATTCCATTAGTTGTTTAGGAGATTCAAATGCTGAAGCAGGCCCAGAAGGGTTTCACCCTGATCGAATTGATGATCGTCGTCGCGATCATCGGCATCCTGGCGGCCATCGCCATTCCCGCGTACCAGGACTACACGGTCCGCGCCCAGGTCACGGAAGGCCTGAACCTCTCGAGCGACCTGAAGGCCGCTGTTGCTGAAACGTTCGCGCAGACGGGCGCTTGGCCGGTCAATAACTTGGCAGTCGGCATCACTGGCACGAAGTCGGGCAAGTATGTGACTGGCGTTGCAATCAGCACTGGCACGATCAACATCAGTTACGGCAACCAGGCGAACGCGACCGCGCTGGCTCCTGGCGCGAACGTGCTGAGCCTTCGCCCGACGCTCAATGGCAACGGCGACGTGATCTGGACTTGCGGCATGGCGAACGTGCTGGGCAGCGACCCGTTGGTTGGCGCCTCGGCGAACGCGACGACGGTGCTGCCGAAGTACCTGCCGTCTGCTTGCCGCGCATCGTAATCCGACAAGCCTGACAGGGGCCACTCTGTAGGCGCATCAGGAACGAGCAAGACCCCTCCCTCGCGGAGGGGTCTTCTTTTGAGGGTCCGCAGTGCGAACGCATGCAGGCGGGCACTCACTGAACATACAAACTCAAGCACATTCAGAGATCTGGGTACGGGCTATATATCTACCGCGATGTTCGCAGCCACGAAGACACTGAACCGCCTTACTGCCCGTTGAACGCCATGCGCCAGGACATGAAAAAGAATTGCGCCGACATTGCCCTCGCCACGGCACTCGGCGTCATGTTGCTGCTCCTGTCTTATCTCCGGATCCTCGGCGATTCCAACTCTGCCGCCTTCGACGGCAAGATCATCCGCACGGTGATGTCGCAGCCCATCTGGGGCACGGCCCTCGCCGGCAATCTCGCGTCCTTCGTGGGTGCTCTTGTGCTTACCTACGGTTCGTTCGGGCTGCTCTGTCTCGGCCTCGCGCATCTGTCCCGGCGCGCCTGGCCCGACAGCAAGAACTCCACTCGTATCTGGATGATCCTCTGGTTCATTCTGGCCACCTTCTGGATCCTGGTCGCGAACGCGAGCTGGTACCCCTCTTCGTCGATGGGCTCGCCCTATGCCGCGCTGGCAGGCACCGACTGGAACGGCGTGACGCCGCTGGTCGTGGTCACCGCTGTATTGGGCGGTGCGGTGATGCTGACGCTCGTGCGTGCCTTCACGCTGAACTCCGTCCATCGCTGGCTGTTTGCGAACCAGACGAGGACAGCGCTGATTCTCTGCATGGCCGTTGCCTCCGTCGCCCTGGTCTCGTTTACGCCTGAAGCAAAGGGCACCTACGCCGCCTCCTCCGGCAAGAAGCCTCATGTGATCCTGATCGGCCTCGACTCCTTGCGGACCGATATTGCGCTCGGCGACCGGGCCAGGACGATGACACCGTCGATCCATGAATTCCTCGCGAGTTCGACTGTATTCAGTGACACGGTGACCCCGCTGGCCCGCACGTTCCCGTCCTGGGTGTCGATCCTCTCGGGTCGCAATCCACACACGACAGGCGCCGTGATCAACCTCTTTCCGCGCGAACTGATCCAGGAGGGCGACACCCTGCCGGAAATCCTGCGCGAGGGCGGCTACAAGACCGTCTACGCCATCGACGAAGTACGCTTCTCCAACCTGGACACGTCTTACGGCTTTGACGAGATGATCTCGCCGCCCATCGGCGCCGCCGATTTCATGCTCGGGTTCTTTGCCGACTCGCCCTTGTCGAACCTGCTGGTCAATACGCGACTGGGTGGCTACCTGTTCCCGTACGCGCACGGCAATCGTGCTGCAAGCATCACGTACGACCCGGATACCTTCGTGGACAGGCTCGACCGTGAGCTGGATTTCACGCAGCCGACGTTCCTGGCGGTCCATATGACGCTGGCGCACTGGCCGTATTCGTGGGCATCGGCGAAGCAGATCCTTGAAGCAAGCCAGACGCTCGATACCAAGCCCATGTACGAGCAGGCCATCCAACGCCTGGACACGCAGTTCAAAGACGTCGTCGATGTCCTGCGCCGCAAGGGCGCGCTCGACAATGCCATCGTCGTCGTGCTGTCCGACCACGGTGAATCTTTGGGCGAACTCGCGGACCTGAGGGTCCCGCGCTTCCACGACGTGATCCCCGAGCACGACACGATGGAGATCTTCGGCCACGGCACCCACATCTTTGCCGAGCAGCAATACCAGGTGGTATTTGCCGTACGCGCCTTTGGCTCGACCCCGTTGACACTCCAGCCTGGCCAGACAATCAATGCTCCTGCTTCCCTTGAAGACCTGGCACCAACATTGGTGGACGCCCTCGGAATGCGCAGCGCCACTCCCTTCGATGGAAGGTCGTTGCTGCCGCTGCTGCAGGCCCATCGTTCGGGTACCGCCGTCGACTGGAGCGACCGGATCCGCTTCACCGAAACGGAGTTCAATCCGCCGGGAGTGGCGCTCGGCCAGATCATCACGACCAGCGCTTTGACCGACGCCGCAGAGTTTTATCGCATCAATCCGGTGACGGACCGGATCTACATCCGGCAGGAATCCCTCAAAGAGATCCTGGCCAACCGGCAGTACGCCGCGTCCCGCGACGGACGCGTACTTGCCTCAGTGCCAGTGCCGGATGCCCCGGGGCATTTTGTCGCGTACATCGAGCATCCGGGTGCGCAGCCTCGCTGGATCGATGCCGATGCTGTTGCCAAGGACGAGCCCAAGGTCGCCGAGCTGTGGGCCGCACTCAATTACCGATTCCCGAGTACAAGGATGCCCTCGGTACTGCCTGCCTTGCCGTAGCCCTTCATCCAGAGCCTAGTGACATGTCTGGAACACGAGGTCCATTGCAACCCCCAGACAGAGACAGTCCGCACGGAAGCTTGGCTCCTTGTAGCAAGAGCGAAACTCCAGATGCGTGAACCTGCTGCGGGAATCCCCGCACTGACCGGCCTCAGGGGGATCGCCGCCACCTGGGTGCTCCTGTTCCATATCGGCAACCAGACGGGCCGCTCTCATCCTGACATCGGTCTTGTCCTTGACTGGATCGCAGGGGGCGGCTTCCTGGGAGTCGACCTGTTCTTCGTGCTGAGCGGCTTCGTGATCGCGCTCAATTACTCAGGCGCCAAGGCGCCGACCGATTTCTCCAGTTACCTCGCGTTCCTGCAGAAGCGACTCGCACGCATCTACCCGGTGCATCTGTTCGTGCTGCTCATCATGGTGGCTGGCGTTGGCCTCCTGCACCTGCTGTCCATCCCGGTGGCGAGACCCTGGAGCCGCGATGCCGCAGGGCTTGTGGAATCCGCTCTCCTGTTACACGGCTGGGCCTTCCCGATCAGGACAACCTGGAACATTCCGTCATGGTCAGTCAGCACCGAGTGGCTTGCTTACCTGTTGTTTCCGCTCGTCTCCGTCGTTGCGACAAGACTCCCGACCCGGTTGACGAAACTCATGGCCGTCGCTGTGCTGCTTTGCATCCTGCCCTACGTCGTCGCAACCTTCTTCCTGCGCGGCACGATGGCCTTCGGACTACCGAGGATCGCGGTCGAGTTCTCGCTCGGAGTCCTGCTGTACTCGATCTGGTCATCGAGCCCGAAGACAAGCTATTCCGGTCGGGAGCAATGGATGGCGGTCGTCCTGACCCTGGCGCTGGGAAACTATTTCGCGCTCACGGTCGGGGAGCAGAAGGCACTAATGGTGGCACCGATCCTCGCCGGCGGCCTCATCTGGGTGTTAGCTGGCGGCGGCGCCAACAGCAGCTGCCTGAAGTCGTCACCGGCGCAGTATCTGGGCCGCATTTCGTACTCGCTCTACATCGTCCATGGGGTGTGGATCCTGTTTGCCCAGAGCCTGCTGCGGCACCTTCACTGGACTTCCAGCACACTTCACTGGAGTGTGGCCATGACCCTCGTCTTTGCAGGCTCCCTCGCCTCCGCGCACCTGCTGTATACGAGAATCGAAGAGCCCGCTCGACGCTTTCTTTCGAGGAGCCGCACGCGCGAACCCCAAGACGCGGCCGCACCTGACCCCGGCGCAGCCGTCGGGCATCCGCACCCGGGTAACCCGGTCGCACGGGGTCCCGGGAGGGTGGGCTGAAGCCCCCGCGGACCGGGTCAACTTCCCCACCGCGAGCCGCCTTCAGGTCAACGCCAAGGATGGGGTGCCGATCCCATTGGGAGCATGCCCAATGTGACACAGATCTCGTCCCGGACGGGCGGGGTCCGCCACAATTGGCGCTAATTTGACAATTGATTGGCAGCTCCGGTTAGGGTAAGAGTACTGTTCCTTTTCGTCGTCTTCCTGCACGCGTAACCCCATGATTGATAATGCCGCTCCAGCCCTCAGCACTGCCCGGGTGGCCCTACAGGGCCTGCCCCAGCGGCTGATTCAGGACGGCTTGGTGGATGAGCAGACGATGCTGCAGGCCATTGCAGCCAGCAAGGAAGCGAACTCGAACCTCGTTTCCCACCTCGTTTCCAACGGCATTGCGGACGCGCGCGAGATTGCGATCGCTGCCGCTCAGGAGTTCGGTGTCCCCCTTCTTGACCTCGAATCCATCGTTCCGGACATGGATGTGGTCAAGCTGGTGTCAGACAAGCTGCTGCAAAAGCACCGTGTCATGCCGCTGGTTCGTCGGGGCAAGCGCTTGTTTGTTGCCGTCTCCGATCCCACCAGCCTCCACTCGATCGACGAGATCAAGTTCCAGACGGGCATGTCGGTCGAAGCCGTGGTGGTCGAAGACGACAAGCTGCAGCAGATCGTCGGCCGGGCCATCGAGCAGGTCGACACGCAGATGCCGGGACTGGCCGACGACGACCTCGATCTCGAGAATCTCGACGTCTCGGGTGGCGATGACGACGCGGAGAAGGACAACGTCGGGCGAGATGACGTCGAGGACGCGCCGATCGTCCGGTTCGTCAACAAGGTGCTGCTCGACGCCATCAAGAAAGGCGCCTCGGACATCCATTTCGAACCTTACGAAAAGATGTACCGCATCCGGCTGCGCATCGACGGCATGCTGAAAGAACTGGCGAGCCCCCCCGTGCAACTCGCCGTCAAGATCTCGGCCCGCATCAAGGTCATGTCGCGGCTCGACATCGCCGAACGGCGAGTGCCGCAGGACGGGCGCATCAAGATGCGCATCTCCAAGAACCGCGCGATCGACTTCCGCGTCAGCACCTGTCCGACGTTGTTCGGTGAAAAGATCGTTGCGCGTATCCTAGATCCCTCCAGTGCCATGCTGGGCATCGACGCGCTGGGCTACGAGCCCTTCCAGAAGAAGCTCTACATGGACGCCTTGTCACGTCCCCACGGCATGATCCTGGTGACAGGGCCGACTGGTAGCGGCAAGACGGTGTCGCTGTACACCGGCCTCAATATCCTGAACAAGGAAGACACGAACATCTCGACGGCCGAGGACCCGGCGGAAATCAACCTGCCCGGCGTCAACCAGGTCAACGTGAATCCGAAGGTGGGCCTCACGTTTGCGGGCGCCTTGCGCGCGTTCCTGCGCCAGGACCCGGACGTCATCATGGTCGGCGAAATCCGCGACCTCGAGACGGCGGAGATCGCCATCAAGGCCGCCCAAACCGGACACCTGGTGCTGTCAACGCTGCATACCAACGACGCGCCCAAGACGCTGACCCGACTGATCGACATGGGCGTCAAGCCTTACGCCATTGCCACTTCGGTGTCGCTGATCATCGCCCAGCGCCTCGCGCGCAAGTTGTGCAACGCATGCAAGGTCCGCGTGGACCTGCCTGCAGAGGCGCTCTTGAAGGAAGGCTTCACGCAGGCCGACATCGATTCCGGCATGACGCTCTACAAGGCGGTCGGCTGCAACCAGTGCACCGACGGTTACAAGGGCCGGTGCGGCATCTACCAGGTCATGGAAGTGACCGACGCCATCGGACGAATCATCCTGCAGGGCGGCAATGCAGTGGACATCGCTGACGAGGCCGAGAAGGAAGGCGTGTGGGACCTGCGCCGCGCGGGGCTGGAAAAGGCCCGCGTCGGCATCACCAGCCTCGATGAAATCAACCAGTGCACCGTCGAATGATCGTCACCCCGGATAGCAGCGCGCCGCTCGTTCACTCAAGAGACTAACGGACATGGCAGAAGTAATCTCTTCAAAGCAGTTCCCGTTCACCTGGGAGGGCATGGACAAGCGCGGCAAGCGCATCAAAGGTCGCATGCTCGCCGTGAGCGAAGCGGCTGTCCGCACCGACCTGCGCAAGCAGGGCGTGGTTGCCAAGAAGGTCCGCAAGGAATCGCAGCTCATGAAGAGCGGCAAGAAGGTGAACGCCGAGGACATCGCGCTGTTCGCCCGGCAGCTCGCGACCATGCTGCAGGCCGGCATCCCGATGGTGCAGTGCTTCGACATCATCGGTAACGGCCACGACAAGCCTTCGGTACAGAAGCTCGTTCTGTCGATCAAGTCGGACGTCGAGGCGGGCACCACGCTCCACGAAGCGCTCGCCAAGCATCCCCTGTATTTCGACGACCTGTTCGTGAACCTGGTCGAGGCGGGCGAGCAGGCCGGTGCGCTCGAAACGCTGCTCGACAAGATCGCGACGTACAAGGAAAAGACGGAAGCCCTGAAGAAGAAGATCAAGAAGGCGCTCTTCTACCCCACCGCGGTGCTGGCCGTGGCTGTCATCGTGACGATCATCCTGCTGATCTTCGTGATCCCGCAGTTCGAAAGCCTGTTCAAGGGATTCGGCGCCGACCTGCCTGCCTTCACGCAGATGGTCATCAACATGTCGCGCTTTGTCCAGGACCAGGGCTGGTGGCTGGCGATCCTGGCAGGCGGCGCGGGATATGCCTTCTTCTACTTCCACAAGCGCTCCCGCAAGATGCGGCAGACCATCGACAAGATGATGCTGAAGGCGCCGATTATCGGCCCGATCATCACGAAGGCGGCCATCGCTCGTTACGCAAGGACGCTGTCGACCATGTTCGCCGCGGGCGTACCGCTCGTGGAAGCCCTGGCATCGGTGGCCGGCGCCACCGGCAATATCGTTTACGAAGAAGCGACCCTGCGTATTCGCGACGAGGTTTCGACCGGCCAGAGACTGCAACGATCGATGGAGAACACGGGTCTGTTCCCCAACATGGTCGTGCAGATGATCGCCGTCGGCGAGGAATCCGGCTCGCTGGATGCCATGTCGTCCAAGGTCGCGGACTTCTTCGAGGCCGACGTCGACGCCGCGGTGGACAGCATGAGCAGCTTGCTCGAACCGCTCATCATGGCGATTCTCGGCGTGCTGGTCGGCGGCCTGGTCATCGCAATGTACCTGCCGATCTTCAAACTGGGCGCAGTCGTCTGACCGTTGCGCCATACTCGACCTCCCAGGGAAAACGCCGCGTCCTACGCGGCGTTTTCTTGTAGAGGGGACGGTGGGGCGTCTGGCAACTGCAGATGACAATTCCGCCCCCTCTCCGCACAGGGCTACAGCATGATTGAACTCTTCGCATCCTCGCCTCCGCTCTTCATCGGCACGATATTCGTATTCAGCCTCCTGATTGGCAGCTTCCTGAATGTCGTGATCCACCGCCTGCCGATCATGATGGAGCGCGAGTGGAAGGCGCAGGCAATCGAGATCCTCGGCACAACCCCCGGTACTCCGCCTGCGGCTTCGGCTGCCGACTCTGCGCCTGGCAGGTACAACCTCATGGTTCCCCGCTCGGCCTGCCCGCACTGCGGCGCAGAGATAACGGCGATCCAGAACATCCCGGTCATCAGCTACCTCGTGCTGAGGGGTCGATGCCGCGGCTGCAGCGCACCGATTTCAGCACGCTATCCAGTTATCGAACTTTCCACCGCCGTACTGTCGGCCGTGGTGGCCTGGAGGTTCGGCTTTACCGTATTCACCGCAGGTGCACTGGTCCTGACCTGGATGCTGGTCGCGATGACTTGCATCGACATCGACCACCAGGTGCTGCCAGACAGCCTCACGATTCCGTTGATGTGGCTCGGGCTCCTGTTCAGCCTCACCGCGCATCCTGACGCCGTTTTGCCCGTCAGTACTGATAGCAGCGTGATAGGGGCTGCCGCCGGCTACCTCAGCCTGTGGCTCGTCTACCAGCTGTTCAAGCTGGTCACCGGAAAGGAAGGCATGGGCTTCGGCGATTTCAAGCTGCTGGCCGCCCTCGGCGCCTGGCTGGGCTGGAAGATGCTGCCGCTCGTCATCCTGCTCTCGGCCGTCACGGGAGCCGTGGTCGGTATCCTGATGATCGTGCTGCGGGGCCGCGATCGGCAGATACCCATCCCGTTCGGACCCTATCTGGCGGCCGCAGGCTGGATCGCGCTGATGTGGGGGCCGCAGCTGGTCGATGCGTATCTCAGCCGATTGCACTAGGGCGAGGACCGGACCTGCATGAAGCTTTCGGGTACACCAACGTGACGGGCCCCATCCTGCGGATCGGACTGACCGGCGGCATCGCAAGCGGCAAATCCGCGGTGGCCGACGAGTTCGCCTCACTGGGTATTCCGGTCATCGATGCAGACGTAATTTCCCGTGAGTTGGTGGAACCGGGCCAACCCGCCCTTGGGCGTATCGTGGATCTGTTCGGTGCCGAGGTGCTTGATCAGTCCGGCCACCTCGATCGGCGTCGCCTCCGGGAGCTTGTCTTTGCGGACCCAGCGCAGAGAAAGCGCCTTGAGGACATCCTCCATCCGGCAGTGCGTGCCGAACTCGCTCGCCGGTCGCAGGCTTCGACTGGCCCTTACCAGATTCTCGTCATCCCGCTGCTGGTGGAAAACCGGCTGGACTACCTGGTCGACCGGATCCTGGTCGTGGATACCCCGGAGGCCACACAACTGGAACGGCTCCAGGCACGAGATGGCGTGGATGAAACACACGCACGCAGGATGCTGGCAGCGCAGACAAGCCGGTCCGCACGACTGGCGGCAGCTGACGACACGATTTCCAATACCGGCAGCCTCGCAGACCTGAGACGTCAGGTCGCCGCCTTGCATGAGAAGTACCTGGAAATGCGGTACCAGGCGCCACCCAACGGGCAGTGAGGGCGTACGACTTGGATGATCGCCTGAGCCCGCAGTCGCGGGCCGAACCTCGTTTCTCGTCTAGCCAACTCCGCCAAGCTGCCGCACAATAGCCGGATGCCAGAAACCGGTCAGACCACGGAGCGCGCAGAGCCGAGCGCCACCACGATCATCTACGAGCAGCCGCTCAACGAGCGCATGCGGACGTTCCTGCGTCTCGAGTTCCTGTACAACCAGACGCTCTACCATCGGCAACAGCCCGATACCTGGTCAGCCCGCGCAGCCGTTGCCTCCATCCTTGAGATGCTCGCCATCACGGCGCGCGGTGATATCCGCAGCGACGTGCTGAAGGAACTGGAACGCCAGATGGCAGCCATGCACGAGTTTCAGTCCCGGCCGGGCGTGGATACCAGCAGGCTGCACGCCGTGTTGGAGAATCTGGCGCGGCTGCGCACCGAGCTCAATGCAGCCGGAGCGCTGTTCATGCAGAAGCTTCGCGACTCCGAGTTCCTGAATGCAATCAAGCATCGCACCGCAATACCGGGTGGCACGTGCGAATTCGACCTGCCGGACTTCTTCTGCTGGCTCAATCAGTCCGAGTCAGTCAGGTCTGCCGCTTTCGACGAGTGGCTAACTGTCCTGCGGCCGCTCTGCGACGCAGTCACGGAGCTGCTGTGGCTCACTCGCCAGAATGCACGTCCACGCAGGGAAACGGCGAACGCGGGGGTGTTCCTGCTGACGCTCGAACGCGAGACTCCCTGCCAGCTGCTTCGCGTGACGCTACCGGCCGATACCGAGTATTTCCCGGAGATCAGCGGCAGCCATCACCGCTGCACGATCCGCTTCCTGGCCGGCAGCAATGTCGCATCGACCCGCCCGGTGCAGACCTCGGAAAATGTCCCTTTCCTGCTGACGACGTGCATCTGACCCGCCCACCTGGCCGTCCTCGGCAAACCTCGCCATGAAGGTTTCGTGCCCAACCTGCAGGAGACCGGTCGAATGGTCGGATGTCTCCCCTTGGCGGCCGTTCTGCAGCGAACGCTGCAAGCTGATTGACCTGGGCGCCTGGGCTACCGAGAAGCACGTAGTTCCGGATGACGGTTCTGCGGGGCTGGTCGATGACGAAACGCAGGAAGATGAAGACCTGCGCTAGGCTCCTCTGATCAGGTGTTAGCGCCAGCGCGACACGCCTTCAGGCACTCTCAGGCAGATGGGGCGTCCACGTAAGCGGCCAGCGCCTGCACCATCGGCCGATCCGCCTCCAGCAAATCGACTTTGCCCAGCTCGTGGACAGGCACCCACGCAAGCGCTTGCCCTTCGCGCGACTGCGGCTCACCCGCATAGTCCGTGATGCACCACAGGTCGAGCAGCACGATGCGGTCGGAATAGACATATTCGTACTGGATGAGGGGCACGGCATGGGTGACGCCAATGCCGAGCTCCTCCTGCAACTCGCGACAAAGCGCGGCAAAGGGGGATTCACCATCCGCCCTCTTGCCACCGGGAAACTCCCACTTGCCTGCCATATGCTTGCCGGCGGGCCGCTGCGCAACCAGCACCCGGCGCTGGCCATCGAACAGGGCGCCGGCCAGCACGTGGATGGCCGCTCGCTTCTCCAGGCCAGCGTCAGGCTTCAAGCGCGCCGTGGCAGTGCTTGTACTTCTTGCCCGACCCGCAGGGGCAGGGCTCGTTGCGGCCTACCTTCTTCGTATCGCGCACGAACGTCCCTGCGGCCATGTCCTGGGCCATGGCGGGCATTTCTTCGGGCGGCGGCGGGGCCGTGATCGACTCGGGAGCTGCATGTTGCAGCTGCATCGCACGCTCGAGCCGGCGCTGGCGCTCCGCTTCCTCCGCCTGGATCTCTTCTTCGCTGCGCACTTGCAGCCGGGACAGCATCGAGACAGTGTCGTGCTTGATCCGGTCCAGCATCGCACTGAACAGCTCGAATGCTTCGCGCTTGTATTCCTGCTTGGGGTTCTTCTGCGCGTAGCTGCGTAGATGGATGCCCTGCCGCAGGTAGTCCATGGCCGCAAGATGCTCGCGCCAGTGCAGGTCGATCTGCTGCAGCATGATGGCCTTTTCGAGGTGCCGCATGACCGGCAAGCCGTACTGCTGGACCTTCGTTTCATACCCCGCATCAACGGCGGAATGCACGCGCGTGCGCAGATCAGCCTCGCCCGCGTTCTTCTCGGTCTCGAGCCAGCCCTTGAGGTCGATGCTCGTCGCGAAGTCGCGCTCGATCGTCTGGGTGAGGCCGTCGATGTCCCACATCTCTTCGACGCTGTCGGGCGGAACGAACCGGTCGATCAGAGCCTCCACCACCTCGCGACGAATGCCGGCCACGGCATCGGCAACATCCTCCGCAGCCATCACCTCGGAGCGCTGCTGGTACACAACCCTGCGCTGGTCGTTCGCCACGTCGTCGTATTCGAGCAGGTTCTTGCGGGCATCGAAGTTATGGGCCTCGACCTTGCGCTGCGCACGCTCGATCTGCTTCGACAGCATGCGACTCTCGATGACCTCGCCTTCCTTCATGCCGGCAGTCTGCAGCCACCGCTTCGTGCGCTCTGGATCGCCGAAGATCCGCATGAGATTGTCTTCGAGCGACAGGTAGAAGCGGCTCGAACCCTGGTCACCCTGTCGGCCTGACCGGCCGCGCAACTGGTTGTCGATGCGCCGCGACTCATGACGCTCCGTACCAATGATGTGCAGGCCGCCTGCAGCAAGGACGGAGTCATGGCGCTGCTGCCATGCTGCTCTAGCCTGCTGCCGGGCTGCCTCGTCCGGCGGCGGGTCCATGGAAGCCAGTTCCACCTCGAAGTTGCCGCCGAGCACGATGTCGGTGCCGCGGCCGGCCATGTTCGTGGCGATCGTGACGGTTCCAGGACGGCCCGCCTGGGCGACGATCCCGGCTTCCTTGTCGTGCTGCTTCGCGTTCAGCACCTGGTGGTTGATTCCCTGCTTCGTCAGCAACTCGGAGAGGTACTCGGATGTCTCGATCGAGGTGGTGCCGACGAGCGACGGCTGCCCGCGAGCCACGCAGTCCTTGATGTCCTCGATGATCGCCGCGAACTTGTCCTTCTGGGTGAGGTACACGAAGTCGGAGTGATCCTTTCGGACCATGGGCCGGTGCGTGGGCACGACGACAACCTCGAGCCCGTAGATCTGCTGGAACTCGAATGCCTCCGTGTCCGCCGTGCCCGTCATGCCGGCGAGCTTGGCGTACATGCGGAAGTAGTTCTGGAACGTGATGGAGGCGACGGTCTGGTTCTCCTCGCGGACGCGCACGCCTTCCTTCGCTTCGATGGCCTGGTGCAAGCCGTCGGACCAGCGCCGGCCCTGCATCGTACGGCCGGTGAACTCGTCGACGATGATGACTTCGCCGTTGCGCACGATGTACTCGACATCGCGGTGATACAGCGCATGGGCCCGCAGCGCGGCGTTCAGGTGATGCATCAGCCGGATATTCGCGGCGTCGTACAGGCTCTGGCCAGGCTGCAGCAGGCCGGCCTCGAGGAACAGGTCTTCAACCCGCTCGTGGCCCGAGTCGGACAGGTGGATCTGCCGGCCCTTCTCGTCCGCCCAGAAGTCACCCTCGCCCTCTTCCGTTTCCTGGCGCTTGAGCCGGGGCGCAAGCTGGTTGATCTTGAGGTAGAGCTCGGTGCTCTCCTCGGCAGGCCCGGAAATGATCAGGGGCGTGCGGGCCTCGTCGATCAGGATGGAGTCCACTTCGTCGACGATCGCGAAGGTCAGCGAGCGCTGCGCGCGGTCCTCGAGACGGAACGCGAGATTGTCGCGCAGGTAGTCGAAACCGAATTCGTTGTTCGTGCCGTAGGTGATGTCGGCTGCGTAGGCTGCACGCTTCTCGGTCGTGCTCTGGCCGCTCTTGATCACGCCGACCTCAAGCCCGAGGAAGCGATAGACGGGCGCCATCCAGTCCGCGTCGCGCTGGGCGAGGTATTCGTTGACCGTGACGACGTGGACGCCCTTGGCGGGCAATGCATTGAGGTATGCGGGCAGCGTGGCGACCAGCGTCTTGCCTTCGCCCGTCCGCATCTCGGAAATCTTGCCCTGGTGCAGCACCATGCCGCCAATCAGCTGCACGTCGAAATGGCGCATGCCGAGCGCCCGCTTGGCCGCCTCTCGAACCGTGGCAAAGGCTTCGGGCAACAGCTCGTCCAGGGTGGCGCCCTTCGCAAGCCGCTCGCGGAATTCCGCCGTCTTGGCCTTGAGCTGCTCGTCGCTCAGGGAGGCCAGAGAAGCCTCCAGCGCACCGATGCGGCTGACAAGCTTCGAATACCCGCCGATTACCCGCTGATTGCGGCTGCCAAACAGCCTAGTAAGCCAGTTCGCCACTCGGAAACTCCGTCAATGCATCCATTCAAGGCCGCGTATTGTACACGGCTAGGGGGCCTATTCCCGGCGGGGTCGGGACGCTCGGCCCGGGCTTCGAAGGGTTGGGCCGCGGCGATGGATTTCAAAGGGGGAGTCGCCTGCAAGGCGACGATTCGACCAGTCCCGCTGCAGACGGGAGGGTACGCTGCGCCGGCCCGAAGGGACGGTGCCAGCCGTTTACTTGCCGACGAACGTCATCGGATTGACTGGGCGCCCGTTCTTCAGCACTTCGAAATGCAAGTGGGGACCGGTCGAGCGGCCGCTGGACCCAATGCGGGCAATCGGATCGCCCTTCTGGACGGTCGTGCCGACGCCAACGAGATTGCTGGCATTGTGGGCATAGCGCGTGACGTACCCGTTGCCGTGGTTGATCTCAACGGTGCGCCCGTACCCGAACCTGTCCTTGGACCAAGTGACGATGCCAGACGCGACCGCGACCACCTCGGACCCTTCCTTGCCGGCGAAATCGAGTCCCGCGTGGAAAGCCGTCCTGCCGGTGAAGGGGTCGGCGCGCTTGCCGAAATAGGACGAAATCCAGCCCTGGGTGACAGGTCGGCCGCCCGGCACGATCTGGCGGCTCAGTTTGCGGGTAGAGATCAGGCTCTCGAGCACGGCGAGCTGCCGCTCGCGGTCCTGCAGCTGGCGGGCCAGGCCGTCCAGCATGAAAGAAAGGTCGGGCGCGGCGGCCGCAACCCCATCCAGCAATCGTTCCGGCCCACCCTGGGCAGGCACGGTGTCAAAGTTGAATTCACCCTTGTCCAGGTCTGCCATCTCGGTGAGTCGGCGACCCAGAGCATCAAGGCGGATCACTTGGGCATTCATCTGGCCAACGCGGCTTGCCAGCGCGTCGACCTTCTCCTGCAACTGGGTCCGGACCTCCTGCACCTGCGCGCGTTGGGACTCGAGCTGGCGAGACCATTCGAGCACCTGGGACGAGGGGGTCAGGAAGAACCCGCCGCCGCCCACTCGCATGCCCGCGAAGAAGACAGCCGCAATGACAAACAGGAACACGCTGACGCCGCCCACCAGCGCGAGCCGGCGGTCGATCTGGAACTGACGAGCACGCCCGCCGCGATTCGAGTAGAAAATGACGTTCATGCGATCCTAGCCTCGCAGCGTTCTCGAGCACTCACGGGACGGGAGCACAGGCCCGAAACAGGCCGGCGCCAAACCTTAAGCAACGCTTGTGGTTTTCTCATCCTGGTAACCCCGCTATCGTGGTCCGGTAATCGGCCGGACTTGCAGACCGGTGGCTTTGCGTCCCCACCTTTCGATGGGTTTGCCCTGTACAGTGTCCCGGACTATGCAGAAGAGGCCGCCAAAAGATCAAGCGCCCGCCCCTCACTCCGGGACAAGGCGCACCGACGACCGGGTTATGTCGAGCGCATTCCAGCCCCTCGGTTTTTCCCTACCCGGGAAGGTCGCGGACCTCGAAAAGCGGGCCAAAGCCGCGCTGTCGCTCACCGAACAGGTCCGCGCAAGCCTGCCAGAGGAACAACAAAGCCATTTACTTTCAGCGAGTTATAGAGAAAGCACTCTGTCTGTCACGATGGACTCAGCCGCCTGGTGCCCCCAGGTGCGCTATGCCGCCGACAGCTTGCTCGAAAGCCTGAAAGCCAACGGCGGGCCGGAATTCGCCAAGTTGAAAGTCAGGGTGGGCCGCCGGGGGGCGTGAGCGGGCGTCTCACGTGGAGAGAGCCAGCCACCACGGGCGGCGAGGCGGGAACGACCTCAGGCCGTAGCCGCTGCTACGACGTAGGAAATCGGGGCGTCCCCGACGTCGTCGAACGTCACTTCTTCCCAGGATGCCGCGTCCGCAATGATCGCCCGCAGGAGCCGGTTGTTGAGGGCATGCCCCGACTTGTAGCCGCTGAACTCGCCGATGAGGCTGCGGCCCAGCAGGTACAGGTCACCGATCGCGTCCAGGATCTTGTGCTTCACGAATTCGTCTTCGTAACGCAGGCCGTCCTCGTTGAGGATGCGGTAGTCGTCGAGGACGATAGCGTTGTCCATCGTTCCGCCGAGTGCGAGGTTGCGGGCCCGCAGGTACTCGTGATCGCGGGTGAACCCGAAGGTTCGGGCCCGGCTGATCTCCTTCAGGAAGGACGTCGTCGAGAAATCCATGGTCGCGGTCTGCGACCGCTTCTTGAAGACAGGGTGGTCGAACTCGATCTGGAAGTTGACCTTGAAGCCATTGAAGGGCTCGAACTGCGCCCACTTGTCGCCTTCCGTGACCCGGACGGTCTTGAGAATGCGCGCGAAATGCTTGGGGGCGGACTGCTCCTCGATCCCGGCAGACTGCAACAGGAACACGAAGGGTCCGGCGCTGCCGTCCATGATCGGCACTTCCGCGGCCGACAGCTCGACATAGGCATTGTCGATCCCGAGCCCCGCGAAGGCCGAGAGCAGGTGCTCCACGGTAGAGACCTTCACTTCGCCGTTCATCAGCGTCGTGCCGAGCATCGTGTCGCCCACGTTCTCGGCATACGCACGGACCTCGGCCACCCCGTCCATGTCGGTCCGGCGGAACACCACGCCGGTATTCACCGGGGCAGGCTTCAGGACCATGAGGACCTTCTTGCCGCTGTGCAGCCCGACGCCGCTCGCGCGTATCGTGTTCTTCAGCGTTCGTTGTCGCAGCATGGGAGATCCAGTCTATAGAGCGGAATGGGGGGACTGATCCTTCACGAAGAGGACATTCCTGATTTCCCCGACGTTCATCCGGCAGGGGACACAGGTCCCCACCGGGGCAGGCCACCGAATTCCAGACACCGCGCACCAGACAGGTGCATAACCTACCATGATTTCAGGCCACCGGGCCCCAGGCATCGCCTGAAGCCCGGCTCCTGATGCTGTTGCCCTTAGTCGGCCTGCCGGCGCAGGAAAGCCGGAATGTCGAGCAGAGAGCTGTCGTCGCTGAGCGCGATCCCGTCGCCAACGGCACGACGCGCCGACTGCGGTTGTTCGCGCTGGTTGCGGATGTAGGTCGGCACGTTCAGGTCGTCGAGCGTCGGGACGGCACGGCCGGTGCGGCCACCTGCGATGGCCGTCATCTTGCGGCTGTCCGGCTGGGGCTGGGCCTGGATGGCAACCGGCCGGCCGATGCCCGTCGCCACGACCGTCACGCGGATGTCGTCCGTCATGTCCGGATCGATTACGCAACCGACGACGACGTTCGCATCTTCGGATGCGTACTGCTTGATCGTATCGCCCACGATGCTGAACTCGCTGGTGCGCAGGTCGAGGCCCGCGGTCACGTTGATCAGGAGGCCATGGGCACCCTGCAGGTTGATGTCCTCGAGCAGCGGGCTCGAGATGGCGGCTTCGGCAGCCTCACGAGCCCGGTTTTCGCCACGAGCGGAACCCGAGCCCATCATCGCCATCCCGGTCTCTGCCATCACCGTGCGCACGTCGGCAAAGTCGACGTTGATCATGCCGGGACGCGTGATGAGCTCGGCGATGCCCTGCACTGCGCCCTGCAGCACCTGGTTGGCAGCCTTGAACGCATCGAGCAACGTGCAGTCGCCGCCGAGCACCGTCAACAGCTTCTGGTTCGGGATGGTGATCAGCGAGTCGACGTGCTTCTCGAGCTCGGCAATGCCCTGCTCGGCAATCGCACGGCGCTTCGAGCCTTCCATGTCGAAGGGCTTGGTGACGACCGCAACGGTCAGGATGCCGAGCTCCTTCGCCACCTGCGCGACCACCGGTGCAGCACCCGTGCCCGTGCCGCCGCCCATGCCGGCGGTGATGAAGAGCATGTCGGATCCTTCGATCAGCTCGATGATGCGATCGCGGTCTTCCATCGCCGCCTGGCGACCCACTTCCGGGTCGGCGCCCGCGCCGAGGCCCTTGGTGATGTTGCACCCGATCTGCAGGCCGGTCTTCACCCGGGCATGCTTGATCGCCTGCGCATCGGTGTTCACGCAGATGAAGTCGACACCGTCGATGCCGGTGGCGACCATGTGGGCAACGGCATTACCTCCGCCGCCGCCAACACCGAAGACCTTGATTACCGCGCCTTGATGTTCGGAATCTGCCAGTACAAACATTGCTGTTCCCCTCGTTGCTGAATGCCAAAAGCCTGAACCGTAAAATCGAAACCCTGACCCTTCTGGACCTGTTGCCACCGGCTGGTCCGGACTGTGGAGTTCGCCTTGCCCAAGAAGGCCCATTCCACAGTCCGCTCCCACCGGTAACCGGCGCCGGGTGCCGCGTCGGACGCCCGCACCGTCAGCCAGCCCCTCTTCGCTTCTTTCCCCTCGTTGTCCACTTGTCCCGCCTCCGTGCTCAGAAACTCCCCTGAAACCACGCCTTCATGCGATCAAACAATCCGCGCACGTTGCCCGACAGCGGCGACGGCCGGCGTCCCCGCAGGTAGTTCTCGCGCCCGTACAACAGCAAACCCACGCCGGTCGCGTGGATCGGATTGCGCACGACCTCGACAAGGCCCGTCAGGTGTTGCGGAATGCCAAGACGCACGGGCATGTGGAAGACTTCTTCGGCGAGCTCCACCGCGCCTTCCATCTTCGAGCTGCCCCCCGTGAGCACGACGCCCGCCGCAATGACTTCCTCGAAGCCGGAGCGGCGCAACTCCTCGCGGATCAGCGCGAACAACTCTTCGTAGCGCGGCTCGACCACTTCGGCGAGCGTTTGCCGGGCCAGGCGCCGCGGCGGACGGTCGCCGACGCTCGGCACCTCGATCGTCTCGTCGGAGTTCGCGAGCTGCGACAGCGCGCACGCGTACTTCATCTTGATTTCTTCGGCGAAGTTCGTCGGCGTCCGCAGGCTGACAGCAATGTCGTTGGTGACCTGGTCGCCCGCGATCGGAATCACGGCGGTGTGGCGGATCGCGCCGCCGGAGAACACGGCGATATCGGTCGTGCCGCCGCCGATATCCACCAGGCACACGCCCAGTTCCTTTTCGTCCTCGGCCAGCACCGCATAGCTCGATGCGAGCTGCTCCAGCACGACGTCGTCGACAGACAGTCCGCATCGCTGCACGCACTTGACGATGTTCTGTGCGGCGCTTTCCGCACCCGTGACGATATGCACCTTGGCCTCGAGCCGCACGCCGGACATGCCGATCGGCTCGCGGATGCCTTCCTGGTTATCGATGATGAATTCCTGCGGCAGGATGTGCAGGATCTTCTGGTCGGCCGGAATGGCCACGGCGCGCGCGGCGTCGATCACGCGATCCACGTCGTCGGCCGTCACTTCCTTGTTGCGGATGGCGACGATGCCGTGGGAATTGAGGCTGCGCACATGGCTGCCCGCGATGCCGGCGTAAACCGAGTGGATCTCGCAGCCCGCCATCAGCTCCGCCTCTTCCACTGCGCGCTGGATGGACTGCACGGTCGACTCGATGTTGACCACCACGCCCTTCTTCAGCCCGCGCGAGGGATGCGAGCCGATGCCCACGACTTCGATGACGCCGTCGTTGGAAATCTCGCCGACGATGGCAACCACCTTGGAGGTGCCAATGTCGAGCCCGACGATCAGGTTGCGGTCGCTCTTTCTAGACATCAGGTTTCACTTCCTCAAGCCGGCGGACGGTGCGTGCGGGACCGGAAGCATTGCCGGTTGCCGCATCGGGGACGACCCCCGCATTCCAGCCGACGGAAAAGCCATTGCTGTAGCGCAGATCCACATAGGTGATGTCGGAGGCACGGGTCGCGACGAGCGGGCTCGCCACCGTGATGAATCGTTCCAGGCGCGCCGCGACGTCCTGGCGACCGAGCCTCACGACGACTCCGTTGCCGAGCCCGAGCACCCAGGCGCCCCGGGGATCGAGCTCGACCTTCGCGAGCCGCATGCCCACGGCGAGCAGGCGCGGATAGGTATCGAGATAGAGCTTCGCCACCTCGACTTCGCTGCCTTCGGGTCCGTCGAGCTGCGGCAGCTCGGGCGGCATATGGCGTGCATCGCGCAGGAACAGTTCGCCGCGCGTGTTGAGGAGGCCATCGACGCCCCACTTCGCCGCGGGCACCTGTTCGGTGATGAAGACCCTGAGGCCGTTCGGCCAGCTGCGCTCGACCTGCGCCCGATCCACCCACGCGATCTTCTCGAGCGACTGCCGTACGCTCTTCAGGTCGATCGACAGGAAGCCGGTGGCGGCAAACGGCGCGACCGCCTGTTCGATCTCGACGGGGGCGACCCGCAGGAACTTGCCTTCGACCTCGACATGTTGCACCGGGCGATCGAGCAGGCCCGCGAACAACGCGAGCACTGCGACCGTGCCAGCCACTGCCGTCGCGGTCATCCCCAACCGGCGCCAGTTCACCTGCGGCAGGCGAATCCGCGGCTCGGCGGTCTTGCGCCGGTTGCGATTCCGCTTTGGCAGGAACGCGAACATCAGCGCGGCCCTCCGTTGGACGAACCGCAGCTGCTCTCGAGGATCTTCCACACCAGCTCGTCGAATCCGATGCCGGTTTCCTTGGCAGCCTTGGGAAGCAGCGAATGGCTGGTCATTCCCGGAGCCGTGTTGACCTCGAGCAGGAAATTGCGCCCGTCGCGGGAACGCATGATGTCGACGCGTCCCCAGCCGCTGCAGCCGGCCGCCTGGAACGCCCGCAGCGCGAGGTCACGCATGTCGGCCTCGGCGTCGCCTTCGAGTCCGGGACACAGGTAACGCGTGTCTTCTGCAATGTACTTGGCGTGATAGTCGTAGTACTCGCCCGCGGGCACGATGCGGATGCTCGGTAACGCCTGCGCGCCGAGGATGCCGACGGTGTATTCGTCACCGACGATCAGCTCCTCCATCAGCATCTCGCCATAGCGCTCGGCGGTCCGGACTGCAGCTGGCAGGTCGGCTTCCTTGAAGACCCGACTGACACCGACGCTCGACCCTTCGCAGGCCGGCTTGACGATGACGGGCAACCCGAGCGACAGGGCTGCGGCGCGCAGGTCAGCGCCGGGCGCCAGCGCGATGTGTCGCGGTGTTGGCAGGCCGAGCGACAACCACACCTGCTTGGTGCGGATCTTGTCCATCGACAGCGCCGAGCCGAGCACGCCGGACCCGGTGTAAGGAATCCCGAAGGCCTCGAGCAGCCCCTGGAGCACGCCATCCTCACCCCCGCCCCGATTGCCGTGCAGGATGTTGAAGACGCGATCGAACTTCTTCTGCGTCAATGCCTCGCACAGCGCAGGAATGCCGTCGACGGCGTGCACGTCCACGCCCTGGCGCTTGAGCGCCTCAAACACGTTGGTTCCAGAGTTGAGCGAAACTTCGCGCTCCGACGACGTACCGCCCATGAGGACGGCCACTCGTCCGAAAGCGGCGGGATTGGCGATCAGGCGGGTCATGCCGGACGCTCCAACACAGGCTCTCCCACGATGCGCACTTCCGGATGCAACCGGACGCCGTGCACCGCTTCCACGGTGCTGCGGACATGCTCGATCAGCTGCTCGAGGTCGGCGGCCGTCGCGCTGCCTTCATTGATGATGAAATTCGCGTGCTTCTCCGAGACCTGCGCCCCACCGATGCGGCAGCCCTTGAGACCCGCTGCCTCGATCAGTCGCGCCGCGTGGTCCCCTTCGGGGTTCGTGAACACGGACCCGCACGACAACTCGCCGATCGGCTGGGTTTCCTTGCGACGCGCCAGCAGGCGACGGATTTCATTCTCGTTGGCGTCGCGACGCGGCTCGAAGCGCAGCTTGCAGCCAAGGAACCACTCGCCTTCCGGTCCTTCGAGATGCCGATAGCTGGGCTTGTAGTCACTCGCGGGGCGGCGCTGCCGCTTGCCCTTGCGGTTGATGGTTTCGACTTCGACGACGTGCGGCCAGGTCTCGCCTCCGAAGGCACCGGCGTTCATGGCCAGCGCGCCACCCATCGTCCCTGGGATGCCGGCGAAGAACTCGGCGGGACCCAGGCCCCAGCGAACGCACTGCTTCGCCAGCTTCGCGCAGGAGACACCGGCGCCGACCCACACGTCCGTCTGATTGAGCCGGTCGAGCTCACCGAACGCACCGAAGGTTTCGACCACGGCAGCACGCAGGCCGCCATCGCGAACCAGCAGGTTGCTGCCGAGCCCGACCCACACCACCGGCATGTCGGCTTCCAGCGATTGCAGGAACGCCGCCAGGTCATTCGCGTCGAGAGGACGGAAGAACAGGTCGGCCGGCCCGCCCACGCGCCAGGACGTATGCTTGGACATCGGCTCGTTCCTGAGCACACGAGCGCTCAGGTTGGGCGGCAGCGACACGGCGTTCATTTGCCCTGCCCTCCTTTGCCTGCGGCACGCAACGCGACAGGCAGCTCGCCCGCAACTGCACCGATGCTTCCCGCCCCCATCGTGACGACTACATCGCCGTCACGGACGATGCGCTTCAATGCCTCGCCCAGTTCTTCGATCTTGTCGAGATAGACCGGCTCCACGCGGCCGTGCGAGCGCACCGCCCGGCAAATCGCCTTGGCATCGGCGCCCGCAATCGGTGCCTCGCCCGCGGCATAGACTTCGCTGACGACGAGGGCGTCCACTGTCGCGAGCACGCGCGCGAAGTCATCGAGAAGATCATGCGTCCGCGTGTAGCGGTGCGGCTGGAATGCGAGAACGACGCGACGACCCGCCCATCCCTGGCGCACCGCTTCGAGCGTTGCCGCAATCTCGGTCGGGTGGTGCCCGTAGTCATCGACCACCGTGACGCGGCCTGCCTCGGTCTCCACGTCGCCGAGCTGCTGCAGCCGGCGGTCGATGCCCTGGAAGTGCGCGAGCGCGGACTGGATGGCCTCGTCGGGCACATCGAGGTCGGTAGCCACGGCAATGGCTGCGAGTGCATTGAGGATATTGTGCGTGCCGGGCAGGTTCAGTCGAATCGACAGGGGCTTGTCGCGACCGGGCCGGACGACATCGAATGTCGACTGCATGCCGTGGCGGACGATGTTGACGGCACGCAGGTCCGCGGACTGTTCGATGCCGTAGGTCACCATCGGGCGCGCAATCCGCGGCAGCAAGGCGGCCACCTCCTTGTCATCGGCGCAGACCACCGCGAGACCGTGGAACGGCAGGTTGTGCAGGAAGTCGATGAAGCTCTGCTTCAAGCGCTCGAAATCGCCCTGGTGGGTCGCCAGGTGATCGGCGTCGACATTGGTCACGATGGCGATCATCGGCTGCAGGTGCATGAACGACGCATCGCTCTCGTCGGCTTCCGCCACGAGGTAGCGCCCGGTCCCGAGCCGCGCGTTGGTGCCCGCACTCTTCAGGCGGCCCCCGATCACGAAAGTGGGATCCAGCCCGCCCTCGGCCAGCAGGCTCGCCACCATGCTGGTCGTGGTCGTCTTGCCGTGCGTGCCGGCGATCGCGATGCCGAAGCGGAAGCGCATCAGTTCCGCGAGCATTTCCGCGCGCTGGACCACGGGAATGCGATGCGCATGCGCCTCGACGACTTCCGGGTTGGCCTCATTCACGGCACTGGACACGACGACGACATCCGCATCCTGCACGTTGGCAGCGGCATGCCCCATGACGATGCGCGCCCCGAGCGACTCGAGCCGGCGCGTCACGGTATTCGGCTTCAGGTCCGACCCCTGCACCGCATAGCCCAGGTTCAGCAGCACTTCGGCAATGCCGCCCATGCCGCTGCCGCCGATGCCGACCATGTGGATCCGATGGATGCGGCGCATGCGGTCGGTCATCGCGCACCTCCCGCAGCGGCGATGCACGCATCCGCGAGACGGACATCCGCATCGAGGATGGCGACACGGCGTGCGTTGCTCGCCATCGTCGCGAGTCGCGTCCGGCCAGCCGCAAACAGCGCACCCAGCTCGGCTGCGAGACGAGCGGGGGTCAGTTCGCGCTCGGGCAGGATCCTGCCCGCATCGGCCCCGACCAGAAATTGCGCATTGCGCGTCTGGTGATCGTCCACGGCGGCCGCGAATGGAATGAATACCGCTCCAACGCCTGCAGCAGCGATCTCCGCCACCGTCAACGCACCTGAGCGGCACACGACCAGATCAGCCCAGGTGTAGGCGGCCGCCATGTCGTCGATGAAAGCGCGCACTTCGGCTTGCACCCCGTGTCCGGCGTACGCTGCCACGGTCTGCTCGAAGTTCCGCTCGCCAGACTGATGCAGCACCTCGGGTCGATCGGCCTCCGGCAGCAGCGCCAGCGCAGCAGGCACTGCTGCATTCAGTTTCGCTGCGCCCTGGCTGCCGCCAAAGACAAACAGCCGGAGCTTGCCTGCGCGTCCCGCGAAACGGTCCTCGGGCTTGGGCAGTGCCGTGATCTCGCGACGTACCGGGTTGCCGACATGCTCAGCCCTCACTTTCCTGGGGAAGCTGTTCGGGAACCCCTCGAGCACGCGACTGGCGAAGCGCGCCAGGATCCGGTTCGTCATGCCGGCCACCGCATTCTGTTCGTGGATCACGAGCGGTCGGCCCGTCAACCACGCGGCGATGCCGCCGGGCCCGGACACGAAGCCACCCGCCCCCAGCACGACGGCAGGCTGGCGGCGGCGGATCACGTTCACGCCCTGACGGATCGCAAGCAGCAACTTCACGGGAGCCGCCAGCAGGGCCATGGGTCCCTTGCCGCGCACGCCGCTGATCGAGATCCATTCCATGGGAATCTGGTGAGGCGGCACGAGCTTGGCCTCGAGGCCGCGCTGCGTGCCGAGCCAGACGGCCTCGAAGCCCCGCTCGCGCAGCACGCGCGCGGCAGCCAGCGCCGGGAACACATGCCCGCCGGTGCCACCCGCCATGATCAGTACGGTTCGCGGGTTCATGCGGCCCGCTCCTTGCGCGGTACGGCCGAACGCCCAGCGATGCTGGCTTCATGGGCGATGCGCATGATCATCCCGAGCCAGCCGAGCGTGACCATCAGGCTGGACCCGCCGTAGGAAAGCAGCGGCAACGTGAGTCCCTTGGTCGGCAGGAGTCCCATGTTCACGCCGATGTTGATGCAGGCCTGCACGCCGGCCCAGATACCGAACGATGCCGCGCAGTACGCCTGGAAGGTGAGACCGGCTTGCGCCGCCAGCCTCGAGATATGGAACGTGCGGGCGACGAGCACGATGAACAGCGACAGCGTGACGACGACGCCGACGAGGCCGAACTCCTCCGCGAGTACCGCGAAGACGAAATCGTTGTGTGCTTCGGGCAGGTAGAACAGCTTCTGGATGCTGCCGCCGAGGCCGACGCCGAAGTATTCGCCACGGCCGATGGCGATCAGCGACTGCGTGAGCTGGAAGCCCGAGTTGAACGGATCCGCCCACGGATCGAGGAAGGACGTGAGTCGCTTCAGGCGATACGCGGACGTCACCGCGAGCACGCCCATGCCGCACACGGCCAGCGCCACGAGTGCGAAGAAATGCCGCAGCTTGACGCCCGCGAGGAAGAGCATGCCGAGCCCGGTTGCCATCAGCACGGTCGTCGCGCCGAAATCGGGCTCGAGCAGCAGGAACAGGGCTGCCGCCATCAGGACGCCGAGCGGACGCAGAAAGGCCTGCAGGTTGTCCTTCAGTTCGGACTGGTAACGCACGATGTAGCTGGCGAGGTACGTCAGCAGCAGCACGCGGGTCACTTCGGAGATCTGCAGGTTCAGCAGCCCGAGCGGAATCCAGCGGCGGCTGCCGTTGATTTCCGAGCCCACGCCTGGGATGAGCACGGCCACGAGCAGCACGAACGCGAGCAGCAGCAGCGGAAAGGCAAGCCTCTCCCATACCGATGACGGGATCAGCATCGCGATGCCGGCTGCGACGAGTCCGATGCAGACGGCGAACAACTGGCGCTCGAGGAAGTAGAAGGGATTGCCGAACTCGCGCTCGGCCGTCGCGATGGACGCGGAAGCGACCATCACCAGCCCCACGAGCAGCAGGGCCGCGACGACGAGCACCAGCACCGGATCGAACATGAAGCGCCGCGGACGACCCGTCGAGCGCGCGTAGGCCAGCGTTGCCGCCGTCATGATCCAAGCCTCCTGACCGCAGCCGCGAATGCGTCGCCCCGATGGCCGTAATCACGGAACATGTCGAGGCTCGCACAGGCCGGCGACAACAGGACCGTTTCGCCGCGGCGCGCGGCATTCGCCGACTTCACGACGGCATCGTCCATGTCCTTGGCGAACTCCATCGTGCAGATGCCCTCCAGAACGGCGGCGATCTGCGTCGCATCCTGGCCCAGCAGCACTGCGTGCCTGACCTTGCCGCGGAATGCAGCCGCGAGCGGCGAGAAGTCCTGACCCTTGCCTTGGCCTCCTGCGATCACCACGAGCGATCCCGGCATGCCTGCCACGGCCGCCAGCGTGGCACCGACGTTGGTTCCCTTCGAGTCATCGACATAGCGCACGCCCGCCGCGTCGGAGACCCACTGCGAACGGTGCGGCAGTCCGGCAAAGCGCTTCAGCGCGTCAACGCCTTGCTCGGGCGGCAGCTCCATCGCTTCCAGCATGGCGAGGGCAGCGAGCGCGTTCGCGGCATTGTGAAGCCCCGCGATCTTGAGCTCCGACATGGCGACGAGCGGCCGGCCCCGGCGCAGCAGCACGGGATCGTGGTCCTTGTCCCGCACGGAGAAATCGGCGGCGCGCTCCAGGCTGAAGCCGAGGACCCGCTGCCCCGCACGCGGCATCGAGCGCACGATCTCATCGTCCAGGTTGATCACTGCCGTCGCGGCACCGTCGAACACGTGCGCCTTCGCCGACGCGTACTCCGCGACGGATTCGTAGCGGTCCATGTGGTCGGGCGTGACATTGAGAACGGCTGCACTTGTGGTCACCAGGCTCGTCGTCGTCTCAAGCTGGTAGCTCGACAGCTCGAGGACGTAGAAATCCGGAACCGGCTGGTCGAGCAACTCCAGCGCCGGCGGGCCGAGGTTGCCGCCTGCAAGCGCCGCCTTCCCGCACGACTGCGCCATCAATGCCACCAGCGTGGTCACGGTGCTCTTGCCGTTCGTGCCGGTGACGGCGACGACCGGCGCCTGTGCAACCCGTGCAAACAGCTCGATGTCGCCGAGGACCGGGATGCCGCGCCGTGCAGCCTCGACGAACAGCGGTTCGCGCAACGAGAGGCCGGGCGATACGACGACCTGGGCCGCGCCGTCCAGCAGTCGCGCATCGAAACCGCCGACACGGATGGCATCCGCCGGCACGAGCGATTGCACGACATCGAGACCCGGCGGCAACGGCCGGCTGTCAGTCACGGTGAAGTCGAGTCCGCGCGCCTTCATGAAGCGGGCGCACGACAGTCCCGTGCGGCCGAGACCGGCAATCACCGTTGTCCCGTGCAGCACGGGAGCAGGAGAGGCGGTGCGATCGGGTTTGCGGGCAACCATGGTCATTCCGTCAACGTACCTTCAGCGTTGCAAGGCCGACGAGCACGAGAACCACCGTGATGATCCAGAAACGCACGATCACCTTGGGCTCGGCCCAGCCCTTGAGCTCGAAATGGTGATGGATGGGCGCCATGCGGAAGATCCGCTTGCCGGTCAACTTGAACGACGCCACCTGCAGCATCACCGAGACCGTCTCCATGACGAAGACGCCTCCCATGATGAAGAGCACGATCTCCTGCTTCACGATGACCGCGACGACACCGAGTGCCGCGCCCAGCGCCAGGGCGCCGATGTCGCCCATGAAGACCTGAGCGGGATAGGTGTTGAACCACAGGAACCCCAGGCCGGCACCGACCAGCGCTGCACAGAAGACCAGGAGTTCACCGGCGCCTGCCACGTACGGAATGCCGAGGTAACCGGAGAACACCACGTTGCCCGTGACGTACGCGAACACGCCGAGCGCTCCGCCGACCATCACGGAAGGCATGATGGCGAGGCCATCGAGTCCGTCGGTGAGGTTCACCGCATTGCTGGCGCCGACGATGACGAAATAGGCCAGCACGATGTAGCCGGCGCCGAGCGGCAGCATGACGTTCTTGAAGAACGGCACGAGCAGGGTCGTCTCCGCCGGGGTCTTGGCCGTCACATACAGCGTGATGGCGCAGCCGAGGCCGGCCACGGTCTGCCAGAAGTACTTGTAGCGCGCGATCAGGCCACGGGAATTGCCCACCACCAGCTTGAGGTAGTCGTCCCAGAAGCCGATCAGGCCGAAGGCCAGCGTCACGCCGAGCGTGATCCATACGAAGCGGTTCGCGAGATCCGACCACAGAAGCGTGCTCACGCCGATGGCGACCAGGATCAGCGCTCCGCCCATCGTGGGCGTCCCGGCCTTCGGCAGGTGCGACTTGGGTCCGTCGTCGCGCACGCGCTGCCCGACCTGGCGTTCCGCGAGCGTGCGGATCATCCATGGCCCGACGAGCAGCGAAATCAGCAGTGCCGTCAGAGAGGCGAGGATGGCCCGCAGCGTGAGGTAGCTGAAGACGTTGAAGCCCGTGTAGATCTGCGCGAGCGCGTGGGTGATGTAGAGCAGCATGTTCTTCTAGTGTCCCCTGCCCGCAGCCTGCGCAGGCTCCGTGCCGAGCGCGGCGGTCACACGCTCAAGCCGGTTGCTGCGCGATCCCTTGATCAGGAGCGTCACGCCCGGCTCGAGGCCTGCCTCGACGGCGGCGATCAGCGTTTCGAGATCGGCAAACCATTCCGCGCCGCTGCCGAACGCGTCGGCCGCAACCCGGGCGCGCTCGCCGACGGCGAACAGGCGCTCGATGCCACTGGCGCGGGCGAAGCGGCCGATCTCGGCGTGCTGCTCGTCGCTGCTCGCGCCGACTTCACGCATCTCGCCGAGTACCAGCCAGCGACGTCCGGGCAGGCTGCCGAAGGTTTCGAGGCCGGCGCGCAGGGATGTGGGATTGGCGTTGTAGGAGTCGTCCACGAGGAAGGCGCCGTGGCGGGCGGGCCGCAGGTCAAGGCGACCGGCGACGGGACGGACCTGCGACAGGCCTGCAACGATGTTGTCGAAACTGGCGCCTGCGGCGGATGCCGCGGCAGCCGCGCCGAGCGCGTTGCGGACGTTGTGGAGTCCGCCGAGCTGCAGCGTCACGCTGCGCACGCCCGCTGGCATCACGAGATCGAAGCTCGAACGGAACCCCGACGGCCCCGCCTCGAGGCGCACATCCCGCGCAACGACATCGGCGGCCGCATCGATCCCGAACGTCAGCACGCGCGACGCACCCGCGAGTCCCTTCCAGAGCGGGGCAAACGCGTCGTCGGCATTGATGACCGCCGTGCCGCGGCCGGCCAGCGCCGCAAACATCTCGCCCTTGCCGCGCGCCACGCCTTCGAGGCTGCCGAAGCCTTCAAGGTGGGCTGCGCCGGCATTCGTCACGAGTCCTACGGTGGGTTGGGCAAGCGTCGCGAGGTGCGCAATCTCGCCTAGGTGGTTGGCTCCCATCTCGATGACGGCACTGCGATGCGACGACTCGAGTTCGAGCAGCATCAGCGGCACGCCGAAGTGGTTGTTGAGGTTACCGCGTGTCACCAGGCACGAACCTTCCTTCGCCAGGATCGTGCCGAGGATTTCCTTGGTCGTCGTCTTGCCGTTGCTGCCCGTCACGCCGACCAGCGGCAGGCTGAAGCGGCGACGCCACTCGCTGGCAAAACGCGTCAGCGCGGCGACCGTGTCCGCGGCGATCACCTGCGGCAGGTCGACCTCGAGGGCATGATCGACCAGCAAGGCAGCCGCCCCGCGCTTCAGCGCGTCCGCCGCGAACGCGTGTCCGTCGAAGTTGGGTCCGCGCAGTGCGATGAACAACGCACCAGCAGGCACGGTCCGGCTGTCGATGGAAATGCCGTCGAACGACGCATCCTGGCCGCGAAGCTGTCCGCCAGTCACTTGCGCGAGGTAGGCCAGCGTGCGCGTCACGAGGAGAACCCCCTGACCCGCATCGCCTGCAATGCCACGTCGCGGTCATTGAAAGGCAGCGTCTCGTCGCCGATGACCTGGCCGGTCTCATGGCCCTTGCCTGCGATCAGTACGGCATCCGTCGGTCCCGCGAGATCCAGCGCTGCTGCGATGGCCTTCGCGCGCTGCCGCTCGACGCGCACCCGGTCCGAGAACCGCATGCCGGAGCGGATGGCCGCGATGATCTGTTCGGGGTCTTCCCCGCGCGGATTGTCGTCGGTCAACACCACGACGTCCGCGAGTTCCTCGGCAATGGCGCCCATCAGTGGCCGCTTGCCCGCATCCCGGTCGCCGCCGCAGCCGAAAGTGCAGATCAATCGGCCCGTCGTGTGCTGCCTCGTTGCCTTGATCGCCTTGGCGAGCGCATCCGGTGTATGCGCGTAGTCGATCACGACGAGCGGGCCGGTGGAAGGCAGTACTTCCATGCGCCCGGGCGGAGCAGAACTCGCCTCAAGCGCGCGCACGGCTCGCTCCAGCGGCACTTCCCACCCGAGCAGCACGGCCAGCGCCGCCAGCAGGTTCTCCGCGTTGAAGTCGCCGATCAGTCGCGACTGCAGCACGCCGGGACCCCAGCTGCCGTCGAACGCGATGGCAAGCCCGGTGCTGTCACGCTCGAGGCTGCGCGCAAAAAGCTGGTGTCCTGCCGGTACGCTCGCACCCGGCGGGGTGGCGTGGTATGCCGTCACCGCCGTCTTGCCGGCGAGCCGGCGCAGCAGTTCGTTGCCGAACTCGTCCCCTGCATTGATGACGGCATGATCAAGGCCCGCGGTCTCGAACAGGCGAGCCTTGGCATCCGCATACGCCGCGAGCGTCTTGTGGTAGTCGAGGTGGTCGCGGGTGAGATTGGTGAACACGGCAGTCTGGAAGCGCACGGCATCTACACGGCCCTGATCGAGCGCGTGAGAGGACACTTCCATGCTCACGTGGCGGTCGCCGGCTTCACAGCGCTCAGCCAATCGGCGGTGCACCGTGATGCAATCCGGTGTCGTGTGGGCCGACGGACTGAGCGCGCCGATCCGCCCATAACCCAGCGTGCCTGCATAGGTGGTCGGCTGACCCGTTGCGCCCATGGCCGCAGCAACCAGGTGAGCCGTCGTGGTCTTGCCGTTGGTGCCGGTCACTCCTGCAACCTGCACGCGGGCCGACGGCTGGTCGAAGTACCGGTCCGCAATGCGGCCGATAAGCCGCTTCAGGTTCGGGACAGCGATCGTCAGCAGATCTCCACGCACTTGCGGCGCCGGGACACCCGTAGCGGGCTCCCACAGGACCACTCGCGCACCTGCAGCGGCGACTTTGTCGAGGTACTTGAGACCATGTTCCCGGGTCCCGCCCACGGCGATGAACAGGCAGCCCGGAGTCACCTCGCGGCTGTCCATGCAGAGATCGGTGATACCGACATCCGGCGCCGCGACCTCGGCTACGCCAGCCAGCAACTGCCGCAGGTTCGCGACGCGACGCGAAGCCGCGCAGGGTGCGCCGGCTGTCGTGTCGTGGCTGCTTGTCATGGCGTGCTGTGGCATCGGGTCGGCTGTGGGGTCATTCAGCAGGCAGCGCCCGCACCAGCGTGGTTGCCGGTACGGTGTCGAGACCATCGGGAGGTACGCCGAGCAACCGGAGCGCACCGGCCATGACGTTGGAGAAAACCGGGGCGGCCACATCGCCGCCGTAGTACTGCTTGCCGCGCGGCTCGTCGATGACGACGATCGCCGCGAGACGCGGGTTGCTGGCCGGCACGACGCCGCCGAACACGCCGAAGTACGCATCCTCGGAATAGCCCCCCGGCGTGGCCTTCTTCGCCGTGCCAGTCTTGCCTGCCACGCGATAGCCGACGAGCGCGGCACGATTGCCGGTGCCGTCCAGCGACACCACGCCCTCCATCACCTTGAGCAGGTCGCGGGCGACGCGCTCCTCGATGACGCGCTCTCCCGTCACCGGACCGTCAACGCGGCGCATCGTGACGGGACGGCTGATCCCCTCGGCGCCGAGGACGGCATAGGCGTGCGCAAGCTGCAGCGGCGTCACGGACAGGCCGTAGCCGTACGACATCGTCGCCTGGCCGATGGGACGCCAGTGCGAGAAATGATTGAGCAGGCCGGCCGACTCGCCCGGAAAGCCGCTGCCGCTCACCTTGCCGAAACCGAATGCGTCCAGCATGCCCCACATGCTCTCGGGCTTGAGCGACAGCGCGATCTTCGTCATGCCCACGTTGCTCGACTTCGCGACCACGGTGGTGAGCGGCACGATGCCGAGCGGGTGCTCGTCCGTGATGGTCTTGATGCCGACACGGATCGGCGTCGTGTCAATCACGCTGTCGGCGTGGTACTTGCCGGCCGCGAAGGCGGCAGCAACCACGAAGGGCTTGATGCTGGAGCCCGGCTCGAAGATGTCGGTCGCGGCGCGATTGCGGTAGCGCGGCGCCGTGTACTGGTCGCGATCGTTGGGGTTGTAGGCCGGCTGGTTCACCATCGCCAGCACTTCGCCGGTGGTCACGTCGAGCACGACGACCGACCCCGCCTTGGCATTGTGCTGCTGGATGGCGGCCTTGAGCTCGCGGTACGCGAGATACTGGATGCGCAGGTCGATGCTGGTGACGAGGTCCTGGCCGGGGCGCGGCGAGCGAATGCTTTCGATGTCCTCGACGGTGCGGCCGTAGCGATCCTGGATGACGCGCTTGGCGCCGGCTTCGCCGCCCAGCCACTGGTCATACGCGAGTTCCAGCCCTTCCTGGCCCACATCGTCGACGCTGGTGAAGCCGAGTACATGCCCGGTGACCTCGCCTGCGGGGTAGTAGCGGCGATATTCGCGCAGCAGGTAGATGCCGGGAATGCCAAGTGCCTTGACCTGCGCGGCATCCTGCGGCCGCATGTGCCGCACGAGATAGACGAATTCGCGATCGAGATTGCCCGTGATCCGCCGCGCCACCCACTGGGGATCGCGATTCAGCGCCTCGGCAAGGCGCGGGATCTGGTCAGAGGCATGCGCTTTCGCCACTTCCTTCGGGTTGACCCAGACGGTGTCCACGGGAGTGCTGACGGCGAGCGGCTCGCCATTGCGATCGAGCAGGCTGCCACGATTGGCCGAGAGTTTGGCGACGCGCGTCGAGCGGGCTTCGCCCTGCCCCTCGAGGAATCCGTCATCAAGCACCTGCAGGTCCACGGCGCGTGCGACCAGGCCGCAGGCGCCCAGCAGGATCAACCCGAGCACGACCCGCAGGCGCACCCGGAACTGGTCGAACGTGAAGGACCGCGATTCTCCGTGTCGGACGGGGGTGCCGATCACTTTGCGCGCATCCTGCTTGCAGTGGAGAACGTGATCGTCATGGCTGGACGAGGCGCACTTCGGTCGGACGCGGGATCACCATCTGCAGGTCCGTTCGCGCCATCTGCTCGACGCGGCCGTGGGTGGACCATGCGCTCTGCTCGAGCTTCAGCTGCCCCCACTCGATGTCGAGCTGGTCGCGGCTGGCCTCCAGGTTCTGCAACTCAACGAACAGGCTGCGAGCCTGGTGCTTCGACCAGACGACCCCGATGCACGAGACGAAGACGAGTGCCCACAGGATCGGTACCGCGATGCGTGCGAGTGCGTTCATGCTGCCAGCCTTTCCGCGATGCGCAGGATGGCGCTGCGGGCCCGGGGGTTGCGCCTGATTTCGTCGTCCTGCGGATGCACGGCCTTGCCAACGCGGCGGAGTCGCGGTCGCGCGTGCGGCG
>CAIUGU010000207.1 GCA_903898785.1 uncultured Pseudomonadota bacterium | reverse complement strand
GTCGACAATCTCGAAGGTCCAGCCTTCATAGGTGAACTGCTCGCCGGCCACCGGCAGATGGCCGAACTGGGCCAGAGCAAAGCCCGCAATCGTGTGAAACCTGGTGCTGACCGGCAGCTTGTTGACCTGCAGCCGGTCCAGCGTCGCATGGACGGGCGCCATCCCGTCGATCAGCAGCGAGCCGTCCTCGCGTCCGACCACGTCGGGATGCTCCCCTGGCTCCTCCGGCAGGTCTCCCGCCAGCGCCTCCAGCAAGTCGGCCTGGGTGACGATGCCCTCGATGCCGCCATACTCGTCGACCACCACGGCCAACCGCACCGGCGTCTTCTTGAATTGCTCCAGCACCTTGAAGATCGGCATGGCCTCGTGGACCATCAGAGGCGCCGCAACCACAGCGCCCGGATCGACGGCGCCTCCTCGCAGGATCTGGTTCAGCAGGTCCGTCTTGGTGACCGCTCCCAGCAGGTTATCGATACTGCCACGGCCCACCAGCATCTGCTCGTAGGGGCTCTCCAGAACCGTCCTCACGATTTCTTCGCTGCCGTCGTCGACGTCGATCCAGTCGAGGTCAGTGCGCGGCGTCATGATTTCGCCGATGCGGCGATTGCCGATGTCGAGCGTGCGGACCATGACCTCTTCCTGTGCGTCCTGCAGAAGTCCGGCATCCTGGCTGGCCTCGACCAGAAGCCTCAGCTCACCCGGTGAATGCAGGGATTCCTCGCCCGTTCCCGGCCGCAAGCCACACAGTCTCAGCACGAGGTTGCCCATCCCGTTCAGCACCAGGATCGCCGGGCTGAGCAGCCACCGGAACAGGCTGAGCGGCCGGATCACCCACAGGGCCGTGCTCTCGCTGCGCTGCAGCGCCAGACTCTTGGGCGCGAGTTCACCCAGCACTATGTGCAGGGCCGTGATGAGGACGAAGGAGATGCCGACGGCGATGGCATAGGCGCTGACGCCGGCGGTCGTGCCCCAGATCTCGGCCAGCGGCTTCTCGATCAAGTGCGCGATCGCCGGCTCACCGATCCAGCCCAGCGCGAGCGACGAGATGGTGATCCCGAGCTGTGTCGCCGCCAGGTTCGCATCGAGATGGTCGAGCGCGCGGACCAGTGTCTTGGCGTTGATCCGGCCCGAGGCAGCCAGCTCGATCACACGGCTGCGGCGAACGGCCACCAGTGAGAATTCGGCAGCAACGAAGAATCCGTTGGCCGCGACGAGCAGCAGGATGGCCAGCAGACCTCCGATTCCGGACATGCTCCGTCTCCGTTACTGCGGCAGGTCGCCGGCCAGCGTGATCCGGTGCATGACCCGCCGGAAGCCGTGGTAGTCGTTGATCGGATTGTGCATCGCGCAGCGGTTGTCCCAGAAGGCGAGAGAGCCGGGCTGCCAGCGGAAACGGCAGGTGAACTCGGGGCGCGTCTGATGGTCCCACAGGAACCTCAGCAACGGCAGGCTTTCCTTCTCGGTCCAGCCCTTGATGTGTGCGGTGTGGGCGTCCGACGTATAGAGCGCCTTGCGACCGGTCTCCGGATGGGTGCGCACGATCGGAT
>CAIUGU010000206.1 GCA_903898785.1 uncultured Pseudomonadota bacterium | reverse complement strand
CGAGACCGCCGCCGAGGCGCTGGATGTCTTCGACATGCAAGCGGTCGCGAGCAGGACGATCCCGCCGTCCCACTGGGGATACATGATGAGCGGCGTGGACGGGGATACCACGCTGCGGGCGAATGAGGAGGCCTTCTCGCAGTACCAGCTGCGCGTGCGACGTTTCGTCGACGTGAGCAGGATGGACCTCGGTGTCGAGCTGTTCGGCACGAAGTACGCGAGTCCGATCGTCATCGCACCGGTGGGCGGCCAGCAGGCCTTTCACGTGGACGGCGAGCTGGCCGTGGCCAGGGCCGCGAAGACGCGCAACCAGTTGCAGATCCTGTCCACGTCGACATCCACGGCGGTGGAGGAGGTGATCGCCGCGCGTGGTGCGCCGGTCTGGTTCCAGCTGTATACGACCACGCGTCCCGACATCACGGTGAAACTCGTGAAGCGCGCCGAAGCCGCCGGGTGTCCCGTGGTCGCCGTGACCGTGGACCGGGCCGCGGGCCGCAACATGGAGACGGCCACCCGCTTCCTGCGCATCGACACGCGCGTCTGCACCAGCTGCCATGGCCCGACCGGTTCCGACCGTAGCGGCCGGCCGATGTTCTCCGACATCGAGATGGAGGAGGGCACCGACATGACCTCGCCCTCCCTGACGTGGGACTTCGTCAAGCGACTCAAGGACATGACGACCATGAAAGTCCTGATCAAGGGACTCGAGACCCGCGAGGATGCGCTGCTCGCCATCAGGCACGGTGCGGACGGCATCGTGGTTTCCAACCACGGCGGCCGTGCCCAGGACACCGGTCGCGGCACGCTCGAAGGACTGGCTGAGATTGCTCCGGCCGTTCGTGGGCGCATCCCGATCATCGTCGACGGCGGCGTCCGGCGCGGCTCGGATGCCCTCAAGGCGCTGGCGCTCGGTGCCACGGCCGTCGGCATCGGTCGACCCTACATCTGGGGCCTCGGCGCGTTCGGCGAGGCCGGCGTCGACCGTGTCCTCGGGATCCTGAACAACGAGTTGCGCCTCGCGATGGGGGGCGTCGGCGCGCGTACGGTCAAGGAAATCACGCCTGCGGCGATCATGCGCCGACCGTGAGTGCTCACGAGATCCGGCCTGGCGCCGTCACGTCGCCTTGCCTGTTGCCGATCCGCTGCTTACGCTAGCCGGCCATGAAGGGCGAGGCGTCGGGGTACGCACCCGCCCGGAATCGTACCCGCAAGCCCCTCCAGATCCGGGAATGCCAGAAATGACCCACCGATCCTTGTTTCTGTTCGCGCCGCTGCTGCTCGCCCTGGCCTGCGGCCAGGCCTCTGCCCAGAAGGGCGCTGCCAACGGGGAATGGCGCACGTACGGCGGCGATCTCGCCAGCACGCGGTATGCGCCCCTCGACCAGATCAACAAGGACAACTTCAACCAGCTCGAGGTCGCGTGGCGGTTCAAGACCGATGCGCTCGGGCCGCGCCCCGAATTCAATTTCCAGGCCACGCCGCTGATGGTGGATGGCGTTGTCTATTCGACGGCCGGCACGCGCCGCGCCGTGGTCGCGTTGAATGCGGCCACCGGCGAGCTGCTGTGGATGCACAGCGAGAACGAAGGCAAGCGCGCCGAGAATGCGCCGCGGCAACTGTCCGGCCGCGGACTCGCGTACTGGAGCGACGGCAAGGAGGCCCGCATCCTTTACGTGACGCCCGGCTATCGCATGATCGCGCTCGATGCGAAGACGGGCATCCCGGTGCAGCGCTTCGGCAAGAACGGCGTCGTGGACCTGAAGCTCGATGCTGACCAGACCATGGACCTCGAGTCGGGCGAAGTCGGCCTGCATGCTGCGCCGGTGATCGCGAAGGATGTCGTGATCGTGGGTGCCGCGCACCGCACGGGCAGCCGGCCCAAGAGCTTCCGCAACGAGAAGGGTTACGTTCGTGGTTTCGACGTGCGCACCGGCAAGCGGCTATGGATCTTCCACACGTTGCCCGCGCCGGGCGAACCCGGCAGCGAGACGTGGGAAGGGGATTCACTCAAGAACACGGGCAACGTGGGTGTGTGGGCGCAGATGAGCGTCGATGAGCAGCTGGGCCTCGTCTACATGCCGGTCGAGCTGCCCACCGGCGACTATTACGGCGGCCATCGTCCCGGCAACGGACTGTTCGGCGAGAGCGTGGTCGCCGCGGACCTCCGCACGGGCAAGATGAAGTGGTACTACCAGCTCGTGCACCACGGCGTGTGGGACCACGACATCCCGGCGGCACCGGTGCTGACCGACATCGTCGTGGACGGCAAGCCCGTGAAGGCGCTGACGCAAGCCACGAAACAGGGCTGGCTGTACGTCCTTGACCGCACCACGGGCAAGCCGGTGTGGCCGATCGAGGAGCGTCCCGTCGAACAGTCGGACGTGCCGATGGAGAAGACCAGCCCGACGCAGCCGTTCGTCACGAAGCCGCCGGCGTTCGAGCGCCAGGGCGTGTCGGTCGACGACCTGATCGACTTCACGCCGGAGCTGCGTGCGGAAGCGGTCAAGCTCGCGTCGCGCTACAAGATGGGCCCGCTGTTCACGCCGCCGGTGGTGAGCCGCTGGAACGGCCCGCTCGGCACGCTGATGCTGCCGTCGATCACGGGCGGCGCGAACTGGCAGGGTGGCGCGTTCGATCCGGAGACCAAGATGTACTACATCTACTCCGTCACCGGCATTTCGTCGCTCGGCCTCGTACCGCCGGCGCCGGGCGAGAGCGACATGAAGTACGTCCTGGGCGTGGCCAGCGATCCGAATGCGGCGTCGGCTGCCGCCGTCGACGGCGATGCGCTGGTCGCTTCGCTCACGGTGCGCGGGCTCCCGCTGGTCAAGCCGCCGTACGGGCGCATCACCGCCATCGACCTCAACAAGGGTGACATCGCGTGGCAGGTCGCGCACGGCGATACGCCGGACAACATCAAGAACCATCCGGCCCTCAAGGGCCTGACGATTCCGCGCACTGGCCGGCCAGGCCGCATCGGCACGCTGGTGACCAAGTCGCTCGTGATCGCCGGCGAAGGCGGGTTCGTGACAACGCCCACCGGCCAGCGAGGCGCGATGCTGCGTGCGTACGACAAGGCGACAGGCGCGGACGCGGGTGCGGTGTACATGCCCGCGCCGCAGACGGGTTCGCCGATGACATACATGATGAACGGCAAGCAGTACATCGTCGTCGCGATCAGCGGCGGCACGTACAGCGGCGAACTCGTCGCCTTCCGCCTGCCGAATTGAGGGATACGGGTTCATGACTCAGCCGATGGTGACGGGACGCAGGGTGAGGGCAGTGGTGGGTGCCTGTGGCGCAGCGCTGCTCGCGGCGGTGGCCGTCGCGCAGGGCGGGGCAACCGTGTGGGATGGCGTCTATACTGCCGAGCAAGCCGAGCGGGGCCGTGAGATCTATGCGACGACGTGCGCCGTATGTCATGGTCCGGCGCTGGGTGGCGTCGAGTCCGCACCGCCGCTGACGGGCGACCAGTTCAATGCCAACTGGAGCGGCACGACGATCGCCGATCTCGCCGAACGCATCCGCATCTCGATGCCCGTCGACAAGCCGGGCACGCTGTCCCGGCCGCAACTCGCCGCCCTCGTGGCGTACATCCTGAAGGTGGACGGCTTTCCCGCGGGGACCGCGGAAATCGATCCGCAGCTGGTGACGTCGTCGCCCGTGAAGATCGTCAGCAACAAGCCGGAGTAGCGGCAGCGCTGCCTGGCAGCGCCTCGGGGAGGACAGCATGGCGACGGGGTGGGCGGGCGATGGAGCGGTGCAGGACCAGATCGATGCGACGATCAAGGACGGGGTCGCGCACGCCCGCAGCCGGCTGCCCAAAGGGCCTTCGTTGAGCCAGTGCGAAGAGTGCGGCGCGGCTATTCCTGAAGCGCGGCAACTGGCCATCCCCGGCGTGCGACTATGCGTTGCCTGCCAGGAAGCGGTCGATCGCGACGTGGCTGCTGCGAGCGGCTATAACCGCCGCGGAAGCAAGGACAGCCAATTGCGCTGACCCCGATTCTGGCGCCCCTGCCGAACCGACAAGCGGAGATCAATCATGGCCGATCTGTTCGACAATCCCGTAGGCCTGGACGGTTTCGAGTTCATCGAATTCTCGGCGCCCGAAAAGGGGCACCTCGAGGCCGTGTTCGCCACGATGGGCTTCACGAAGGTGGCCCGTCACCGTTCCAAGGACGTGGAGCTGTGGCGCCAGGGCGGCATCAACCTGATCACCAACTACGAAGTCAATTCGCCTGCGTACTACTTCGCGCGCGAGCACGGCCCCTCTGCGTGCGGCATGGGTTTCCGTGTCCGCGATGCGCGCAAGGCGTACGACTACCTGCTGAGCCAAGGCGCCGAGCCCGTGCACATGGTGACGGGGCCGATGGAGCTGAACCTGCCTGCGGTGCGCGGCATCGGGCAGGCGATCCTGTATCTCATCGACCGCTACGGCGACGACCTGTCGATCTACGACATCGACTTCGAGTACGTGCCGGGCGTGGATCGCCATCCGGTCGGCGCGGGCTTCAAGCTGATCGACCACCTGACGCACAACGTCTACGGCGGCCGCATGAAGTACTGGGCCGATTTCTACGAGAAGCTGTTCAACTTCCGCGAGATCCGCTACTTCGACATCAAGGGCGAGTACACGGGGCTCACGTCCAAGGCGCTCACCGCGCCGGACGGCAAGATCCGCATTCCGCTCAACGAGGAAGGCGAGGGTGGCAAGGGCCAGATCGAGGAATTCCTGCGCCAGTTCAACGGCGAGGGCATCCAGCACATCGCATTGATCTGCGACGACATCATCGCGTGCTGGGACCGGCTGAAACAGCTCGGCGTGCCGTTCATGACGCCGCCTCCCGCCGCGTATTACCGCATGCTCGAAGCACGCCTCCCCGGCCACGGCGAGAACGTCGCGGCCTTGCAGGCGCGGGGCATCCTGCTCGACGGCAGCGCCGACGGCGGCAAGCCGAGGTTGTTGCTGCAGATCTTCGCGCAGCCGCAGATCGGGCCGGTGTTCTTCGAGTTCATCGAGCGCAAGGGCGACGACGGTTTCGGCGAGGGCAACTTCAAGGCGCTGTTCGAATCGATGGAGCGCGACCAGATCGAACGGGGAGCGCTCAAGGTCTGATGCAGACGCGCGCAGCGGCCGGCCACTGCGCCAATCCTTCCTCCGCATGATTGCAGGCATCGACTTCGGCACGTCGAGCAGTTCGCTCGGCATCTGGCGGGACGGGCGGCCCGTCCTGGTCCCGCTGGACGGCGACAGCGTGCGGCTCGCGTCCGTGCTGCATACGGCGCGAACCAGTCCCCGCGGCCGCGAAGTGCAGTCGCTCGAGCAGGCCATTGCAGCGGGCCACGCTACCGTGTTCGGCGAGGCAGCGATCGAGAGCCAGATCGAGGATCCGCTGCTCGGCTTCTTCGTCAAGTCGCCGAAGACCTTCCTGGGCGCGGAACTGAAGCGTTCGCAGCTGCAGCTGTTCACCGAGATCGTCGCGCGCATGCTGACGCACATCCGGCGACAAGCGGAATCCAGGCTGGGGAGTCCGCTCGATCGTGTCGTGCTCGGCAGGCCCGTCAATTTCCATGGCACGCGAGGCGAGGCGGGCAACAGCCAGGCCACCGCGATGCTGCAGGCGGCAGCGCAGGCGGCCGGATTCCGCGACGTCGAGTTCCTGCTCGAGCCGATTGCGGCGGCGCTCGACTACGAGCGAACCATTGCGCGCGACCAGGTCGTGCTGGTCCTCGATGCCGGCGGCGGCACGACGGACTGCTCGATGGTGCGCGTCGGCCCTTCATTCAGGGACCTGTCGGTGCGCGACGCTTCGGTACTCGGCAACTCGGGCACGCGCGTCGGCGGCATCGACATCGACATCAAGCTGGCGTTGCGCCACATCATGCCGCTGCTCGGGCTCGAATCCCTGCTGCAGTCCGGCTTGCCCGTGCCGAGCAGCGTCTACTGGAAGGCGGCGGCGATCAACGATGTGACGGCGCAGGCGGAGTTCTATTCCCGCAGCACCGGCGGCGAGATCCAGAGACTGACACGGGATGCGGTCGATGCGCACAAGCTCGCACGGCTGCAGGCAATGCATGACGGCCGCTTGACCTATCGCGTCAACCGCAGCGCGGAGCTTGCCAAGATCGGGCTGTCTGAGCAGGAGGCCGTGACGCTCGACCTGGGGTACCTCGAACCGGGCCTGGCCACGCCAGTCTCGGCGACGGAGATGCGCGAGGCGATCGACCGCGAGCTCGCCGTGTTCGTGGCCCTGATGCGTGAAGCCGAGACGCAGGCGCAGACGCGGCCGGACGTGATCTATGTAACCGGCGGGACGGCCCGTTCCCCCATCGTCGAGCGCTACCTCCGCGAGCATTACGGCGACCTGCCGATCGTGGTCGGCGACCTGTTCGGCAGCGTGACCTTCGGCCTCACCACCTGGGCGCAGCGGCTCCGCTAGGGAACCTCTGCACAGGGCGCACGACCGTGTTGCGTCGCGGTCGGCGGTGGCGGTCTGCCCCGAACCGGAGTAACGTCCGTACGCTTTCGTTGCGGTACGACGGTGCCCGACCGACCAGCCAAACTTGGGGGATAAAGAATGAACAGGATCGTCCGTGGGGTGTGTGTTCAAGGCATCGCGGTTGCGGCTGTGCTTGCGCTGGCAGGCTGTGCCAAGGCGCCGGAGCCGCAGGCCGCTGCGCCGGTGACGGCGGTTGTGTACGAGGGCGCGACAGTCCTTACGGGCGATGGATCGGCGCCTATCGAGAACGGCCTCGTGGTCGTCGACCAGGGCCGTATCGTTGCAGTGGGTGCTGCCGGTGCCGTCACGGCCCCTGAGGGTGCGGCGCGCGTCGACCTCAAGGGCAAGACCGTCATCCCTGCGATCATCGATGCCCACACCCACCTCAGCACCAACCGTGACGCGCTGCTGCTCGACCTCAAGCGCCGTGCCTATTTCGGTGTCGGTGCGGCGTTGAGCATGGGGTCGGATGGAGAAGGTACGCCGCTCGAAGTGCGTGATGAAGTGATCGCGGGCGCGGCGCGCTACCGGTCGGCCGGTCTCGGCATCACCGCCCCGGAGCCGGGCCGCAACCAGGTGCACTGGGTGACCACGGAAGAAGAAGCGCGAGCGGCAGTGCAGGTAGAGGTCGCCCGCAAGGCAGACCTGATCAAGGTCTGGGTGGACGACCGCGACGGCAAGTACAAGAAGCTGAGCCCCGCGCTGTATGGCGCCGCCATCGACGAGGCGCACAAGGCCGGGCTCAAGGTGTCAGCGCACATTTTCGCGCTCGATGATGCGAAGGGGCTGCTGCGCGCCGGCATCGACATCTTCGCGCACGGCGTGCGCGATCGCGACATCGACGACGAGTTCATCGCCATGGTCAAGGAGCGTCCGAACGTCGTGCTGATCCCCAACATGGGCGCACGTGGCGTCGTCGCGGATCTCGCCTGGCTGGGCGGCAAGCTGCCTGCCGAGGACCTCGCCAAGCTGGAGGAAGCGAACAAGGAGCAACCGCCGGCCCAGAAGGCCTACGGCATCCAGGCCCGCAACCTCAAGAAGCTGGCGGACGCCGGCATGACGATCGCGTTCGGCACCGACGGCAACACGCCGTGGGCTCCGCACGTCGAGATGGAAGACATGGTGCTGTCCGGCATGACAACCGCGCAGGTCCTCGTCTCCGCGACCCGCAACGCCGCTGCCGTTGCCGGTTTCGGCGACCAGGGCACCCTCGAAGCCGGCAAGAGCGCCGACTTCGTCGTCCTCGACGCGAATCCTCTCGATGACATCACCAATACGAGGAAGATTGCGGATGTGTATTTGAGGGGGGAGAAGGTGGACAGGACTGCCTACCCGTAGCGAATCAAGGCGGCGGTATCTGGTCAGCTGCCAAGGGCGGGGTTGATGGCCTGCCGGCAAGTAGGGCTATCGCCAAGTAGGGCTCCGCCAAGCCAGAAGGGGAATTCAATTCTGATTCTGGCTTGGCGGAGCCCTACTTG
>CAIUGU010000205.1 GCA_903898785.1 uncultured Pseudomonadota bacterium | reverse complement strand
GGCCTATGCCAGCGTCGTGTCTCTGTTCGAAGAGAGCTTCTCGAAGCATCGCGACAAGCGGGCCTATGTCTGCATGGACAAGGCGCTGACCTTCGGCGAGATCGACTTCCTGTCGACGGCCCTCGGCGCGTGGCTGCAGGGGCGCGACCTGAAGCGTGGCGCGCGCGTTGCGATCATGATGCCGAATGTCCTGCAGTATCCGGTCGCCGTCGCCGCGGTGCTGCGGGCAGGCTTCAGCGCCGTCAACGTCAACCCGCTTTACACCGGTCGCGAACTCGAGCATCAGCTCCGGGACTCCGGCGCCGAAGCCATCATAATCCTCGAGAATTTCGCGACGACGCTGCAGCGGGTTGTCGCGCACACCGCCGTCAAGCATGTCGTGGTCGCCTCGATGGGCGATCTGCTTGGATTCCCCAAGGGCCCGATCGTCAACTTCGTCGTTCGCACCATGCGCAAGATGGTGCCGGCCTGGTCGTTGCCGGGCCATGTTAAGTTCAACGATGCCATCAGCGCAGGGCGAAGGATGACGTTGGACCGGCCGCAGCTCGGTCCCGACGACGTCGCGGTCCTGCAATACACGGGTGGCACGACCGGGGTCTCGAAGGGCGCGACCCTGCTCCATCGCACCCTGGTCGCCAATCTGCTGGCCTCGGAAGCCTGGATGCAACCGGGGCTGCAGCGCAGGAAGATCAGCGGCCAGCTCACCATCGTGTGCGCCTTGCCGCTCTACCATGTGTTCGCGTTCGTCACCTGCGGCCTGCTCGGCCTGCGCACCGGCGCGCTCAACGTGCTCATTCCAAACCCGCGCGATCTGGACGGCATGATCAAGGATCTGTCGAACTACAGGATCAACGTCTTTCCGGCAGTCAATACGCTGTTCAATGGGCTGGCCAACCGGCCCGAGTTCGCCAGGCTCGACTTCTCCGAACTGGTCATCTCGAACGGCGGCGGCACGGCGGTTCAGGAGTCGGTGGCGAAGAAGTGGCTCGCCATCACCGGCTGTCCGGTCTGCGAGGGGTACGGCTTGAGCGAAACATCGGCGGGCGTCACCTGCAACCCCACCGACTCGGAGGCCTATACGGGCACCATCGGGTTGCCCTTGCCCAACGTCGAAATCCGGATTCTCGACGATGACGGCAAGGACGTGGCGCTGGGGCAGGCGGGTGAGATCGCGATCCGCGGTCCACAGGTCATGCGGGATTATTGGCAGCAGCCGCAGGAGACCGCGAAGGTCATGACGGCGGACGGGTTCTTCAAGTCGGGCGACGTCGGCATCATGGATGCACGCGGCTACATCAAGATCGTGGATCGCAAGAAGGACATGATCCTGGTCTCGGGTTTCAACGTGTATCCCAACGAGGTCGAGGAGGTCGTCGCGGCCCATCCCGGTGTTCTCGAATGCGCGGCGATCGGCGTGCCGGATGCCAACTCCGGCGAGGCGGTGATGCTGTTCGTGGTGAAGAAGGATCCCGCGCTCACCAGGGAGGCCCTCGCCGCCTACTGCGCCAGGGAGCTGACGGGCTACAAGCGGCCCAGGCACATCGAGTTCCGGGACGACCTGCCGAAGAGCAATGTCGGCAAGATCCTGCGCCGCGAACTGCGGGACGGAGTGGTCAAGAAGGCGGCGTGACTCCTGCAGGGAACCTGCAACTCCCATGGCACGTTTCGTGGTCAGGAAATTCCCTGGAGGACACTCATGATCGCCACGAAGATTCTCGCCGTGACAGCCCTCGGCCTGGCCGCCGCCGCCTGCAGCAGCACCACCTATGAAACCCGCACGGCCAGCCCCCGCTACGCGGTGAGCACTTCCGAACAGGCTTGCGTGGACTACGGCTTCCGCGTCGGCACCGACAACTACAACCGCTGCGTTTCGCGGGAGGCCGCCGCCCGGGCCCAGGGCCGCGTCCCGGTCGGCTATACCGTCGCCAGTCTCGACACCGACGCCCGCAACGCCTGCTATTCCTACGGCCTGACCCCCGGCAGCTCGATATATGACCGCTGCGTGGCCCGTGAAGTCGACGCCCGCCGCTACCGCGACCAGGCGAATGCGACCTCGGTGCCCGGTCCCGGCTACTATCCGGGCTCGACGACCACCTACTATACGACGGCGCCGGGCGGCCCGCCCTATTACGGTCCGGCGACAACCACGACGACCAG
>CAIUGU010000204.1 GCA_903898785.1 uncultured Pseudomonadota bacterium | reverse complement strand
GTCACTCTCGCTCGTGACCTCGGGGCCGGCCGGCCCGACCGCCGGGGCGTCCGTCGCGGGCGGATCGAACTTCGGCGGCTTGTCCAGCGCGTAGAGGTTCCGCGCATCGACGACGTACGCGACGCCTTCCCCGCAGTGGTGATTGGTCACGGTCATCGACCGGCGAGCGGCCATCGCTGTCCTGAACTGCTCGGTGGATTCTCCCGTGGCCCGCCGCGCGTCCACGACCACCTCGAATCCGACGAACGGCGTGCCGTTGCGATCGGCGAGCGGCCGGCCGTTGCGTATCACGAGGCATGGCACGACTGACGACCCCTGGGTCAGCGTGCCAGCCGGCGCTGCGGTACCGCTGCGCTGGAATGCCTCGACACCGAAGTACGGAATCTCCAGGGGTCCGTTGAACTTGTACACGGTCATCAATTCTGTGGCCGGAATGTCGGCCATGGCCTGGCTAGATGCCATCAGCACCAGGGCCGGCAAGGCATTCCTGACGGCAGCAACACCGGACCGGCTCGAGGCACAGTCCCTGCCCAGCCGGGATCCGTTACGTCGTTGCAATTGTTGCGTCTCGCTCGTGCAGCCGATGCGCCTGCGCCAGTTGCTCCCAGAGTTTCTCGGGCTGCCGGATCACACGCTTGAACTTCGGATCCATTCCCGAGACCTCGAGTTCGGCGGCGACGAGGCTGGCGTAGACGCGCTCCCGCTCGGCGAAGTCGGCGCCCGCTCCAAGCTCGAGGTATTCGGCAATGTGCCGGCGCAACACCGTGACCGCCGTCTTTGCCTTGCCCTCGGGACTGCGCAGCGAGACATAGATCGTCACGACCAGTATCGCGAGGATTACGAGCAGCGACTGGCCGGTGCTGATCTCCACGACCTTGACCGGGGCGCCGTCGTTGATGAACGGCACGTTGTTCTCGTGCAGGGCGTGGAGGATCAGCTTCACTCCGATGAAGGCCAGGATCACGGCGAGACCGTAGCCGAGGTACAGCAGTCGCTCCAGCAGTCCGTCGATCAGGAAGAACAGCTGGCGCAGCCCCAGCAGCGAGAAGGCGGTCGCAGTAAACACGATGAACACGTTCTGGGTCAGGCCGAAGATGGCCGGAATGGAGTCCATCGCGAACAGCAGGTCGGTGCAACCCAGGGAGACCATCACCGGCAACATGGGGGTGAGCGTGCGCTTGCCGTTGCGGATGGTGAACATCCGGTCGCCGTCGAAGTAGTCGGTCGTGCGGAACACCTTGTGGGCCATGCGAACGACGAAGTCGTCCACCTTCTCCCCATCGACCGACTCCGGCTTGAACAACTGGCCCGCAGTCACCAGCAGCAGCAGGCCGAAGAGAGAGAAGACCCAGGCGAAGGACTCGATCAGCGCGGCTCCCAGCAGGATGAAGGCCGTGCGCACGATCATGGACAGCACGATGCCGAACAGCAGCGCTTTCTGCTGATCCTGCCGCGGCACCTTGAAGCGCGTCAGGATGAACAGGAACACGAACACGTTGTCTACGGAGAGGGCCTTCTCGGTGACGTAGCCGGCGAAGTACTCCGTGCCCAGCTCCGCGCCACCGTAGGCGAGCACCGCGACGCCGAACAGCAGCGCGATCCCGACATACGCCGCGGTCCAGAGGGCGGCTTCCCTGAGTGACGGGACATGGGCCTTGCGGACGTGGAAGAAGTAGTCGACGAGCAGCAGGGCCACGATCAACCCGATCGTGAGCTGCCAGGCCAGGGGGGTTACCGCCATGCGTTCCCCCGCTCAGTGCGCGCTAGCGGAGCACGCCGCGCTCGCGCATAGCGCGGGCGTAGAAATAGAGCGCGACGGCGATGGCAAATATCATCGCGCTGAAGACCCGCGAGAACGTGTCTGGAAAAATCTCGGCGGCATTCGACAGCACCCAGTTTTGAAAGGTCGTGACGACCAGCCCTGCGAGCGATACGAGGAACACCGGGACCGCGAGTCGCCTGCGCAGCAGCAGGAGCACTGCGCCGAGCACACCACCCCAGACGGCGATGGCCCAGGCTGCAATCACCCACGCCGGCAGTCCGTAGAACCATGCCAGCTGCTCGGGTGGGAAAGCGCTCATGTACGCGGCATTCTTCGTCTGGGTCATCAGGTAGTCGAATGCGCCGATGCAGTTCCAGAGCAGCGCGATGATGCCGATCACCCACAGGTGCCGGGGGGTGCGGCCAGCGGGGCCCGGGCGCGATTGAGTCATGTCATGCTCCTGTTGCTCGCGTGAGAGATTTTCGGGGATGTTCACGACACATGGTCTGGCGGCGATAATACCCGCCGCCTCCCACCCTGGTTCACACCCCGAAGGTAACCTGATGGACATTCGACGTACAGCCCGCCTGCTCGCGCTTGGCTTCCTGGGTCTTGGCGCTTCCGCGGCGCATGCCGCCGCAGACGGCTCGCAGCTGGCGTTGCCCCCCGGGGCCACTGTCGCAATTGTCGTCTTCGAGGACCTGCAATGCCCGGACTGCGCGCGGGCTCATCCCGGTCTGCTTGCGGCCTCCAAGGCCAGCAACGTGCCGCTGGTGATCCACGACTTCCCGATCCCCCGCCACGTGTGGGCGTTCCCCGCGGCCGTGCTGGCCCGCTACTTCACGTCGCTGTCGCCGGCGCTGGGCGTCGAGTTCCGCAGCTTCATCTTCGAGAACCAGAAAGACATCACGCCCGACAACCTGCGGCAGTTCGGGGAGCAGTTCGCCCGGCAGCACCAGGTGCAACTGCCCGCGGACATCGATCCCGACGGCAAGCTGCAGGCGCAGGTCCAGGCCGACTTCGACCTGGGCAAGCAGAT
>CAIUGU010000203.1 GCA_903898785.1 uncultured Pseudomonadota bacterium | reverse complement strand
GGCCGCCTTTTAACACCGATTTCGCTGCTGTTCCTCTCTGTCTCGTCGTGGGATGGCCTTATTCGGTCGAACTAAACCGGTAAAGACCAAATCCGGACATAAGCGGTTTATTTCGACCGATTGAGATGAGCTATGGTAATTTCCATTTATCGGCACTAAAGTACCGATAGAATGAGAAAGTCGCTTTAACCGGTCGAACTACGCCGAATGACATTCACTGCATCCAGTACCCCCCAGGAACTGCAACAGGCGCTCGGCGAGCGAGTGCGCCGGCTGCGGCTGCGGCGCGATCTCGACCAGTTGCAGGCGGCGGCCAAGGCAGGCGTGTCGGAAAAGGCGCTGCGTAATCTCGAGGCCGGCCGCGGTTCCACGGTCGAGACCCTGCTGCGGGTCCTCAAGGCACTCGATGCACTCGCGGGCCTGGATGCGCTGGCCCCGCCGGTTTCCGTGAGTCCGCTAGCCATGCTCGACCAGGGCGCGGAACCGAAGCGCGTGAGCCGACCCCGCAAGCGCCGCGAGGGCGGTGGCTCCCCGTGAGCGTGCAGGCCATCGAGGTCCGTATCTGGGACCAGCGCGTGGGCGCGGTCGCAGTGGACGAGCGGGCAGGGTGCTACGCGTTCGAATACGCGCCGGCGTGGAAGCGGCAGGGCATCGAGCTCGCGCCACTGACGATGCCGGTGTCTGCGCCTGACTCCGTCTTCCTGTTTCCTGCGCTTGCCGAACCGACGTTCAAGAGATTGCCGGGCCTCGTCGCAGACGCCTTGCCCGACGATTTCGGGAATGCACTGATCGATGCGTGGATGGCGCGCCGGGGTATCGACCGGCAAGCGGTGACGACGCTCGATCGCCTGGCGTACATGGGCAAGCGCGGGATGGGTGCGCTGGAATTCCGGCCGGCCAAGGGCGGTGCGACAGAGAGTACCCAGCCGCTGCAGCTCCAGAAGCTCGTGGAAACCGCGCGCAAAGTGATGCAAGGCGACTTCGCGGACGATGCCCATGCCGAAGCTGCGCTCGCCAACGTCATCCGGGTCGGTACCTCCGCAGGCGGTGCGCGCGCCAAGGCCGTGGTCGCGTGGAATCGCGAGACCGACGAGATCCGCAGCGGCCAGTTCGACGTGCCGCCAGGCTTCGAGCACTGGATGCTGAAGTTCGATGGCGTCGGCAAGGACCTCGAGCTGGGGGTCGGCGAGCATTACGGGCGCATCGAGTATGCCTACTACCTCATGGCCGTGGCGGCTGGCATCGACATGCAACCGTGCCGCCTGCTCGAGGAGAACGGCCGCGCGCACTTCATGACCCGGCGCTTCGATCGCGACAACAACCGCAAGCATCATATCCAGAGCCTCTGCGCGCTCGCGCACCTCGACTACAAGCAGCGTGCGACGCATGCCTACGAACAGCTGTTCCTGGCTGCGACGAGGCTGCGGCTGGGCGACGACGGGCTACGCCAGCTGTTCCTGCGCATGGCATTCAACGTGCTGGCACGCAACTGCGACGACCACACCAAGAACTTCGCGTTCCGGCTGCGGCAGGGGCAGGCCTGGGAGCTGGCACCCGCCTACGATGTCACGCATGCTTACAATCCGCAGGGGAAGTGGACGTACCAGCACCTGATGAGCGTCAATGGCCGCTTCAAGGACATCACGCGCGATGACCTGATGACGGTGGCCGACCGCTTCGGCGTGGGCGGTGCCCGCGCGCTGCTCGCCGACGTGCGCGCCGCACTCGAGTCATGGCCCGCGCATTCGGGCGCAGCCGGGGTGCCCGCGGCGGAGCAAGACCGGGTCGCCATGGATTTCTGTCTGCTGTGACAAACATGATCGGCAATCGGCAACCAGGAGGTTCACGATGATCTTCGAGACAGTAGCAGCAGGGGGCTGTCGGTCCTACCTCATCGGCTGCGAGGAGACCTGCTCGGCTGCGGTGATCGATCCCGAGCTCAGCAAGATCGATCGCTATATGGCGCTTGCCGCCAAGGATGCGCTGCGGATCCGCTACCTCGTCGACACGCACACCCACGCGGACCACTTCTCCGGAACGCAGGAGCTCGCCAGGCAGCTGGGTGCGCTGATCGTCATGCACGCATCGAGCCCGGCCCCCTATGTGAACCTGAGGCTGCAGGACGGGGAGATGCTCGCCATCGGCAGGTTGCGCCTGCAGGCGCTGCACACGCCCGGGCATACCCGTGATTCGATGTGCCTTCAGGTCGATGACCGCGTCTTCACCGGCGACACGCTGCTGATCGGCGGGACCGGTCGCACCGATCTTCCGAGCGGCGATGCCGGTGCGCTCTACGACAGCCTGTTCGGCAAGCTGCTGAAACTGGACCCGAAGCTGCTCGTGTTTCCGGCCCACGACTACAAGGGGAAGGGGCACTCGACCATTGGGCAGGAGATCGCCGAGAACCCCCGGCTGCAGAAGCGCAATCGCGACGAGTTCATCGAGATGATGCAGAACCTGAATCTCTCGATGCCGGCCCATATCACCGAGGCGTTGCGAACCAACATGAGCGGCGGCAAGACCGTGGCGCAGATGCTGGCTGAGGCGGCCTCTGCGGTTCCATTCATGTCGCTGGCGGAACTGCAACGACGCATCGATGCCGGCAATGACGAACTGCTGGTCCTCGACGTTCGGGAACGCGATGCCTACGAGGAGGCGCACGTCCCGGGAGCCAAGTGGCTGCCGCGGGGACAGCTCGAGCTGAGGGTCAACGATGAACTCACCGATCCCACCAGGCGGATCCTCGTCTATTGTGACTTCGGACGCGTCTCGACGCTGGCCACCGCAACGCTGCGACAGATGGGTTTCTGCAACGCCGTCGCGCTCGATGGCGGCATGAAGGCGTGGCGGGAGTCGGGCTGCCCCGTGAAGTCCGGCAAGGCATCCTGATGACGAAGCCGCTGCTGTTTGCCCTGCCCGGTAACGAGACTTTCACGGCGTCGCTCGCCCGGCACCTCGATGCCGACATCGGCGCGCTCGAGGTCCGGCGCTTCCCTGACGGCGAGTCCTATGTCCGCCTCGACAGCGATGTGGCGGGCCGCGAGGTCGTGCTGGTATGCAGCCTGCATGAGCCCGACGCCAAGTTCCTCCCGTTGGTCTTCGCCGCGCGGGTGGCGAAAGACCTGGGCGCCGCCCGCGTCGGGCTCGTCACGCCGTACCTCGCCTACATGCGGCAGGATGTCCGCTTCAAGCCGGGAGAGGCGATCAGCTCGGTCTATTTCTCATGGCTGCTGTCGCAGTGTTTCTCCTGGCTCGTGACCGTCGATCCGCATCTGCATCGCTGGAGGTCGCTGGGTGACATCTATGATCTCGATGCCCGCGTCGTGCCCGCCGCACCGGCCGTGGGCGCGTGGATCAAGCGCCACGTGCCGAATGCGGTCCTGATCGGTCCCGACAGCGAGAGCAGCCAATGGGTGACCGCGATCGCCGACTTTGCAGGTGCACCCTTCGTCGTGCTCGACAAAACGCGGCACGGCGATCGGGACGTGACCATCGAGGTCCATGACAACCCGGCGCTGCGGGGTCGCACGCCGGTCCTCGTCGACGACATCATCTCGACCGCGCACACGATGATCGCGGTCGTGCTGCAGTTGAAAGGGATGGGATTGCCCGCGCCCGTGTGCATCGGCGTGCACGGGGTCTTCGCGCCCGAGGCCTATCGTGAGCTGGTGACAGCGGGTGCGGAACGGATCGTGACCACCAACACCATCCCGCATGAGAGCAGCGAGATCGACTTGAGCGGCAGCATCGCAGCGGCCTTGTCGCCGCTGGTCACGTGATGACCCGGCGGGAGGCGAAGACCGTGGGCAGTCACCAGGGGCAGACGGCGGCATGTTGAACGGAATCGGACTTGGAGTGATCGTGATCTTCCTGGCGACGCTGATCCCGAGCCTGCTCGGGCTGTTCGGGCGGCCGCAGATCATCGACAAGTGCCTGTTCCGGCCGTACTGGCTGCTGCGCCGGCGCGAGTACTCGACCGTCATCACGAGCGGCTTCGTGCATGCGGACGGACCGCACCTGTTCTTCAACCTGATGACCTTCTACTTCTTCGCGCCCGGGCTCGAGCGGGTCATCGGCACGATCGGCTTCGTCGTGTTCTACCTGGTGGCGCTGGTTCTGAGCCACGCCGGAACCTGGTGGAAGCAGCGGAACAACCCGAACTACGCCTCCCTCGGCGCGTCAGGCGCCATTTCCGCCGTGCTGTTCGCATCCATCGTCTATTTCCCGACGCAGTCGCTCTTCATCATCCCGATACCGGTGCCTATCCCGGCGCCGCTGTTCGCCGTCGGTTATCTTGCCTACTCCTGGTACGCGTCGCGCAACCAGATCGGCCGCGTGAACCATGATGCCCACCTGGGAGGGGCCGTCGTCGGCCTGCTGTATGTGGCAGTATTCGACCCTGCGGCCTACGGGAGGCTGCTCTCGCTGCTGTAAGGCATGCGGGACCACGGCCTGGCCCCAGGGGATCGCATGACCGACAGGATTCACGAGACGATCGACACCGGCCCGATGAGCCGCTTCCAGGTCGTCGCCGTACTCATCTGCATCACGCTCAACATGCTGGACGGCTTCGACGTCCTCGTGATGGCGTTCACCGCGTCCGACGTGGCCAAGGAGTGGGGACTGTCCGGCGCCGAGGTCGGCATCCTGCTGAGTGCGGGGCTGTTCGGCATGGCGGCAGGCAGCATGTTCCTGGCCCCGTTCGCGGATCGCTTCGGCCGCCGCGCGCTCATCCTCACGTGCCTGATCCTGATCACCGTCGGGATGCTGCTGTCGTCGGCGGCGACCGGTCCGAAGATGCTGGGCGCCTTGAGGGTCCTGACGGGCATCGGCATCGGCGGCATGCTCGCGAGCCTCAACGTCATCACGGGCGAGTATTCGTCCAACCGCTGGCGCAGCGCGGCGATCAGCATGCAGGCCACGGGTTATCCGATCGGCGCGACCATCGGCGGCATCATCGCCGCCTGGCTGATCGTCCGCTTCGGCTGGCGGTCGGTGTTCCTGTTCGGCGGCGTCGTTTCTGCCCTGATGATTCCGTTCGTGCTATCGCGACTGCCCGAGTCACTCGACTTCCTGCTGGCCCGCCGGCCGCAGGGAGCGCTCGACAAGCTCAATCACCTGCTCAGGAAGATGCAGCGCGAGACCGTGACCGAGTTGCCGCGCATCGAGGACGTTGCCGTTCCGCACGCGAGGCTCGTTGATCTGTTCCGCGGGGGCTGGGCCGGCAGCACGCTGCTGATCTGGACGTCTTTCTTCATGGTGATGCTGGGGTTCTACTTCGTCCTCAGCTGGACGCCGCGGCTGCTGGTTGCGGCCGGCATGTCCACGCAGCAGGGCATCACCGGCGGCGTGTTGCTCAATATCGGCGGCATCATCGGCGGCTCGGTCTTCGCATGGCTGTCGATGAAGGGTCCACTGAAGGGGCTGGCTTCGCTCAGCATGTTGCTGACGGTCGTCGCGCTGGTCGCGTACGGCTATTTCTCGGGCACGCTCGGCTTCGCGTTCGTGCTGGCACTCCTGAGCGGCATCTTCATCTTCGCGTCGATGGTCTCGCTGTATGCGATCACGCCGGCGCTGTATCCGGCGGCCGTGCGCACGACGGGCATGGGCTGGGCGATCGGCGTCGGTCGACTCGGCGCGATCCTCGCACCGCTGCTGGCGGGCGTTCTCGTGGACGGTGGCTGGCAGGCCGGGCAGCTGTACTATCTCTATGCCATTCCGCTCGCCGTTGCGATGCTGGCGGTGCGCGGCCTGCGCGTGAGGTAGGCTGGCTGCTTCCCTAGAACGGCAGCCCGACGTAGTTCTCGGACAGCGACGTGATCGCCGCACGCGAGCTCGTCACATAGTCGAGCTCGGCCACCTGGATCTTCTGGCCGAAGTCGCCGGTGTCCGGGAACTTGTGCAGCAGCGACGTCATCCACCATGAGAAGCGCTCGGCCTTCCAGACTCGCCTGAGGCAGCGGTCCGAGTAGCTATCGAGCTCGGTCGACTTGCCGTTCCGGTAGTACTCGATCAGAGCCCACGACAGGTAGCGGACATCCGATGCAGCGAGGTTCAGGCCCTTGGCGCCCGTCGGCGGCACGATGTGCGCGGCGTCCCCGGCGAGGAACAGCTTGCCGAACTTCATCGGCTCGGCGACGAAGCTGCGCAGCGGCGCGATGCTCTTCTCGATCGACGGCCCCGTGATCATGGTCTCCGCTGCTTCAGGATCGAGCCGGCGTCGCAGTTCGTCCCAGAAGCGCTGGTCCGGCCATTCCTCCACTTTTTCGTCGAGCGAGCACTGGATGTAATAGCGGCTGCGCTTCATCGACCGCATGCTGCATAAAGCAAAGCCGCGCTCGTGATGCGAATAAATGAGCTCATGCGAGACCGGCCGCGTGTCCGACAGGATGCCCAGCCAGCCGAACGGATAGACACGCTCGTAGGTCTTGAGGGCGCCCGCCGGGACGCTCTGCCGGCTGACGCCGTGGTAGCCGTCGCAGCCCGCGATGAAGTCGCATTCGACTTCGTGCGCCTTGCCGTCCTTCACGTACCGGACGCGCGGTTTTGCGCCGTCGAAGTCGTGCAGGCTGACGTTCTCCGCCTCATAGACGATCTTGGCGCCCGCGCTGTCGCGGGCATCCATCAGGTCGCGCGTGACTTCGGTCTGGCCGTAGACGACCACGTTCTTGCCCGTGTGGCCGTGCATGTCGATGCGGTGCCGG
>CAIUGU010000202.1 GCA_903898785.1 uncultured Pseudomonadota bacterium | reverse complement strand
TGCCCTCGCCGAACAGGTACAGGTCCTGCTCCGTCAGTTGCGGGGCGAAATAGTAGGGATCGTGCTTGGTCTCGACTGTGCCGTTGGCGTAGCGAATGCGCAGGAGATACGGACGCAAGGGGCGACGCCGCGCGAGCACGCACTCGAAAAGGCCGCCGGGATGCAGGCGTGTCATCGGTCGCGCCTGGCCCAGCTCCTCGTCTTCCCAATAGAGGGCAACGCTTTCGGCCTCCGGCTCCAGCACCCTCACGACGCAGGTCGGTGCCTCCCCGGGATGTCCGTTGCCGCTGTCCGGCTCGTGGTAGCCGAGCAAGGATCTCGGCTCACGATGGGTGGCGCCGATCAACGCGGAGACCTGGGCTTGAGTCAGTAAGGATGCCATCGATGAGCTGCGAGCCTTGAGCGACGAGGTGCGGGCGATCCGCAATCGACCCACAATGGGCAAGAATACAGCGCGCGCGGGAACGGCAGTAGCTTTTGCGCCCGCTGCGGATGGGGGCAGGCGGCGAGCAGCTACAGGACCGGCTTGATTCCCCAGATCCCGTCCGCGTATTCGCGGATGCTCCGGTCGCTGGAAAAGGGTCCCATGCTCAGCGTGTTGATGACCGCCTTGCGGCTCCATTCATCCTGATCGACGTAAAGGGCGTCGACCTGGTCCTGCGCGGCTGCATAGGCCGCGAAGTCCTCGAGGACGAGGAAGTGCTCGTTGTCACCGAGCAGCCGCGCCGCAAGGGCCCTTGCGTCGGCGGGATTGCCCCGCGAGAACTCGCCGGAGGCGATGCGCTCGATCGCGCGCTGCAGCTCAGGCTGTGCGGCGGCGACGCTCGAGGGAGAGTGTCCCTGCCGTCGGCGCTCGGCCACCTCGGCAGCAGTCATGCCGAAGATGAAGATATTCTCGTGGCCGACTGCCTCGCGGATCTCGATGTTCGCGCCGTCCAGCGTGCCGATCGTCAACGCACCGTTCAGCGCGAGCTTCATGTTGCCTGTCCCCGACGCCTCCATGCCCGCCGTGGAGATCTGCTGCGACAGGTCCGCCGCCGGCATGATCTCCTGGGCCAGCGATACATCGTAGTCCGGGAGGAAGCACAACCTGAGCTTGCCGCGCACGCGCTCGTCGGCGTTCAGCACGCGGGCGACGCCGTTGATCAGCTTGATGATGGCCTTCGCCACCGCATAGCCGGGCGCTGCCTTGCCGGCAATGATGACGGTGCGGGGAACGACCGGGGCATCGGGGGCAGCGATGATTCGCTGGTAACGGACGATGACGTAAAGCAGGTTCAGCAGCTGGCGCTTGTACTCGTGGATGCGCTTCACCTGCACATCGAACAACGAGCGCGGGTCGACTTCCACTCCCGTCAGCTCGAGGATGCGCGCCGCGAGGCGAACCTTGTTCGCCTGCTTGATGGCGCGGAAGCGCTCGCGGAACACCGCATCGTCGGCAGCCCACTTGAGCCGGTCGAGATCCTCGAGATCGTTCTCCCACGCGGAGCCGTTCTTTTCCGTGAGCAGCGCAGCCAGACCGGGATTCGCCTGCTTCAGCCAGCGCCGCACGGCAATGCCGTTCGTGACATTGGTGAAGCGGGTGGGCCACATATCGGCGAAATCACGGAAAATGGTTTCGCGCATCAGCGCGGAGTGCAGCTTGGCCACGCCGTTGACACGGTGGCTGCCGAGGACACACAGGTACGCCATGCGTACATGCTTGTGCCCGTTCTCGCCGATCAGCGACATGCGCCTGATGCGGTCCTCATCGCCCGGGTACAGGGCGCTGACCTCTTCGAGGAAGTCCTTGTTGAGGCGATAGATGATGCGCATGTGCCTCGGCAGCACCCGCTCCACGAGGTCGACCGGCCAGGTCTCGAGCGCTTCGGGCAGCAGCGTATGGTTGGTGTAGCTGCATACCTTGCGCGTGATGTTCCAGGCCGCGTCCCAAGCCAGACCGTGATCGTCCATCAACAGGTGCATCAGTTCGATGATCGCAAGCGCCGGGTGCGTGTCGTTGAGCTGGATGGCGGCGCCCTCGTGCAGCTGCAGCAGCATCCTGCCCTCGGCAAGATGCTGCGCGATCAGGTCCTGCAGCGATGCGCTCACGCAGAAATACTGTTGCTTGAAGCGCAGCTCCTTGCCTTGAGGCGTGGTGTCGTCCGGATAGAGCACCCGCGTGAGGTTCTTGGCGTCGATCTGGTCGGCTACGGCAGCCGCATAGTTGCCGGCGTTGAAGTCCTCGATGCGGAACGGCGTGATCGCGCGCCCGGACCACAGGCGCAAGTGATTGACAGTGGGACTTGCATTGCCCGGGATCAGGAAGTCGTAGGCGACCGCCCAGACGTCGCTTGTATCCACCCATTGCCGACGCTCGACGCCATCGCCGTCCCTGGCCGTCAGGCATCGCCCGCCGAAACGGACACGGTATCTGACGTTGCCACGGCCGTTCTCCCAGAAGTTCTGATAGCGCAACCAGGAACTCGCGAGCTCGCGCTGGCCGCCATTTTCGTCGATGAGCTGCGTGAAGATGCCATAGTCGTACCGGATACCGTAGCCGGTGGCCGCGTAGCCCAGCGTGGCGAGCGAATCGAGGAAGCAGGCCGCGAGACGACCGAGGCCACCGTTGCCGAGTCCGGGATCTTCTTCCTCGGCGGCAATGTCGTCGAGCGAGTGGCCCATGGCCCTGAGCGTGTCACGGGTTTCCTCCATCAAGCCTGCATCGAGCGACGACAACGCGTTGATGAGGTTCCGGCCGAGCAGGAATTCCATCGACAGGTAGGACACGTGCTTGACGTGGGCCTGGGCGACCCGACGCCGCGTCGCGACCCAGCGCTCGGCCAGCTCCCCGCGAATGGCAATGGACAAGGCGTCGTACAGGTCGCGGCGGGACGCGGTGGAGAGATCCTTGCCGAGGGAGCGTTCCAGGCGGTCGATCAGCGCGGCACGAACCGAGCCCGCCTGCAGGCGCACGGCAATCGGAAGGGTGGCTGCGGGAGTCACGTCGGTCACGGATGGATGCACTCGCGAGGCTGGGGTCGAGGACGGGACAGGTCGTTGCGCCCCACCCTACTCGACTTCGAGGACCCGCTCCGCGACGACGCGCCAGATACCGCCCTCGCGGGCAAAGGTCAATTCACGGCGAATCGAGTTGCCCCCGAAGCGCTGCGTGAACGTCGCAATCCTGCGGTCCGGGGCCGGCTGGGTCGTCTTGAGGCCCTGCACGCCGGGCGACGGGACGGGACCGGTGGCTACCTGCTCACGCCTCTGCTCGAGCCAGGCCTCCCTGGCTGTGCCTTCGGGAGCCACGAAATTCGGCGAATAGGCGGCCATCATCCGGTCAGTGTTGCGTTCGTTCCACGCCTCAGCCCAGATCGCCACGATCTCCTCAGGCAGGCTGAGCGGTGAAATGGCGTTGCCGAAGTAGGACGGCGCTTCATCGAGGCATTTGCCGGATGACCCGGCACTGGCTGCCGCAGGCACGGCGGGCTGTGCCGGCGGAGTTGCCGTGGAGGGAACATTCATGCCACCAGCGTGGGTCGGCGCGTCGAGCCCCGACGGTACCTTGAGCGCCGGGACTTCGCGGGCAGCGAGGTACGGCTGGCCGACGTCACTGCAGGTCGGGGCAAGGCCGCAGCCCGTCAGGCCCGCTGCCACCAGGACAGCGGGCAGCGCCAGCAGGCGGCGGAGGCCGGCAGTACCGTCGGCACGGGTCGAGAGCGGGAGCTTGAGATTGGGCATGAAAGGTTCAGTGCGAATCGTGGGGTAGGCGTAAGTCCGGCTCCTGCGTTCCCCTGCTTCCAGCGCCCCAGTGCATGAGGGCCCGCATGGCGTGAGGGATCGGCATCGCTACCGCGAGTTTACCGTACAGGCACGCTGCGCTGTAGACGCATTGCCCTTCGGTCATTAGCAGGGACGACTGGGCTTGCTGCCTACCCTCCCGACCGTTTGGCGGCCCAGCCAAGGCGGTTCAGTTCAGCGACAAGGACATCGCGGTGGTCGCCCTGGATCTCGATCAGCCCCTCGCGGACCGTCCCGCCTGACCCGCAGCGCTTCTTGAGTTGCGTGGCCAGCTGGTCGAGCGCATCCGGCGAGAGCGGCAGGCCCGAGATCACGGTGACCCCTTTGCCTTTCCTGCCCTGGGTCTCGCGACCGACCCGCACGGCACCTCCCCGCGCAACGTTGCGGGCTTCTGCGGCCTTCGCCGTCTTGCAGACGCATTCGGCAACCGGTCGCAGGCAGCCAGGACACACCCGGCCAACCCCGGTCGAATAGACGATGCCGCCGTCACTACGAGATTTCACTATTACTTCCCACTTTTCAACGGGTTGAAACACGAAGAGTACCCCACCGCGGGGTCGCTGGAGGCTCCGGTTTCCGGGTCCGCCACGTCCTGCTCCGGTGTGTCCCAAGCGAGCCGGCAAGCGCAGGCCGACCAACGACTCACAAATTCCGGCCCGGCCTCAAGAAAGTGTGATCAAGCGCCGACACTATGTCGACCGGTCTGCTATTCATGCCCCGCAGCAGGTAACGCCCAAGATGAGCTCAGCCGTGAATCCCCACTCCGACGATCCGCAACCCTCCCAGCACGGGGGAGATGCGCCGTTGACGGGTGACCAGACGGCCCGGATCTTCATGTTGACAGGGAGGTTCCCGGCCCGCGACCGGACGAAGCGCGACCCTGCGATGAGCACCGGCTCGCATGAGCACACGCGCATGCTCAAGACGCTGCTCGGCAACCTGGACGGCATGGTCTATCGCTGCCGGAACGACGCCAACTGGACCATGGAGTTTGTCAGCGACGGGTGCAGGCGCCTGACGGGCTACCACCCCGACGACCTGCTGCTCAACAACCGCGTGTCGTACGAGACGCTCACGCATCCTGACGACCGCAAGCGTATTCGCGACGCCGTGCAGGACGCGATCGCGCAGCGCCGCCGCTTCGACATCGAGTACCGCATGATCCGCGCGGATGGCGAGATCCGCTGGGTGTGGGAGCGAGGCACCGGCATCGTCGATGCAGACGGCAAGGCCACCGCCGTCGAGGGCATCATCCAGGACATCACGGATCGCCGCGAAGCCGTGCACGCGCTGCGCGAAGCGGAACGCCGCTACCACAGCCTCTTCCACAATGCCGTGGAGGGCATCTTCCGCACCACGCCCGAAGGCCACTACCTCGACGCCAATCCGGCGCTGGCCCGCATATACGGGTTCGATTCCCCCGAGGAGATGACGGACTCGCTGAAGGACATCCGCAACCAGCTGTATGTCGACTCGGCGCGCCGCGAGGAATTCGTCCGCCAGATCAAGGAACGGGGCTCTGTCACGGCCTTCGAGGCACAGGTCTACCGCAAGGGCGGCGACATCATCTGGATCTCGGAGAATGCACGCGCCGTATTCGACGACGACGGCAACATCCTGCTGTACGAAGGTACTGTCGAGGACATCACCGAACGCAAGCTGTACCAGGCCCGGATCGAACAGCAGGCCAACTACGACACCCTCACCGGGCTCGCGAACCGGTCGCTCCTCAACGACCGGCTGCAGCAGGCCATCCTTTCTGCAGAACGCCACGGCACCGAGGTCGCGGTTGCCTTCGTCGACCTCGACCGCTTCAAGTTCGTCAACGACAGCCTTGGCCACCACTTCGGCGACCGGCTGCTGAAGATGATGTCGGAACGGCTGCGCGGCTGCGTTCGCGAGTGCGATACGGTTGCGCGGCTGGGCGGCGACGAGTTCGTGCTGCTGATCGCCGACGACTCGGGCCACATCATCGTCAAGCAGATCATGGAACGCGTGCTGAGCGCGGTGGCGGAGCCGTGGGTCATCGAGGAGGGCGAGTTCAACGTGACCTGCAGCATCGGGATCGCAATGTATCCATCCGATGGCCGGGACGCGGAAGTACTGCTCAAGAATGCGGACTCGGCAATGTACCGCGCCAAGGAAGGGGGCGGCGGCGGGTTCAGCTTCTTCACGAACGACCTCAATGTGCAGATGACCCAGCGGCTCGAGATGGAAAGCCGCCTGCGGCGCGCGCTCGAGCGCCAGCAGTTCCTGCTGCACTACCAGCCGCGGGTCGATCTGGTCAGTGGCCGCATCATCGGCACCGAAGCGCTCATTCGCTGGCGCGTGCCCGAACAGGGCATGATTCCGCCGGGCAGCTTCATCCCCCTCGCCGAAGAAACGGGCCTGATCGTTCCGATCGGCCGTTGGGTGCTGGTGACAGCCTGCGCGCAGAACAAGGCATGGCAGGATGCCGGGCTGCCGCCGATCGTGGTCTCGGTCAACGTGTCTGCACGACAGTTCAGGCACGACAACCTCGTCGAGACCGTTGCCAGCGTCCTCGCCCAGACTGGCCTTGACGGACGGTATCTCGAGATCGAGCTGACCGAGAGCATGGTCATGCACGATGCGGCAAAACTGGCAGCCATGCTGGTCGAACTCAAGAAGCTGGGCGTGCAGATCTCGGTGGACGATTTCGGCACCGGCTATTCGTCGCTCAGCTACCTGAAGCGCTTCCCGGTGGATCGCCTGAAGGTGGACCGCTCGTTCGTGCAGGACATCGCGTCCGACCACGACGATGCCACCATCGTCCGCACCATCATCGCACTCGGTCACAACCTGAGCCTGAAGGTCGTGGCAGAGGGCGTCGAGACCGAGGAACAGGTAAACTTCCTGCGGCAGAACCACTGCGACGAGATGCAGGGTTACTACTTCGGCAAGCCCATGCCGGCCGAGGAGTTCGGCAACCTGTTCGCGTCCACAGGCGAATAACGCCGAACGGCCCCTTGAGTTACACTGCGCGGGCCATGCAGTCCGCCCGCGACCTCTTTTCATACCGCAAATACTGGGCGTCCCGCTTTGGCACGGCCCCGTTCCTGCCGATGTCGCGCGAGGAGATGGAGACGCTCGGCTGGGATAGCTGCGACATCGTCCTCGTCACCGGCGACGCCTATGTGGATCACCCGAGCTTCGGCATGGCGATCGTGGGTCGCATGCTGGAGGCGCAGGGCTTCCGGGTCGGCATCATCGCGCAGCCGGACTGGCAGAGTACCCGGGACTTCGAGCGCCTCGGTCGTCCGAACCTGTTCTTCGGCATCACTGCCGGCAACATGGATTCCATGGTCAACCGCTATACGTCCGACAAGCGGGTGCGCAGCGACGATGCGTATACACCCGGAGGCATCGGCGGCAAGCGGCCGGATCGCTCGGTGATCGTCTATTCGCAGAGGGTGCGCGAAGCCTTCGCCGAGGTTCCCGTCGTCATCGGCGGCATCGAGGCCAGCCTCAGGCGGATCGCGCACTTCG
>CAIUGU010000201.1 GCA_903898785.1 uncultured Pseudomonadota bacterium | reverse complement strand
GGGTCATCGCCCGGCATCAGCGCCTTGGCGAGGATGCCCGCGACCAGTCCCAGCAAAATCCACGCGAGAATTCCCATCAGTCTGCCCTTCCTTCCGTGCCGCGTCCCATGTGTAGGCCCCCGCGGGTTTCAGGTGGGCTACGAGCGGCGCTTGGCTGTGTCGAGTGACTCGCGTCGGTCTCGGGCGTAAGGATTCCAGGTATCGGGCGGTCATTCATGCGAAGGCCCCGAAGTGAGGCACTCGTGATGGGTGACGAACTGGACCTGCGACGGCGGGCGGAGGAGGACGAACGGGCGACGACATCGCGGATCGAGGCGCTCCAGGGGCAGTTGGCCTCGGAGCAGCGGCATCTGGCAGAGGTGCGACTGTTCAAGTCGATGTTGAGCGGCTATGCGGGTGGAGTCGGTGCCGGTCCTGCGCCATCGCATGCGGATGCGCCGCTGATGGTGCCCTCGGAGGGGATGGACGTGCCGGCCGACGATGACGACGGCATGTCGCCAGCGCAGGCAGAGGAACTGGATCGGCTCAACCGTCTGTTCGGGCTGAGCACCGGCAACTGAACGTTCAGTGGGGCACCTCGTCGGGTGCGTTTGCAGCAGTTGGAGTCGCCTCGGATGCTGTAGGTGTCAGGGGAGGTGCTGCTCATGCCCAAGGACGAGTCGTTCGACATCACTACGGGGTGCGACCTGCAGGAGGTCGACAACGCCGTGAACCAGGCGCTGCGCGAGATCAACGGCCGCTACGACTTCAAAGGCGCGACGGTCGAGGTTCAGTACGACCGTGGGGCCGGGACCATCTCGATCCACACGGACGACGAGTACCGGTTGCAGTCGATCTGGGATGTGCTGGTGGGCCGGTTCGTCTCCCGCAAGGTGCCCATCGAGAACATGCGTCGAGGTGAGGCCCAGCAGGCGGCGTCTGGAACCGTGCGTCAGGTCGTGAATCTGGTGCAGGGGATCGACTCCGACACGGCGAAGAAGATTTCGCAGCACATCCGCGACCAGAAGCTCAAGAAAGTGCAGGCCCAGATCCAGGGCGATGCTGTACGCGTCACAGGCCCCAGCCGGGACGACCTGCAGGCCGTGATGCAGTCGCTGAAGGCCGAGGACTGGGGTATGGAACTCAACTTCGGCAACTACCGCTGACCGGCCGCCTCGGGCGCCTGGCGCGCGGTTACGGCAGAATAGGCCGATGAAGTCCCCTCTTGCGGTCATGCGCCGATTCGGATGGCGACAGTGGCTCATTGTCGCTGCCTTCGCGGGCGCCCTGCTGTTCGCGGGCGTGCAGGTCGTGGGATTCGCTCAGCACGCCGTCTCGCTTCGGGCGATGCGCAACGACCCGATCGCGCCGTGGATGACCGTGGGGCACGTCGCCCATGCGTTCCACGTCGACGAGGAGATCCTCGAGGAGGCGATCGGGATCCCTGTCGGGAGCCATTACCGCCGCCCGCTGCGTCTGCTCGCGCTGCAACGTGGCGAGACGTTCGAGGTGGTGCGCGCACGCCTGGAGGCTGCGATCGCCGCTGCCTCGGTGCCCGGCCCGCCGCCTCGCCCGCCGTCATCCGACGTCCCGCCGGGTACGCGTTGAGCGACCTCATCCTCGCGTGGATCCCGGAGTATGGGCTCACGGTTCTCTTCGTCGCGCTGTCGCTGGCCGCAGTGGGGGTGCCGTTCCCAGGCACGCTGCTGCTCGTCGCGGTCGGATCGTTGGTCTCGCAGGGTGAGCTGCCGCTCTGGCGGGTGGTCGCCACCGCGATCACGGCC